>DASSCF010000014.1:0-50390 GCA_035698025.1 Gaiellaceae bacterium
ACCACGCGCGAGAAGCTCCCGGACGACTTCGGCCTCGCCGAGTCGAACGCGCGCTTCGGCCACGTCGACGCGATCATGCCGCGGGCGGAGCTGCGCCCGTTCGTCGGCCGCCTGCTCGCGATGTTCTCGCGGGGATCGTGAGCGAGAGCCCCTCGACCCAGGCGGAAGAGCTGAAGCTCAGGGAACGCCTGGCGAAGCTCCGCGACCTGCCGCTCCTGCGCGGCGTCGGGGTCTCCGGCGAGATGGCGAGGCTCAAGCGCCAGCTCGACCGCATCGCCGCCGAGCCGAGCGAGGACGAGGTCTGGCGCTCGGTCGAGCTCGCACGCCACCAGGACCGGCCCTACACGCTCGACTACGTCGAGCGCATGTGCGACGACTTCGTGGAACTGCACGGGGACAGAGCCTTCGCGGACGACCCGGCCATCGTCGCCGGCCTCGCGCGCTTCGACGGGCGGACGGTCGTGCTCGTCGGCCACCAGAAGGGCCGGGACATCCGCGAGCGGACGCACCGCAACTTCGGCATGACCTACCCCGAGGGCTACCGCAAGGCGATGCGGGCGATGGAGCTCGCCGACCGCCATGGCTTTCCCGTCGTTACGCTCGTCGACACCCCGGGCGCGTATCCGGGTGTCACCGCCGAGCAGCACGGGCAGGGCGGCTGGATCGCCCGCTGCCAGCTCCTCATGGCGCGGCTCGGAGTCCCGTCGGTGGCGTGCGTGATCGGCGAGGGCGGGTCCGGCGGCGCGGTGGCCATCGCGCTCGCCGACCGGGTGCTCATGCAGGAGAACGCGATCTACTCCGTCATCTCGCCGGAAGGCTGCGCGGCGATCCTCTGGCGCGACGCAGGCGAGGCCAAGAAGGCGGCCGCAGCCTTCAAGCCCGATGCGGTGCACTGCAAGGAGCTCGGCGTCGTGGACGGCATCGTCCCCGAGCCGCCCGGCGGGGCCCACACGGACTCCGACGAGGCGGCGCGCCTGCTCGCCGAGTCCCTCAAGGGCTCGCTGGCCGAGGTCGAGCCTCTCGAGTCCGACGAGCGGCGACGCCAGAGACGGCGCCGTTTCCGGACGATGGGCCTCTACCTCGAGTAGAGGGTCGGACCCCCGCAATCCACAGCGTCCACAGGGTTATCCCCGCCTGCTTGTGACCCCTTGTCCAAAGACAAGGGGCCGGTACAAGACCGGCCCCGTGTTAGCCAACCCCCCGGTCGGCGATCGAAGAGGATGCCTCTTCTTACCCCCGGAGGGGAACGGGCCAAACCTCGTGCGCGGAAATTCGACGGGCAGGCATGCTGTAGGCCGTGGCGCGCCTGAAGGAGTACGAGCGGAAGCGGAAGCGGGGTGCGACGCCGGAGCCGTTCGGCGGCGACGGCGGCAAGTCGGCCAAGCCGATCTTCGTCGTGCAGCGGCACGACGCGCGGCGCCTCCACTACGACTTCCGGCTCGAGCGCGGGGGCGCGCTCGCGAGCTGGGCCGTCCCCAAGGGCGTGCCGCTCGAGACCGGCCAGCGGCACCTGGCCGTCCACGTCGAGGACCACCCGCTCGAGTACGCGACGTTCGCCGGCGAGATCCCGGCCGGGCAGTACGGAGCCGGGACCGTCGAGATCTGGGACACGGGCACCTATGAGCTCCTGGAGGAGAAGCGCGACGGCGGCCTCACGGTCCGGCTCGACGGCGAGCGTCTCAAGGGCGTCTGGACGCTCGTGCCGGCGAAGCTCGACGGGAACGAGAAGAACTGGCTCCTGCTCCGCAAGCAGGACGAGGCGGCGCCCGCGGCGCGCAAGCGCGGGGCCGAGTACGTGCCGATGCTGGCGACTCTCGCGGAGGACGTGCCGACCGGCGCCGGCTGGTCCCACGAGGTGAAGTGGGACGGCTACCGGGCGGTCGCACGGGTCACGGGCGGCGATGCGACGCTTACGAGCCGGCGGGGGCTCGACATGACCGAGCGCTTCAAGGTCGTGGCCCGCGCCCTCGAGCGCGCGGTTCGCACGCCCGACGTCGTCCTCGACGGCGAGGTCTGCGCGCTCGACGACGAAGGGCGCGCGAGCTTCTCGGTCATGCAGCAGGGCAAGGGACCTCACGTCCTCTACGTCTTCGACGTGCTCGAGATCGACGGCGATCCGGTCGTCGACCTCCCGCTCCGCGAGCGGCGCGAGCGCCTCGAGGAGGTCGTCGACTTCAAGAAGGCGATCAGGCTCTCGCAGGCCTTCGACGACGGCGGCGCGCTCTTCGCGGCCGCGAAGGAGCAGGGCCTGGAGGGGATCGTCTCCAAGAAGGTCGAGTCGAGATACCAGCCGGGAAAGCGAACCCGTGACTGGCTGAAGGTGAAGGCGACCGGCCGGCAGGAGTTCGTCGTCGCGGGCTACACGAAGGGACAGGGCAGGCGGGCAGGCCGCTTCGGCTCGCTCGTGCTCGCCGTCCGCAAGGACAAGGAGCTCGAGTACGTCGGCAACGTCGGCAGCGGGTTCACCGAGGACGAGATCGACCGGCTGCTGGCGAAGCTTCGGCCGCTCGAGCGCGACTCGACGCCCTTCCGCGAGGTGCCGAAGATCCCGAAGGTGCGAAAGGGCGACGTCGTCTGGGTCGAGCCCAGGCTCGTGGCCGAGGTGAAGTTCGCCGAGTGGACACACGACGGGCGCCTGCGGGCGCCCGTGTACCAGGGGCTCCGCGAGGACAAGGAGGCGACCGAGGTGCACCGCGAGGAACCGCTCCCCAGCGAGATCCGCAAGGGCAAGCGCACGCTGAAGCTCTCGAACCTCGACAAGGCCTTCTGGCCGGACGAGGGGATCACGAAGGGCGATCTGATCGCGTACTACCGGGAGGTGGCGCCGGTGCTCGTCCCCCACCTGCGCGACCGGCCGTTCACGATGAAGCGCTTTCCCGACGGCTGGCAGGGCAAGCACTTCTTCCAGAAGGACGCGCCCTCGCACATGCCCGACTGGATCCCGACGCGGGCGTACCGGTCGACCTCGCGGCAGACGAGGGAGAAGCGCACGATCCGCTATCCGATCGTCAACGACGAGCTCGCGCTCCTCTGGATGGCGAACATGGGCTGCATCGACATGAACACCTGGTACTCGCGGGTGGACAAGCCCGAGCGGCCGGACTGGGTCCTGTTCGACCTCGACCCCTCCGACGACGTGGGGTTCCCCGAGGTCGTGCGCGTGGCCCGGCTCATCAAGGACGTCCTCGACGCGCTCGGCCTCGTCGGCGTCCCGAAGACGAGCGGCGCGGACGGCTTCCACGTCCTCGTGCCGATCCAGCGGCGGCACACGTACGCGCAGACGCGCGAGTTCTCGGAGATCGTCGCCGGCACGCTCGCACGCCTGCACCCCGGCCTCGTCACGACCGAGTGGGTGAAGGCGAAGCGGCGCGGCGTGCTGATCGACTCCAACCAGAACGCCGAGGGGAAGACGATCGCGTCCGTCTACTCGGTGCGCCCCAAGGAGGGCGCGCCCGTCTCGACGCCGCTCAGATGGGAGGAGGTCACCGAGGACCTCGACCCGGGCGCGTTCACCATGGAGGTCGTCCTCGGCCGGGTGGAACGGGACGGCGACCTCTTCGCGGACGTGCTCGAGCTGAGCCAGGCGCTCGGCCCGGCCCTTCGCGAGCTTACGTAGGCGCGATCAGGGCAGGTTTCCGGAGGAAGGTCCAGGCGTGCCCGATGGTCTCGAAGCCGAGGCGGGCGTAGAGCTCCTTCGGCCAGCTCCCGTCGTTGGCGATCAGGAAGACGAAGTCGTGGCCCGAGGCGACCGCCTCCTCGACGGCGCGCAGCACGACCGCGCTCGCCAGGCCGCGGCCGCGGTTGTCGGGGGAGGTCGCGACATCCTCCACCTGGGCGGTGCGCCCGTCCGAGTAGAGCTCTGCCGCGCTCACGACCTTGCCCGCGGCGCGAACTGCGAAGTGCCGCCCGGACCCGGCCTCGGTGAAGACCTCGCCCGCGTCCAGCACCTCGTTCACGACCTCGTCGGACTCGGCCCAGTCCTCGGCCCTCGCGATCTCGGTGCGGAAGTCCCGCAGCTCTGCCCTCGTCACCTCTTCGACCTCGAACGTCCCGCCCATGCGCTCGCCGGGCCCGTGGTACGCCATGTAGGCGAGCCGGTCCCGTTCCCAGCCCAGGCGGGTGAAGAACCGCTCGCACGCCGCCCCGACGGCGTCGTGGTAGACGTCCACGCGCCGGAAGTCGTGCTCGGCGTCCGTGTGCAGGAGCTCGGCGTCGGAGGCAATCTCTCCGGGGTCGACCTCGCCGTGGGCCTCCACGCAGACGGCGTTGAGGTCCCAGACGCGAGGAAAGCGGGAATTGAAGTACGCGTGGCCGAAGCGGAAGGGAATGACGCGCTCGGCTGCGCGCACCCGCATCGCCCGCTCGAAGGCGGCGGCCCGTTCGAATTCGGAGGACAGGCCTCCTAGACTGCCACGCCGAGCACGAGCGCGTCTCGTGCGAGCACGCGTTCGAGGGCGGCAACGCAGCCGGGGTCGAACGCGGTGCCGGTCTGCTCGTGGAGCAGGGCGATCGCCCTGCCGTGCGTCCACGCATCTCGGTAGACGCGGACGGAGAGCAGCGCGTCGTACACGTCGCAAACGGTGAGGATGCGCGTCTCCAGGTCGAGCTCGAGCGCCGTGCGCCCGTTGGGATAGCCGGCGCCGTCGAGCCGCTCGTGGTGGTCGAGCACCAGGCGGCGGATGAGGTCGGAGAAACCGCCGAGCTCGCCGAGCAGCTTGTGGCCCCACTCGGGATGGCGCTTGATGACCTCGAACTCGTCCTGGTCGAGCGAGCCGGGCTTCTTGAGGATCTCGTCGGGAACCGAGAGCTTGCCGATGTCGTGGAGCAGTCCGCCCGTGGCCAGGGAGCGCAGGCGGTTCGGGGGGAGGCCGAGCTCCTCGCCGACGAGGACGGCCCGCAGGGCGACGCGGCGGGTGTGGCCCTCCGTGTACTCATCCTTTTCGGCGAGCCGAAGGGTCAGGGCGCGGACGCGTGCGCCGAGGAACGCCTGCTCGGCCTGGACGAGCTCGCCGGCGCGAGGGCCGCCCATGAGCGACCGAGACGGCTGCGCCCGGCTCAGATCGACGGCGATCGGGATCCCGACGAGAGCGATGCCGAAGAGCTCGAACGCATGGCCGAGCCACCAGCCGAGCTGCATGTAGTCGAGCACCAGGGCTGCGACGAGTGAGGTGGCGAGGAACGAGAGGCCGAGGACGACCAGCAGGTCGGCGCGGCGGCGGGTGAGAAGGTAGGTGTTGATCGCGCGAAGGCCGAGGAAGGCGTAGAGGAGCAGGCCGGCCGCGAGGAGTGAAAGGGCAAGCGTGCCGCCGGCCTCGGGGACGTCCGGGACGACGGTCGGGAAGAGCATGCCCACGGCGCCGAGGGTCGCGATGGCGACGATGAGGACGACCTGGAGCACGACGAGCCGGTTGACGCTCTGCGGCTCGGTGACCGTCGGCAGCGCGGCGAGCGCGAGGACGGCCGCGCCGAGGAGCAGCGTCGCGCCGCCGGTGAACGCGCCGAGGCCTCCCTCGTAGCCCATGATCATCCCGGGCGTTGCGAGGCCGTGGAGCGCGAGCAGGGCGGCCATGACGGAGAAGGCGGTTCCGACGAGCACCGTGCGCGCGTCGTTCCGCCGCCAGCCGACGATGGTGAGCGCGAGCGCGGCGACCGTCGCGAGGATCGCGCCGAAGCCGACGCCCCAGAAGTGGACGCCGCTTCCCGGCATGTACTCGTGCCGGCCGACGAGGAGCAGGACGGTGGCGGGAAGGGCCACGCCGACCGCGCAAACTCCCAGTGCGGACGCCGTCTGCCGCCTCAACATCGCGCGCATGGAGGCTTGTATCGGCTCGAGTTCTCGTCGGGTTTACAGTCAAGCCGTGGCTTGACGGAAAACGAGTTTCCTCATTGACACCGCTTTCGGGTGGATGAAAGACTTGCCGAGTCAGTAGACGCCCCAGGGCAGGAGAGGAATGACGATGCCGTCTCGATCCTCTTGGGAGGTCGTTGCCGTGACCGCCCAGACCGCGATCAGCCACGCGCGGACCAGGGGTTGCCACTAAGAGCTCTCCGCAGTCCGGGACGAGAGGGAAAGGAGAAGCGACAGGTCGAGATCCGCTCAGTCCGTGCAGGCGACACTTTTTTCGAGTCATGCCCATTTCGGGCAGGAGGGGGAGAATGTCCAAGACACTCTGGACGCTCTGTGCGTTGGTAGCGGCGACTGCGCTCGTGATCTCTCCGGGCGCGATGTCTTCCAGCTCCGGAGCGACAGCAGACGACGACGCGCTGGCGACAGCGCGGGGCTATCTCGAGGCGGGCGCGGCCGATCTCGGCGTTACGAGCGCCGACGTCGCCGACGTCTTCGTCATGAGCAAAGTCGTGAGCAAGCACAACGGCGTCACGCACTTCAACTTCAACCAGCGGTTCCGCGGGCTCGAGGTCTTCGGCGGGCACGCCACAGTCAGCATCAACGCCCAGGGCGAGCTCGTCTTCGCCTCGGGAAGCCTGGTGAGCCTCGGCGGGGCGGCCGACGCGGCCGACCTCAGCGCGATCGACGCGGTCGAAGCCGCGGCCGACGGACTGAACCTCGCCGACCCGTCCGGGCTGACCATCCTCAGCGGCGCGGCTTCCGCGGAGGCTCTCGTCTCCCGCGGCGGCATCTCCAACACGGCCATTCCGGCCAAGCTGGGCTGGCAGCCGACCGCGAACGGCCTCAAGCTCGTGTGGCGGGTCGAGATCGACGACTCCTCGAGCATCAGCATCTGGAACGCGGCGGTCGACGCTGACACCGGCGAGCTCATCGACGCCGTCGACCTGACGATCGAGGACGAGCACGAGGACCTCGCGGCGACCGTCAGCGGCGGCAGCCTTCCGGCACCGCCGCTGGTCACGCCCGACGCGCGCGGCTTCTCGCTCAACCGCGTGAACGACGGCTCGAGCTATCGCGTGTACGACATCGCGCTCGAGAGCCCGAACGACGGCGCCCGCCGGTTGGTGCAGAACCCGGCCGATGCCACCGCCTCGCCGTTCGGTTGGCACGACACCAACGGCGTCGTGGGCCCCGAGTTCACGATCACGCGAGGGAACAACACGCACACGTTCCTCGAGCAGGACGACGACCAGCTGCCCGACTTCGGCGGCAGCCCGGACGGCGGCGCGGGGCTCGACTTCGACTTCCCGGCCGACCTGACGCAGCACGCGCAGGCGTACCGTGACGCGGTCGTCACGAACGAGTTCTTCGGGTGCAACACGTTCCACGACCTGCTGTACCTGTACGGATTCGACGAGAACGCCGACAACTTCCAGTTCATGGACTACAACGGCGGCCCGTGGTCGAACGGCGACTACGTCCGCTGCCACGTGGCCTCCGGAGCCGGCACGAACAACGCCAACTTCGGCACGCCGACCGTCGGTGGCGCGCCGCGGATGCGCATGTACCTCTGGCCCGGCAATCAGCTCGGCAGCCAGAACGAGGTCGTCGTCGCCGGTGTCGGCAACTTCGGCGCCGGGTGGGCACGCTACGGCCCGCCTGCCACGAACGCCGGCACGAGCGGTCCGATCTTCAACGCGGGCAACGGCTGTGTCGCGGCGGACTACACCGGCATTCCGGCCGGCGCGATTGCGATCGCGGTCGGCGGCAACGCGGGCTGCCAGAACATCGCCAAGACCCATGCGGCCAATGCCGCAGGGGCAAATGCGCTGATCCTGTCCTCGGGCACGTCGAACACAACGGTCCTCGAGTCGAACGAGGGCGGCATGCTCGTGGCATCACCGACGATTCCGGCCGTGAGCGTTTCGACCGCCAACGGCGACGCGATCCGGGCTGCGGTCGGCGCGAACGCAACCGTTCGCAAGAACCCGGCGCATCCGGGCATCCGCGACGGTGACTTCGAGAACGGGATCATCTTCCACGAGTACGGGCACGGCCTCTCGAACCGCCTGACAGGTGGGCCCGGGATCAGCTGCCTCGGCGGTGCCGAGCAGATGGGCGAGGGCTGGAGCGACTACGTCGCCATCACGTCGTTCCTCGACCCGGATCTCGACGATCCGAACCAGCCGCGCGGGATGGGCCCGTACGCGCTCTTCCAGGCGGACAGGCACGGCAACGGCATCCGCCCGCGGCCGTACTCGCGCGACTTCAACATCCAGCCGACCACCTACGACAGCATCAAGACGAACGCCTGGCTCACGGGCTCGCTCGCCCAGCCGCACGGCATCGGCCACGCCTGGGCAGCGATCCTCTGGGACATGAACTGGGACCTGATCGACAAGTACGGGTTCAGCGGCAACATCTACCTGCCGTGGAACGCGGGCGGGAACAACCGCGCCATGCAGTACATGGTCGACGGTCTCAAGCTCCAGGGCTGCAGTCCGACGTTCGTCAGCGGCCGCGCCGCGATCATCGCGGCCGCCAACGTCCTCGGCGGCGGAGCCGCCGGCGAAGTCAAGGGCGACGCCTGCACGCTGTGGGCGACGTTCTCGCGTCGCGGTCTCGGCTTCAGCGCCGTCGGCGGCTTGGCGACGAGCCGTGACGACGGGACCGAGGCGTTCGACACGAATCCGCTGTGCCTGCGCGGCTTCCTGAGCCCGGTCGTGCAGCCGTACGGCTCGCTGAACGATGTGGATGCCGGCGATGCGGTGCCGCTCAGGTTCACCGCGGACGGTTACACGCAGCTGGACGTTCTCAAGGACAGCGGCTCGCCGTTCTCGCGCAAGGTGGACTGCGCGACGCTTCGGGTTCCGAGCCAGGGCGCGAGGATCACGCCACGGGAGTTCCCGGTCGACACGGTCACCCCCGGGAACTCGACGCTGACGGTGAACCCGCAAGGGGTCTTCCACTACAACTGGAAGACACTCGAAGAGTGGACGGGAACTTGCCGTGAGCTCGTGCTGACGCGGGACGACGGCAAGCAGCACCGCGCCTTCTTCAGGTTCCTCTAGAGCAACCGACGAAGCGGAGGGGGAGCGCCCCGGAAACGGGCGCTCCCTTTCCTTTTGACATGAGCGTGCAGGGGTGCCAGACTCGGCGCGCCAGTCAGTTCTAGCGACGCTCCCGAAAGGGTTTGCGGCGCCCTGGGGGAGCAAAAGGGGGAAGTGCAATGCCTTTCAGGCCGTTGGGCGTCTGCCTGGCGCTGGGCGCGACGCTGGTCGCGCTCGCGCTTGTGCCGGGTGCCATGTCCGCGTCCGATTCCGGCCAGTCGCCGCCTGATGCGGTGGCCGTCGCGCTCGAGTATGTGAGCGCGAACGCGGACGAGCTCGGCGTCGGAGCAGCCGACGTCGGGGATCTCTTCGTGTCGAGCGTCGTGCCCAGCAGGGCGAGCGGCGCGACGCACGTCAACCTCAACCAGCGCTTCCGGGGCCTAGAGGTCTTTGGCGGCAACGCGACCATCAGCGTCGCGCGCGACGGAAGCGTGTTCTTCGCCTCCGGTGCGCTCGTGGCCGACCTGGCCGATGCCTCCGGGAACGCGGACCTGAGCGCCGTGGAGGCGGTCGAGGCCGCAGCGGACGAGCTCGACCTCGCCGAGCCGTCCGGGCTCCGCGTCCTGAGCCGCAGCGGCGACGAGGCCGTCGTCTCGCGGGGCGGCATCTCCGACGAGACGATCCCGGCGAAGCTCGGCTGGCAGTCGACAGAGGACGGCCTCCGGCTCGCCTGGCAGGTAACGATCGACGACTCGGAGGCGGTCGACCTCTGGAACGCCGCCGTGGATGCCGAGACGGGCGCACTTCTGAACGCCGACAACTGGACCGCGCACGGCTCGCCGAATCCCGTCATCGACGGGTCGAGCGACCGCGTGTTCGCCTTCCCGAAGGGCGACCCGAACGACGGGCCCCGGACGATCGACGCCAACCCGGCGGACGCGTTCGCCTCGCCGTTCGGCTGGCACGACACGAACGGCGTCGTCGGGCCCGAGTTCACGAGGACGCAGGGCAACAACGTCCACGCTTACTCGGACCGCGACGCCAACAACCTGCCGGATCCGCTGAGTGACCCTGACGGCGGAGCGACGCTGACGTTTGACTTCCCGGCCGACATCGTGAACGACCAGCCGCAGAACTACGTGGACGCGGCCGTCACGAACCTCTTCTACTGGTGCAACAACGTCCACGACCTCACGTACCAGTACGGCTTCGACGAGGCGTCGGGCAACTTCCAGGTCAACAACTACGGCCGCGGCGGAGTGGGCGGCGACGATGTTCGCTGCGAGGCCCAGGACGGGTCCGGCACGAACAACGCCAACTTCTCCACGCCCGCGAACGACGGTGGGCGTCCGCGCATGCAGATGTTCCTGTGGCCGGGGCTCCAGTTCGGGCTGCCGAACGCGCTCACGGTCGACGCTCCGTCGGGGGCGGCCGGCACGTACCCGGCCAACTTCGCACGGTTCACTCCGCACGCGGCCGGCGCCGGGATCTCGGGCGGGATCGTCCTGGTCGACGACGGCGTCGCCCCGGTCAACGACGGGTGCCAGCCGTACACGGTGCCCGCGGGCTCGATCGCGCTCGTCGACAACACGAGCACGTGCAACGACTACACGCAGACGGCGAACGCGCAGGCCGCCGGGGCGGCCGCGATCGTGCTCGCCCACAACACGACGGCCGAGCCGCCGATCCTCTCGGGCTCGATGGAGCCTCCGCTCGCGATCCCGGCGATCATCGTGCCGCAGGCGGCCGGGGTCGCGATCAAGGCAGGGCTGCCGGCCACGGGCCGCGTGCACCGCAACACGTCCCGCCCGGCCATGCGCGACGCGGACTTCCGCTCGGAGACGATCGTCCACGAGTACGGGCACGGTGTCTCGCTCCGCCTGACCGGTGGGCCGAACATCAACTGCCTGAACGGCGACGAGCAGGCCGGTGAGGGCTGGAGCGACTTTCTCGCGATCACGTTCCTCATGAACCCGGCGATCGACGACCCGGAGGGCCCGCGCGGCTACGGCCAGTGGGCGCTCTATGCCGACACGCGGGTCGGGGCCGGCTTCCGGCCGCGGCCGTACTCCCGGAACATGGAGCTCCAGCCGTTCACGTACGACAGCATCAAGACGAACGCGTGGCTGGACGGCACTTCGCTCGTGCTCCCGCACGGCCTCGGCCACGGCTGGGCCGCCACGCTCTGGGACATGGCGTGGGATCTCGTTGACCGGTACGGGTTCAACCCGAACGCGTACGCCGCCTGGAACACGGGCGGCAACAACCGCGCGCTCCAGTACGTGATCGACGGGCTCAAGACGCAGGGGTGCAGTCCCGGCCTTCTCGTCGCGCGCTCGGCCATCATCGCGTCGCAGGAGACCCTGACGGGCGGCACCGACACGTGCACGCTGTGGGCGTCCTTCGCCCGCCGCGGCATGGGCTTCAGCGCCGTCCAGGGGACGACGAGCCGCAACGACAACACCGAGGCGTTCGACACGCTTCCGAGCTGCCGCCGCGACTTCACCGCGGGGGCCGACGAGCCATACGGCTCCCTGAACCAGGCGGGCGCGGGTGACGTGGTCGTGGTGAAGTTCCAGGCGGACGGGTACACCGACCCGTCCAAGGTGCTCGCGAGCAACTCGCCCTTCTCGCGGAAGGTGGACTGCTCGACACTGCAGGTTCCTAGCCAGAACCCGCAGTTCGTCACCCCGCGCGAGTTCCCCCTCGTCACGGAGACGCAGGGGGACACGAAGCTCAAGCTGCTCGGCGGCGGCCAGTTCCGCTACCGGTGGCAGAGCGAGCGCGACTGGGGCGGTACCTGCCGTGAGTTCGTGCTCACGCGCACGGACGGCGTCCAGCACCGCGCCTTCTTCCAGTTCCGCTAGCCGACCAATCGCCAAACGACCGAGGAGCGCCCGGCAGCGGGCGCTCCTTGCTTAATCAAGTCAAACGGTAAAGACTGCCGCTGCTGTCAGTATTGCGATGCCTCGATGGCCGTGCGGGGCAGCATAAGGGGGTACCTATGCTTGGGAAGCCTGGACTGCTTGCGGTCCTCGCTGCCGCCCTCATGGCGCTCGTGCTCGTGCCGGGCTCCTTGTCGGCGACGGACGGGGCCGGCGAGTCTCAGCCGGGGGTGGATGCGCTGTCGATCGCGCTCGACCACGTCACGACAAATGCGGCCGATCTGGGGGTGACGCGCACCGACGTCGCCAACCTCGTTGTCACGAGCAGCTATCGGAGCACGGCGAGCGGCGTGACACACGTGAACTTGAATCAGCGCTTCCGGGCCCTCGAGGTGTTCGGAGGCCACGTCACGGTCAACGTCGCCCGCGACGGCAGGGTCGTCTTCGCCGCCGGGAGCCTCGTCGACGGACTCACCTCGGGCGCCTCGGGCGACGAGGACCTCGGGCCGACGCAGGCTGTCGAGGCGGCGGCCGAAGGCCTCGACCTCGACGACCCGGCGAACCTGCGCATTCTCAGCCAGAGCGGCGGTCCGGCCCAGAAGACCTTGGTGTCGGACGGCGGCATCGCCGAGGGGCCCATCCCGGCCCGCCTGGGCTGGCAACCGACCGCGGACGGGCTTCGGCTCGCCTGGCAGATGACGATCGACGACTCGTCCGACGTCCACCTCTGGAACGCCACCGTGGACGCCGAGACGGGCGAGCTGCTCGCAGCCGAGGACTGGACGAACGAGGAGAGCCTCGGGGATCTCGCGCAGACGCTCGCGCGCACCAACCTCACGGCGCAGGCGGCGACCGTCTATCCGGTCTCGCCCAACCCCGTGCTCGACGGGTCGAGCTACCGCGTCTTCCGACTCCCTGACGAGAGCCCGAACGACGCGCCGCGCCAGCTCGTCGAAAACCCCGCCGACGGGCTCGCCTCGCCCTTCGGGTGGCACGACACGGACGGCGCGGTGGGTGCCGAGTTCACCATCACGCGCGGGAACAACAACCACGCGTACCTCGACCAGGACGACAACGAGCAAGCGGACTTCGACGGCAGCCCGAGCGGTGGCCCGGGCCTGGACTTCGACTTCCCGGTCGATTTCTCGCAGCATTCGCAGGCGTATCGCGAGGCTGTGACCACCAACCTCTTCTACGGCTGCAACATGATCCACGACGTCCTCTACCGCTACGGCTTCGACGAGGCGTCGGGCAACTTCCAGGCCAACAACTACGGGCGTGGCGGCCTCGGCGGTGACTATGTCCGCTGCGAGGCGGCCGACGGAAGCGGCACCAACAACGCCAACTTCTCCACGCCGACCGAGCCGACGCCCGGCACCGGCGTGCCACGGATGCAGATGTACCTGTGGCCCGGAAACCAGCTGGGCCGCCAGAACCAGCTCGTCGTGGACGGCGTCGGCGAGTTCGGCGCCACCTGGGCGCGGTTCGGCCCGCCGGCCACGCCTCCCGGCCTTCCCGGTCGGACGCTGGTCTACGTCGGGCTCGGCTGTCTGGCCTCGAACTACCCGAGCCCCGCTCCCGCGAGCTGGATCGCGGTGGCGGACGGAGGCACGAGCGCGTCCGAGTGCCCGTACCTCCAGCGGACACACGCGGCCGAGGCGGCGGGCGCCGATGCCCTCGTCATCGTGCACACGTCGGACAACCCGCCGATCATGGGCGGCTCCTTCGTCGCGGCGCCGCCCGGCATCCCGACCATCGCCGTCGGAGCGACCGACGGCGCGGCGATCAAGGCCGCCATCGCCGCGGGGCCGAAGACCGGCAACGTCCGCAAGCACCCCGCGCATCCGGGGATCCGGGACGGCGACTTCGACACCGGGATCATCTTCCACGAGTACGGCCACGGCGTTTCCATCCGCCTCACCGGCGGTCCCGCTGTCAGCTGCCTGAGCGGCAACGAGCAGGCGGGCGAAGGCTGGAGCGACTTCCTGGCCATCTCGCTTCTCCTCAACCCGGAGCTGGACGATCCGGCGGGCACGCGCGGGCTCGTGCCGTACGTGCTCTTCCAGGAGAACCGCTCCGGCAACGGGCTGCGCCCGAGGCCCTACTCCCGCACGATGGAGACTCAGCCGTTCACGTACGACAGCATCAAGACGAACGGCTGGCTGAACGGAACCTCACTCGCCCTCCCGCACGGTCTGGGCCACGGCTGGGCAGCCGTCCTCTGGGACATGACGTGGGATCAGATCGACAAGCACGGCTTCAACCCGAACATCTACGAGGCCTGGAACACGGGCGGGAACAACCGCGCGATCCAGTACGTGATCGACGGGCTGAAGCTGCAGGGTTGCGGGCCCGGGTTGGTCGTCTCGAGCCGGGCGATCATCGCCGCCGGCGACGAGCTCTCGGACGGCGAAGACACCTGCATGTTGTGGGCGTCGTTCGCCCGCCGCGGGCTCGGCTTCAGCGCGGTTCAGGGAACGACGAACCGCGATGACAACAGCGAGGCGTACGACACCGCCCCGCAGTGCCTGCGTGGCTTCCAGAGCCCGGTGGTGCAGCCGTACGGGCAGCTGAACGAGGTGGATGCGGGCGATGCGGTGCCGCTCAAGTTCACCGCGGATGGCTACAAGGAACTGGACGTTCTCAAGGACAGCGGCTCGCCGTTCTCCCGCAAGGTGGACTGCGCGACGCTGCGGGTCCCGAGCCAGAACCCGGCGTTCATTACCCCGCGGGAGTTCCCGGTGGACACCGTGACCCCGGGGAACTCGACGCTGACGGTGAACCCGCAGGGGGTCTTCCACTACAACTGGAAGACGCTCGAAGAATGGGCGGGGACGTGCCGTGAGCTCGTGCTCACGCGCGACGACGGCAAGCAGCACCGCGCGTTCTTCCGCTTCCTCTAGAGGGGGCCGAATCCGACTAGAGGGGCGCCCGGGAACGGGCGCCCCTCTCTTTCTCGTGTGGCACCGCGGGCGGCACCGGGTGGCCGAGCATGGAGAGCTCGGCGATGTCGCGGCGGAAGAAGAGCGCCGTCGTCCAGTCGGTGACGACGCGGAGCTTGCGTGAGATGAGCGGAAGCTGGAAGAGGTGATAGGTCCGTGTGATGAACCAGCCGATGAAGCCGCGGAATCGGAGGCCCATCACGTCGGCGATGCCCTTGTAGCGGCCCAGGGTCGCCACCTGGCCCAGCATGCGGTAGCGGTACGGCTTCGACTCGCCCTTGAGGTTCTTCGCCAGCCGGCGGGCCTGACGGAGCGCGTGTTGGCAGGTCGGCGGGTCGAACATGCCCGGAGTCGCCTCGTTGGGGACCCGTGCGCCGTCGCCGAGCGCCCAGACGTTCTCGCGCCCCTCGACGCGGAGAGTCGGGCCGACGATGATTCGGCCGCGCTCGTCCAGCGGGAGGCCGAGGAGCGCTTCATCCGGGTTGGCCGTGACGCCGGCGGTCCACACGAGCGAGTGCGTCTCGAAGCGCGTCCCGTCCGAGAGGACGGCGCCGTCGGCGTCGACCGAGTCGAGCGTTGTCGAGACACGGATGTCGACTCCGCGCTTGGCCAGCTCGCGCGCGGCGTACTCGCCGAGACGCGTCGGGATCTCCGGGAGGATCTTCGGCGCCGCGTCGACGAGCACCCAGCGCTGGGGCGCGCTCTTGAGCTCGGGATAGTGGCGGAGGGCGTCGCGGACGAGGTCGGAGAGCTCGGCGAGCGCCTCGACGCCGGCGTACCCCGCGCCGATGAAGACGAACGTGAGGTGGCGCTCGGCGTTCTCCGGATCGGCGACCGCCGCCTCCAGCTCGCGCAGGACGTGGTTCCGGAGGTGGATGGCGTCGGCCAGGTTCCTGAACCAGAGCCCGTGCTCGGCCAGACCGGGGACAGGCAACCTGCGCGGCACCGATCCAAGGGCGACGACGAGCTGTTGGTAGGAGACCTCGAGCTCGCCGTCCTCGGTGACGACATGGACGGCGCGCCGCTTCTCGTCGAGCGCGATCGCCTTGCCGAGCAGGAGCTCCGCGTGCGGGCACATGAGGCGAAGCGGGACGACGACGTGGCGGGGCTCGAGCGTCCCCGACGCCGCCTCGGGCAGCATCGGCGTGTAGAGCATGAAGTTCTCGGGGCTGACGATCGTGGCCCCCGCCTTGCCGACCAGGCGGGCGACATAGCCGCCGGCGAAGCCGCCGCCGAGCACCAGTGTTCCCCCGCGGGCGTCGCGAGTCTGCACGGCGGCAGTCTTATCATCGGTCCCGTGCAGATTGCGGTGGTTGGCAGCGGTACCCAGTGGGTGCCGCAGGCGGAGGAGGTCGGGCGGCTGCTGGCCGAGCACGGCTGCGTCGTGGTCTGCGGCGGGCTCGGCGAGGTGATGGAAGCCGCGGCGCGTGGCGCGAAGGACGCGGGCGGCACGACCGTGGGGATCCTCCCGGGCGAGAGGACCGAGGACGCGAACCCGTGGATCGACTACGCGGTCGCGACGGGCACCGGTCACGCACGGAACCTCGCCGTGGTCGCTTCGTGCGAGGCTGCGATCGCCGTCGGCGGTCGCTGGGGCACGGCCGCGGAGATCGCCTACGCGCGCGTGCTCGGCCGCCCGGTCGTCGTCCTGGGCGACGGGCCCGGCGTCGAGGGCGACGGCGTCGAGCACGCGGAGACGCCGGCGGAAGCCGTGGAGCTCGTCTTCGGCCTGGTAGGAAACCGCTAGGAATGGCCCTCGAGATGCGCACCGAGTGCGAGCGCTGTGGTGCGCTCCTTCCGGCAGACGGGAACGCGCGGATTTGCAGCTATGAGTGCACGTTCTGCACCTCGTGCGCCGCGGCGCTGGAGGAAATCTGTCCCAATTGCGGCGGCGAACTCGTAACCCGCCCGAGGCGGCTCACCTAAAGGGTTCATCAGGCACTGCCGAAATGCGCACCACCTGAGAATGGTTGTGCGTATGCGGACAATTGTCACTCTTTCGATCCTCGCGATCGTGCTCGGCGCGGCCGCTCCCGCGCGGGGCGCCGTCAGCTGCGGCTTCGCCGCCGGCACGGCGACCGTCAGCATGAGCGCGGCCGGCGACTCGGCGGCGATCGCCGTCGGCACGGGCGTCAATGCCGGCCGGATCGTGGTGGGCGTAACCCCCTGCGGCCTCGCGACCACGCTCCTGACCGACACGATCGTTGTCAACGGCTCGACCGGAGCCGAAACCGTGACCATCGATCTCAGCGGAGGCCAGTTCGCGCCGGGCGTCGCCGTCGAAGGCTCCGGTCTCTCCGAGATCGAGCTCGTGGTCGACCTTTCGACGGGCGTGCTCGACCGGGTGACGTTCACCGGCAGCGCGGGCGACGACGCGATCGTCCTCGGCGCCGCCGGCGCGAACATCGACGGGGACGACGACGTCGACGTGGCGCTCGCCGGTGTCGAGCTCGGGACCGTCAACGCCGGCGGCGGGGCCGACGCGGTCTCGGGAATGGGAGACGCCGTCACCGGCAGCCCGTCGCTCCTCGGCCTGACCTTGAACGGAGACAGCGGCGACGACGTGATCAGCGGCGGCCAGGGCGACGACTCGATCTCGGGCGGGACCGGGAACAACGTCCTTTTCGGCGGCGACGGTGACGACACCCTCACGGGTGGAACAGGAGACGACACCCTCGCCGGCGGCATGGGCGGGGACACCCTGACGGGAGGGCTCGGAAACGACGTCTTCGACGAGAGTGACTCACTGACCGGGACGGACACGATGGCGGGCGGCGGCGGCAACGACTTCCTCACGTACGCCGCGCGATCGGCCGGTGTCACGGTGACGATGGACGGTGTCTTCGACGATGGCGAGGCCGGCGAGTTTGACAACGTCGGCGCCGACATCGAGAACGCGATCGGCGGAAACGGCGACAACGTGCTGGTCGGAAGCACCGCAGGCAACGATCTGGCGGGCGGGCCTGGCAACGACGTCATCGACGGAGGCAGTGGCGACGACACCTTGAGCGGAGGTCTTGGCAATGATCGCGAGACCGGCGGAGCCGGCAACGACTTCGTCTTCGGCGACGACGGCGACGACGTAATCCTGGAGGGCGCGGGCAACGACGTAGTCACGGGCGGGGACGACGTCGACCTGCTCGACTACTCCGGCGTGACGGGAGGCGTGACGGTCACGCTTGGCACGACCTCGCAAACCGGTGGCGCCGGCACCGACCAGGTCACCGACTTCGAGAACCTGACGGGCGGCAGCGGAGCTGACGTCCTCGAAGGGGACGCGGGCTCGAACGTTCTGTCCGGCGGCGCCGGCAACGACACCTTCCGCGGCGACGCGGGCGACGACCTCATCGACGGCGACTCCGGCACCGACAGCGTCGACTACTCGTCGTTCGGCGAGGGCCTCACGGTCGTGCTCGGCCCCGTGAGCGGAGCGAGCCCGGGCTCGGCCGCGACTGCGACCCTCGGCACGGACACGCTCGTGGCGATCTCGAACGTCACGGGCGGCACCGGAAACGACTCGATCACCGGCGAGGCGGGGAACAATGTCCTGAGCGGGAACGACGGCGACGACACGCTCGTCGGCCTCCGTGGGAACGATACCCTCGACGGCGGTGCCGGCTCGGACACGCTGGACTATTCCGCCGCGGACGCGGGCGTCACGCTCAACCTGGCGAACCTCGCTGCCCAGAACACCGGAGGCGCGGGGACCGACACGCTGTCGGCGAACGAGAACGTGATCGGGTCGCCGTTCGGCGACGTCCTGACCGGCACGGTGGGCGACAACCTCTTCGACGGCGGCGCCGGCATCGACACCGCCGACTACTCCACCTCCACCCAGAGTGTCGCGGTCGACCTCTCGGTCGTCGGCGGCCAGGACACCGGGAGCGCCGGAACGGACACCTTCGCGGCCATGGAGAACGTGACCGGCGGCTCGGGCAGAGACACCCTCACCGGCGACGCAGGCCCGAACGTCCTCACCGGCGGAGCCGGGAACGACGTCCTGCGTGCGAGCGCCGGAGGCGACGTGCTCGACGGCGGCACCGGGCTCGACACGGTCGACTACTCCCTGCGTCCGCCGGGAGTGACGGTGAACCTGACGACCGGGTTCGGAGCGAGCCCGGGCGCTCTCGACCTCATCACCGCGAGCGAGAACGCGATCGGCGGCACCGGAGCCGATCTGCTGGTCGGCGACGCCGCCGTCAACTCGCTCGACGGCGGTGCCGGCGACGACAGGCTCCGGGGCCTTGGCGGGGCGGACGTCCTCGTCGGAGGCGGCGGGTCCGACACGGTGGACTACTCGACCTACTTCCCCACGAACCAGCGGATCGGCGTGGTCGTGAACCTCACGACGGGCGACGCGGCCGGGGACGGCGCGGATTCCCTCTCGCTGATCGAGAACATCCGCGGCTCCAGCTTCGACGACCGGCTTGTCGGCAACACGCTCGTCAACACGATCCAGGGCGCGGGCGGGGCCGACTACATCATGGGCGGCATGGGTCGCGACGTCCTGCGTGGCGGCGACGGCAACGACACGATCCAGGCCCGCGACGGCTTCCGGGATCAGGTCTTCGGTGACGTCGACCGCGACCGTGCGCGGGTCGACCGCGGCCGCGACGTCGTTCGCAGCGTCGCCGTCTTCCTCCGCTAGACCGCGCCGAGCATCCGGCGAAGGAGGGTGAGAGCTGCCTCCTTGTCGAGGAACTCGTTGAGGTTGCCGCATTTTGGGGACTGGACGCAGGACGGGCAGCCGTCCGCGCACGGGCAGCCGGCGAGAAGGCGCTCCGTGTCGGCGACCCAGCCCTCGAGCTCGTCGTAGCCACGGCGCGCGATGCCGACGCCGCCGGCGTGGCCGTCGTAGACGAAGACCGTGGGCCGGCCGGTCTGCGGGTGGAGGTTCGTCGAGAGGCCGCCGATGTCCCAGCGGTCGCACATGGCCCAGAGCGGGAGGATCGCGATCATCGCGTGCTCGGCTGCGTGGAGGGCGCCGAGGAGCCTCGGGAGCGGCTCCATGCCGTCCAGCTGCTCGGGGTCGGGGACGTACCAGATCGCCTCCGTCTCGAAGGTCGAGGGCGGGAGGTCGAGCGTGACGAGGTCGAGCGTCGCCTGGTCGCGCACTGACTTCTTCTGGTACGCGACGACCTGCTCGGTCACGCTGACGCGACCGAAGAACACGTCCATTCCGAGCCGCCGCGCCTCGAGCTCGGCCTCCTCGATCGCCGTCATGGTCTCGCGCTTGGCCTGCGTGTAGTAGTCGCTGGCGAACGGCTCCACGACCGCGGCCCGCCCCTCGAGGTCGAGCTCGAGCACGCGAAAGGACTCGCCCATGTGGAGGTAGATCGCGCCGTCGTGCACCGTCGAGGGCGCCCGCTCGCGCTCGACGATGCCCAGGACGGTGCCCGTCGCCGCGTCGACGACCGTGATCGACTCCGGGCTGGCCGACCGCAGCGCCACGCGACCGGCCGGATAGTCGCGTCCGGCCCAGACGATCCCCGCCCTCGTCTTCCGCAGCTCGCCGCCCTCGACGAGGGCCTCCGCCCGCTCGAGCGCCGCATCGCCGAGCGTCTCCCGGTCGCGGTCGTCGAGCGGCGCCTCGAAGGCGGCGGAGAGGACGTGGCCGTCCAGGATCCGCGGATTGGAGTGGTCGAGGATGGCCGACTCGACACGCCGCCCCAGCAGGGACTCGGGCTCGCGCATGAAGAACTGGTCGAGCGCGTCCTCGCTCGCGACGAGCACGGCGAGGCCGTGGCTGCGCCTCCCGGCCCGCCCCCACTGCTGGCGGAGGCTTGCCACCGTGCCGGGGAACCCGACCGAGATGGCGCAGTCGAGCAGGCCGATGTCGATCCCGAGCTCGAGCGCGTCCGTCGCCGTGACCCCGAGAAGATCGCCTTCCACGAGGCGGCGCTCGATCTCCCGCCGCTGCGCCGGCGTGTACCCGGCCCGGTAGGGAGAGAGCCGCGCCGCGGTCTCGGCGTCCAGACGGTCCGCAGCGAAGCGGTGGATGAGCTCGGCCGCCTTGCGGCTCTTGGCGAAGCAGATCGTCCGCAGCCCGCGGGACACGAGCTCCGCGAGGAGGCGCGCTCCGTCGCCGAGCGCGCTCGCGCGCAGCTGGAGCGCCTCGTCGAGCACGGGAGGGTTCCAGAACGCGATCGTCCGCGCGGCCCGCGGCGCAGCGTCGTCCTCGATCACGGTCGCGTCGACGCCGAGCAGCCAGTGGGCCAGCTCGCCGGGGTTGGCGATCGTGGCCGAGGCGAGGAGAAACTGCGGCTCCGCCCCGTAGATCCGGGCCGCCCGGCGCAGTCTCCGCAGGACGTTCCCGACGTGCGAGCCGAAGACGCCGCGGTAGACGTGCGCCTCGTCGACCACGACGTAGCGGAGGTTGGCGAGCACGTCGCCCCAGCGGTCGTGGTGTGGCAGCACGCCGACGTGGAGCATGTCCGGGTTCGTGAGGATGACGTTCGCCCACTTGCGGATCCGCCAGCGGCGCTCGTGCTCCGTGTCGCCGTCGTAGATGGCCGGCTTCACGCGCGGGACGCGCAGCTCGGTGAGCGAGCGTGCCTGGTCCTGTGCCAGCGCCTTCGTCGGATAGAGGTAGAGCGCCCGGAGCTTCGGCTCGGCCGCGAGCTCGTCGAGGACGGGGAGGTTGAACGCAAGCGTCTTCCCGCTCGCCGTGCCGGTGGAGACGACCAGGTGCTCACCGCGCCGCGCGGCCGCCAGCGACTCGGCCTGGTGGGCGAAGAGCTCGGCGATCCCGGCAGCCCGCAACGCTTGCTCCAGCTTGGGATGGAGCTCGGGGAGCGGCACAACCTGAGCCTCCCGCCCGGGTACCTCGGCCAGGTACGCGAGCTCCTCGCCCTCGAGCACCTCCGACCACGTCACGGTCGCCACCCCCACGATGCTAACTTCACCCCGCGTGGTACCCCGGTGCCTCACCATCGCGACCTCGGATTCGGGCGGGGGAGCGGGCATTCAGGCCGACCTGAAGGCCTTCGCGCGCCTGGGCTGCCACGGCATGAGCGCGATTGTCGCCCTCACCGCCCAGAACACGACGTCCGTCACCGCCGTGCACGAGGCGCCGCCCGCCTTCACGCACGCCCAGCTCGACGCCGTCTTCGACGACATCGGCGTGGACGCCGCCAAGACCGGGATGCTCTTCAGCGCCCGGATCATCGAGGCGGTCGCCGACTTCCTGAGCGAGCATCCAGTACCCCTCGTGGTCGATCCCGTCATGGTCGCCGCCTCGGGCGCGAAGCTGCTCGAGGACGACGCGGTCGACGTCCTCGTCCGCGAGCTCTTCCCGCTCGCCACCGTCGTCACGCCGAACCTGCACGAGGCGTGCGCCCTCACGCACCTCCCCTACGACGATGCCGCGGACCGGCGCGGCCTCGCCGAGCGGATCGTGGCTCTCGGCGCGCCAGCCGTCGTGGTCACCGGCGGGCACGGCGCCGAGGCCGTGGACTGGCTCTTCGACGGCGAGCGGCACGTGGAGATCCCCGTCGAGCGCTACGGCGAGGAGGCCACGCACGGCGCCGGCTGTACGCACTCGGCGAGTCTGGCCGCCCTCCTCGCGCGGGGCGAGAGCCTCGAGGGTGCCGCCCGCGGCGCCGCCGAGATCGCCACCGAGGCGGTGCGAAACGGCCTGGCCGGCCTCGGCAGCGGCTCGGGCCCGGTCGACGTCTTCCACCTTGAGGCTGTCGGACCTCGGCGAGTTCGGGCTCCTCGCTGAGCTCGAGCGCCGCGGCCTCGTCCGCGGGCAGGACGCAGAGGGCGCCCTCCTCGCCGACGGCGTGGTCGTCACCCAGGACATGCTCGTCGAGGGATTTCACTTCCGCCTGGACTGGATCCCGTGGCGCGACCTCGGCTACAAGGCCGCGGCGGTCAACCTGAGCGACCTGGCCGCGCTCGGCGCCGAGCCGGAGGCGCTGCTCGTGAGCCTGGCCCTGCCGCCGGAGACGGAGATGGACGGCGTCGCCGAGCTCTACGAGGGCCTGGCCGAGGCGGGCGTCCCGGTCGCCGGCGGCGACACGACCCGTGCCGAGAGGCTCACCCTTGCGGTCACGGCCGTCGGGCGCAGCGAGCGCGTCCCCGGGCGGGCAGGGGCCGTTCCAGGAGACGTGATGGTGATCACGGGCCCGCTCGGCGGTGCTGCTGCCGGGCTCCATGCCCTGCGCGAGGGCCTCGACGGCTTCCCGGAGCTGGTCGAGCGCCACCGCCGCCCGCCGCTGCGCCTCGAGGAGGGCAAGCGGCTCGGCCGGGTGGCCCACGCCGTCGTCGACCTCTCGGACGGGATCGCCGGCGACGCGGCCCGCATCGCCGAGCGCTCCGGATGCCGGATCGTGCTCGAGCCGGAGCGGATCCCGCGTGCGCCGCGCAGCGAGGAGGTCGCCGAACTGCCCTTCTGGACGATGGGCGAGGACTACGAGCTCTTGGCCGCCGTCGCGTCCGCCGACGCCGAGCAGCTCGGCTTCACGGCCGTCGGCTTCTGCGCCGAGGGCGAGGGGGTCGAGCCGGCCGACCTCGCCGGCTGGGACTCGTTCAGGCCGCCGCGGGCCTGAGCCACTGCGCCCAGGCTTCCTCGTAGTGGCTGCGTGAGCGAGCGCCGACGACGCTGTCCCTGGCCTCTCCCGCCTCGAAGAGCATCACGGTCGGAATGGAGAGGACGCTGAAGCGCGCCTGTGTCTGCGGGCTCTCGTCGACGTTCATCTTCACGAACCTCACTCGCTCGCCGTGCTCGTCGGCCATGTCCATCAGGATCGGGTTGACGACGCGGCACGGGCCGCACCACGGTGCCCAGAAATCGACGACCACGGGCACGTCGGACTGGAGCACCTCGCGCTCGAAGTCCTCGTCCCTGATCTCTGCCAGCTCGGCCACAGCGGGCCACTATAGCCAGCGGCGCTACAGTCGCCCGCGGGCAGCCGCCAACCGCAGCGCGGGCACTTTGAGCATGGCCTCGAGGACGATGCCGGGGCCCATCTTGGAGCCGCCCTCCTCCCGGTCGGCGAAGAGGATCGGCACCTCCTCGACCCCGAAACCGGCACGGAGAGCGCGGAAGACCGTCTCCACCTGAAACGCGTAGCCCTTCGACTCGACGCGTTCCGGGCCGATCGCCTCGAGCACGTCGCGGCGGTAGACCTTGAAGCCGGCCGTCGGGTCCCGCACCGGGATCCCCAGGATGACCCGCGCATAGACCGACCCGCCCCGGCTCACGGCCCGGCGCAGGAGCCCCCAGTTCTGCGTGCCGCCGCCGTTGACGTAACGGGAGCCGAGCCCGATGCCGGCGCGCTGCGCTGCCTCGACCAGGCGCGGCAGGTCGGCGGGATCGTGCGAGAAGTCGCAGTCGATGGTCGCGACGAGGTCGGCTCCGGAGGCGAGCGCACGACGGAAGCCGGCCACGTACGCGGGGCCGAGCCCCTCCTTGCGCTCGCGGTGGAGCACGTCGAGCGAGCCGAGCTCGGCCGCCAGGCGGTCGGCGAGCTCCCCGGTCCCGTCCGGCGACGCGTCGTCGATCACGAGCAGACGGCCCTCCAGCCCGTGCTCCCGGAGCACCGTGAGCACGGCCTTCGCCATGGGCTCGAGGTTCTCGCGCTCGTTGTAGGTGGGGAGGCAGACCACCAGCACGCGCGTATCATCGCCGCCGTGCCCGCAAAGCTGCCGACCAACGCCAATCTGGCCGAGCGCTTCGAGCTCCTCGCCGACATGCTCGAGCTCGACGGCGCCGATGCCTTTCGCCTGGCCGCCTACCGTCGCGCCGCCGCGCGGATCCGCGAGTCGGCCGTCCCGGTCGCCCAGCTCGCGCTCGACGGCAAGGCCACGCGGCTCTCCGGGATCGGCGGCACGATCGAGGCGAAGATCGTCGAGCTCGCCGAGACGGGCGACCTGGCCGCGCTGGCCAAGCTGCGGGACAAGCTCCCTTCCGGTCTCGTCGACGTCATGCACGTCCCCGGACTTGGGCCGAAGACCGCGCGCAAGCTCTGGGGCGAGCTCGGCGTCGAGTCGCTCGACGACCTCAAGGCGGCGGCCGAGCAGGAGCGACTGCGCGACCTGCCCGGGCTGGGCCCCAAGAGCGAGGAGAAGGTGCTCAAGGCGCTCGCCAAGCCGGCCCGTCAGTCCGCGGACACGGGCAGGACCCTGCTGGGCAAGGTGCTCCCGGCCGTGCGCCGCGCCGTCGCGGAGATCGAGGAGAGCGGGCTCGCCGACCGGGTCTCGGAGGCCGGCAGCGTGCGGCGCCGGGCCGAGACCTCACGCGACCTCGACCTGATCGCAACCGCCGAGGACCCGCCCGCGCTGACGGCCTTCTTCGTCGAGCGGCCCTGGGTGGCGGAGGTGGTGGCGAAGGGGACGACCAAGGCCACCGTCGTCTCCCACGACGGCCACCGCTTCGACCTGCGCGTCGTTCCGCCGGAGCACTACGGCAGCCTCCTCCAGCATTTCACGGGCTCCAAGGACCACAACGTCGCCCTGCGCGAGGAGGCCGTCCGGAAGGGGCTGTCGATCTCCGAGTACGGCGTCAGGAACGTGGAGACCGAGGAGGTCTTCAGCGCCGCCGGCGAGGAGGAGCTCTACGAGCACCTCGGCTACGCCTGGATCCCGCCCGAGCTGCGCGAGAACCGCGGCGAGCTCGACGCTGCCCGTGAGCGCCGTCTGCCCGAGCTCGTCACGCTCGGGGACCTGAAGGGCGACCTCCATATGCACACGGACTGGTCGGACGGGCGCGGGACGCTCGAGGAGATGGTGCTCGCGGCCAAGGAGCGGGGCCATTCCTACATCGCCATCTGCGATCACGCCAGGCGGCTCCGCGACGGCCGGATCGAGAAGCAGACCGAAGAGATCGCCGCCCTGAACGAGCGTGTCTCCGGGCTCACGGTGCTCGCCGGCATCGAGGTCGACATCCGCGCCGACGGGAGCCTCGACTTCGACGACGAGGCCCTGGCGCAGCGGGACTGGGTGATGGCATCGATCCACTCCGGGTTCGACGGAGCGCGCGAGAAGCTCACCGACCGCATAACCGCGGCGATGGAGAACCCGCACGTCGACTGCATCGGGCACCCGACCGGCCGCAAGATCAACAAGCGGCCGCCGTACGAGCTCGACCTCGAGCGCGTCTTCGAGAAGGCGGTCGAGACGGGCACGTTCCTCGAGATCAACGCGCAGCCCGACCGGCTCGACCTCACGGACAACCATGCGCGGGCGGCCGTCGAGGCCGGCGTTCGCCTCGTCGTCTCCACCGACGCGCACCGCGTCCACGAGCTCGACAACCTCGACTTGGGCGTGGCGCAGGCGAGGCGCGGCTGGGTGACCGCGGATCAGATCGTCAACACGCGGACGTGGGCGCAGGTCAGGAAGCTGCTGAAGAGGCCCTGAACGTCTAACGGATCGCCGTCGCGATGATGTCCCACAGCCGGTCGACGTCCCGCGCAGTCGTCCAGGTCTGACCGACCGCCACGCGGATGAAGTGCCTGTCGTCGACCTGGGACGGCGTGACGTAGACACTCCGATCGGCGTTGATGACCTCCGCGAGCGCGTCGGTGGCGTCGTTCCCGTCGCGGTGCGCGAAGCAGACCAGCGCCAGAGGTGCCGGCGCGACCCGCTCCAGGGCGGGCTCGTCGTCCACGCGCTGCGCCAAGCCGGCCGCCAGGCGGATGTGCTCGGCGATGTGATGCCGGATCCCCTGGGCTCCGTAGTGCCTCAGGACCCACCAGAGCTTCAGGGCGCGGAAGCGGCGTCCGAGAGGGACGTGCCAGTCGCGGTAGTCGATGACGGCGCCCGACTCGCTCGCCTTGTTCCGCAGGTACGGGGGCAAGATGCTGAGCGTCGAGATGAGCGGTTCCCGATCGGCGACCCAGAGGACGTTGCAGTCGAAGTTCGTGAACATCCACTTGTGCGGGTTGAACGTGTACGAGTCGACCCGCTCTGCGCCTGCCTGTAGGTGGCGCAGCTCGGGGAGGCACATCGCCGACCCTGCCCAGGCGGCGTCCACGTGGTGCCACATGCCCTCCTCGCGTGCGATGTCCGCGATGCCCGCCACCGGATCGATCGCTCCGGTCCCGGTCGTTCCGATCGCGCTCGTGACGATCGCGGGCGTCAGCCCGGCCGAGCGATCGGCGGCGATCGCGTCCTGCAAGGCCTCGGCGCTCATGGCGAACTTCGCGTCCACGTCTACGAGGCGGATGTGCCGGAAGCCGGCGATCCGCGCGCCGCGTTCCACGGACAGGTGAGCCTGGGAGGATCCGTACGCAACGAGCTCGTCCGTTTCCGCCCCGGTTTCGACGGC
Source organism: Gaiellaceae bacterium (assembly GCA_035698025.1). GTDB lineage: Bacteria > Actinomycetota > Thermoleophilia > Gaiellales > Gaiellaceae > JAIBJN01. Next base: position 26,997 of record DASSCF010000014.1, read on the forward strand.
CCGTGCGCGGGCGACGACGTGCATGAGATGCGTCGAATCGGAGGCGCTCATCTGGATGACGCCGCCTCCCGGCCCGACGGACGTCTTCCAGGTGTCTGGGAGGCCCAGGAAGTCGACCAGCCAGTCGAGCACCCGGCTCTCGACCTCGGTGAGCGCGGGGCTCGTGGCCCAGAGCATTCCTACCGCTCCGATGCCTGACGAGGCGAGCTCGGCGAGGATCGACGGTCCCGAGACGTTCGCCGGATACAGCGCGAACCAGCCCGGCGACTGCCAGTGCGTGATGCCGGGCATCACCACGTCGTCCAGGTCGGCCAGGAGGGCGTCGAACGGCTCCGGCGTCTCCGGCAGGGAGTCCGGGAGCTTCCCTTCGATCTCGCCCGGCGACACGCTCGAGGGGATCGGCAGGTCGCCGACCCGCTCCATGTAGTCCGCCACCCAGTCGACGACCTCTCGTCCGCGTCGGCGGAACTCGTCCGGGGTCATGTGAAAGGAGTCGGTCATCGCTGGAAGGACGCGTCGGCAGGCAAATCATTCCGCACTCAGAGGAGGCGGAGGAGCCCGGCCAGCTCTGCCGGCCCCGAGACGACGAGGTCGGCCGCCTCGGCGAGCTCGTCCGGGCCCTCGTCCGAGGTGACCGCCACCCGCACCGCGTGGTCGAGCCCGGCCTCCAGGAGCCCTGCGAACGCGTCGAGGTCGGTCGTGTCGTCGCCCGCGTAGAGCCCGCGCCGGGCGCCGGACCGCTCCAGGAGCGCCCTGACAGCCGTGCCCTTGTCAGCGGGGACGAGCGGGCGGATCTCGAGCACCTTGCGGCCCCAGCGCGCGTCGAGCCCGGCGGCCTGCGCCTTCACGGCGACCGCTTCCAGCTCGGCGCGGGCGCGCTCCTCGTCCTCCGCCTCGCGGTAGTGGTAGGAGAGGGAGAGCGTCTTGTCCTCGACGGGGAGCCCCACGGCGTCGCGGAACCGCCGGATCTCGCCGGCCAGGACCGCCGCCCGGGGGTCGAGCTCCAGGCCGTGGTTGCCCACGTAGTCGATCCCCTCCACGTCGACGAGGCGGCGTGCATCGCTGCCGGCACGCCCGCTGACGCAGGCGACGAGGAGGTAGCGCCCGACGAGCCGTTCCAGCTCCGCTCGCGTGTCGGCCGGAACGGCCGCCAGCTCGGGGCGCGCGACGATCGGCGCCAGGGTGCCGTCGACGTCGAGGACGAGCGCGGTTTGCTCGGGAGCGTTCGAGAGCGGGGCGAGGAGCGCGGCGGCCTCCATCGGCCCGCTTAGGATAGGGCCGTGCGGTCGGCCAAGCGCTCCCTCCTCGTACTCGCGGGGATCGGAGTCGCCTCGGGGTTCCTGAGCGCGCTCTTCGGCGTCGGGGGCGGACTGCTCGTCGTGCCGATGCTGGTGATCCTCATGGGCTTCACGACGCGTGAGGCGACGGCGACCTCGCTCGCCGCCATCGGCATCACCGCTCTCGCCGGGGTGATCTCCTACGCCGTGCTCGAGGACGTGGACTGGGGCGCCGCCGCACTGGTCGGCTTCCCCGCGCTCTTCGGGTCACTCGCGGGCGTGCAGCTCCAGCACCGCGTCACGTCTCGGATGCTCACGCGCCTGTTCGCCTTGTTCGTCGCCGTGGTGGCGGTGCTCCTCTTCTTCGAATGAGCACCGGGACGATCATCCTCGCGCTCGTGCTCGGCTTCGGCGCCGGGGTCCTTTCGGGCATGTTCGGCGTGGGCGGGGGGATTCTCTTCGTGCCGACGCTCGTGTTCGTCGTCGGACTGGGCCAGCTCGAGGCGCAGTCCACGTCGCTCGCCGCGATCATCCCCGTGGTCGTGTTCGGGGCCTGGCAGCAGCATCACGCCGGCAACGTCCGCTGGCGCCCGGCGCTCATCGTCGGCGTCATCTCCGTCCTCGGCGTCTACGGAGGCGCGTCGCTGGCCATCTCCCTCGACGAGGACCTGCTCCGCAAGCTCTTTGCCGCGTTCCTGCTCGTCGTGGCCGCGCAGCTCGTCTGGTCGACGCGCCGACCGTAGACTTCAAGGCACGATGGGTGACGATCTCCTCTTCCCGCTCGTGGACGAGCCGATCGGCGCGATCGTCGACCGGATCCAGTCCGAGGACGCGGCGATCGCCGCCCTGGCGGCCGCGCCCCGGCGTCAGCTCGCGTTCCGCACCTTCGCCTACGTGCGGGTGGGGATCCTCCTCGGCCGGATCTTCGTCGAACGCGACATCGAGGCGCCCGCGGGGGAGGGAACCTGGGTCGACCAGCTCCTCGCGGAGCCCGAGGTGCTCGAAGCCGTGCGCGTGGAGGTGAGGTCGGTCGCCGACGAGGTCGCGAGGGACCCGAGCCTCGACGGACCGGAGCCGGTGGGGCCCGACGAGGCTGCTCGCGAGCGTTTCCGCGCATTTGCGCGCGGCCTGGGGCACTAGCTGCGGCAAGAGCTGCGTCGCGCGGCCGTTCCTGCCGATAATCTCTCGATGGTGGCCCATCGCGTCGTCTACGCGACGATCCTCGCCCTGGGCGTCCTCGTGCTTGGGGGGTCTGCAGCCGCGCAGAGCGCGCCGGCTGCTTCGTCGAGCGCGTTCGGCGTCCGCGTCGTCCTTCCGGGCGGGGCCGGGGACACCGCCGGCTCCGTGTCGGCCCCGCCTCGCGGCGGGGCCACGCTCAGCGGCTGGAGCTACGGCGACGGCGCCGCCAGCGCCGGGTGGTTGAGCACGGGCGCCCGGACGAGCGCCGCCAGCACGGCGACCGCGTCGGGCAGCGCCACCGTCCAGTCCGTCTCGCTCTTCGGCGGAGAGATCACGGCGGACGCCGTCTTCGTCCGCGCCAACGCCAGCGCGTCAGGGAAGGGCGCCGACGGCTCGCTCGGCGAGTCCTCGATCTCCAACCTCGTCGCGCTGGGCTCGTCGGTGCAGGCCTCGCCCAACACGCGGGTCGCGCTCGGCGACTGGGGCTACATGGTCGTGCTCGAGCAGGCCGTCGTCCGCCAGAACCAGGCGCGGCGCGGCTACCGAGGGTTCGTCACCGGGCTGCACGTGGTCCTCACCGCCGCGCACGGCGGCTTGCCCGCCGGTGCGGAGATCATGGTCGGCTACGCCGAGGCCGCCGCGAGCGCCCGCAAGGCCGCTCCTCCGCCGGCCCCACCGCCTCCGCCCGCGCCGCCGAGTCCGCCCGGCCAGGGCCCGCCGCGCGAGCCCGTGCCCACGCCTCCGGGGACGACGCCGCCTCCGACGGTCCAGAACCCGCCCCGGAACGTCCAGCCGCGGCTCACCGAGGCCGGCTACGTGTTCCCCATCTACGGCCAGGCCTCGTTCGGTGACGACTTCGCCGCCGCCCGGGCGACGACCGGCTGGCATCACGGGAACGACATCTTCGCCCCGCTCGGCGCGCCGATCCTCGCGGTCGCCGACGGCACGCTCTTCCTCGTCGGCTGGAACGACGTCGGCGGCAACCGGCTCTGGCTCCGCGACGGCGCCGGCAACGAGTTCTACTACGCGCACCTCTCCGCCTACTCGCCGATCGCGCGTGAGGGCGCACAGGTGAAGGCCGGCGACGTGATCGGGTTCGTCGGCGCAACCGGTGACGCCGTCGGCACGCCGCCGCACCTGCACTTCGAGATCCACCCGCTCGAGCTGCTCTGGATGGGCTACGACGGCGTGATCAACCCGTACCCGTATCTGACCGCCTGGCTCCGGCTGGACGACGTCGCCTTCGGCGGGTGGACGCCGCAGGCGGGCCGTGCGCCCGAGGCCGGTGCGGTGCTGCTTCAGGCCGACGACATCTCCTCGCTCTCCGGCCTGGGCGACGACTCGCTCTCGTCCTACCTCGTGATGCCCGATCTGTTCGGTGAAGGGCAACCCGGCCCGACGATCGTCGGGGCCGAAACGGGCTTCAGCGGCTAGCCCGGCTGCGCGCTAGCTCGAGCTGGCTTCGTTCGACTGGGACTCGAACGGCTGCTCGGGGCCCAGGATCTTGTCCTTGAGCCACTTGCGCGTGTCAGGCCCGGTCGCCGGGTTGAAGAGGACGCCCAGCGTGATGCCGGCGAGAAGGATCGTGACGTTGCGGCCGGTGTGGGACTCCTTGCCCTGGACCCGCTCGCCCGCCTTCCGCAGCTCCTCGACGGCCTTCTTCAGCTCGTCCTGGATGTCCTTGTCCTTGGCGACGCGCATGGCGACCGCCTGGGCACCCTGGTTGCCGAGCAGCTCGTCGTAGATGCTCTTCGCCGAGGCGTAGGCCTTCTTCACGTGGTCGTGAAGCTCGTCGTCCTGAGCGATCCGCTCGACATAGGGCCGGGCGGTTTCGACGGCGCCGCTAACTGTGTCCTTCATGCCAGTCCTTTCGTTTCGTTCGCCGGGATTATCTACCCGACGGCAGCCTGTGGAAACTCCTGAGCGTCGACGTGCGGAAACGCCGCGTCGAGGACCTGCTCGATTCGCTCCGCGAGCACGAAGTTCATCGACTTGCGAACGTCCTTCGGGAGCTCGTCGAGATCGGGCTCGTTGTCCTTCGGAAGGATCACGGTAGAGATCTCCGCCCGCTCGGCGGCGAGCACCTTCTCCTTCACGCCCCCGATGGGGAGCACGAGCCCGGTGAGCGTGATCTCGCCCGTCATGGCCACGTCCTCGGAGACCGGGACGCCCATGGCCAGCGAGGAGAGCGCGGTCGCCATGGCGATGCCTGCCGACGGGCCGTCCTTCGGGACGGCGCCGGCCGGAACGTGGATATGGACGTCGCGCTCCGCGAACCAGTCCGAGGAGAGGCCGAGCTCGTCCGAGTGCCCGCGCACCCAGGAGAGCGCGGCCTGCGCCGACTCCCGCATCACCTCGCCGATCTGACCTGTGATCGTGAGCCTGCCCGAGCCGGGCATGGCGGTCGCCTCGACGAAGAGGACGTCGCCGCCCACCGGCGTGACCGCGAGGCCCGTGGCGACGCCCGGGTCGGACGTGCGCCTGCGCACCTCGGCGCGGAAGCGCGGCGGGCCGAGCAAGGTCCGCAGGCGCCGCTCGTCCACGCGCGCGCCCTTGCGCTTGCCCTCGGCGATCTCGCGGGCCACCTTGCGGGAGATCGCCGCCAGCGTGCGGTCGAGGCTCCGGACGCCCGCCTCGCGCGTGTACTCGCGGACGAGGTGGCGGAGCGCGTTCTCGGAGATCGTCACCTTGGCCTTCTCCAGCCCGTGAGCCTCGAGCTGCTTCGGGACGAGGTACGTCTTGGCGATGCCGACCTTCTCGTCCTCGGTGTAGCCGGCCAGAGGGATGATCTCCATGCGGTCGCGGAGCGGGCCCGGGATCGGCTCGAGCTGGTTCGCCGTGCAGATGAAGAGCACCTGCGAGAGGTCGAAGGGCAGGTCGAGGTAGTGGTCGCGGAAGCTCGAGTTCTGCGCCGGGTCGAGCACCTCGAGCATCGCGCTCGAGGGGTCGCCGCGCCAGTCCGCGCCCATCTTGTCGATCTCGTCGATCATGAAGACCGGGTTCTTCGTGCCGGCGTCGCGGAGCGCGCGGATGATCGTGCCCGGCATCGCGCCCACGTAGGTGCGGCGGTGGCCGCGGATCTCGGACTCGTCCCGGACGCCGCCCACCGAGACGCGGACGAACTCGCGGCCGAGCGCGCGCGCGATCGACTGGCCGAGGGACGTCTTGCCGACGCCCGGCGGGCCGACGAAGCACAGGATCGGGCCGGAGAGCTTGTTCGTCAGCTTCTGGACGGCCAGGTGCTCGAGGATCCGCTCCTTGACCTTGTCGAGGTCGTAGTGATCCTCGTCGAGGATCGCGCGAGCGGCCTCGAGATCGAGGTCGTCCTCGGTCGTCTTGTCCCAGGGCAGGGAGATCAGCCACTCGAGGTACGTGCGGATGACGCCGTACTCGGCGGCGGCGGGCGGGAGCTTGGCGAGCCGGTCGAGCTCGCGCCGTGCGGCGCGCTCGGGCTCCTCGGGGAGCTTCGCCTCCTCGAGCCGCGCGCGCAGCTCGGTGATCTCGGCCTGTTGCTCGTCGCCCTCTCCCAGCTCGTCCTGGATCGCCTTCAGCTGCTGGCGCAGGAAGTACTCCCGCTGACCCTTGTCCATCTCCTCCTGGACCTGGGACTGGATCTTCGTCCCGAGCTCGATCACCTCGAGCTCGCGCGCGAGCGCGGCGCTCAGCTTGCGCAGCCGCTCCTCGACGTCGACGGCCTCGAGCAGCTCCTGCTTCTGCTCGGTCGAGAGACGGAGCGTCGAGGCGATCAGGTTGGCGAGCCCGCTCGGCGACTCGGCGTTCGCGGCCGCGAGGAGCAGCTCCTCGGGCAGGTAGGGCGCGAGTGAGATGATGCGGCCGAAGAGCGACTCGACATTGTGCGCGAGTGCCTCGACCTCCATCTCGGGGCCGGGGACGTCCGGAAGCTTGGTGAAGAGGCCCGCGAGGTAGGGCTCGGTCTGCTCGACGCTCTCGAGCTTCACGCGCTCGAGGCCCTGCACGAGCACCCTGAGGGTCCCGTCGGGGACGCGCACCATCTTGTGCACGATCGCCGCGGTGCCCACCTGGTAGAGGTCCTCCGCGCTGTCGGCCTCCTCCTCGGTCGAGCGGGAGGTGACGAGCGCGATCGTCCGGTTCTCGCCGACGGCCTCGTCGATCAGGCGGATCGAGCGCTCCTGCCCGACGGCGAGCGGTGTCATCGAGCTGGGGAAGACGACCGTCTCGCGCAGCGGGAGAATCGGCAGGAGCGAAGTGCCTTCGTCGAGCGTCCCGGGCGTGTGTTCCTCGACCACGCTCACGACCCGTCTCCCTTGGTGATCTTCAGGCGGATCGGCCCGGAGCTCCGCCGGCGCAGAGGGAGGACGATCGTCAGGAGGCCGTGCTCGTAGCTCGCCTCGGCCGCGTTCGTGTCGATGCCGTCGCCGAGCGCCAGGCGGCGCTGGAACGGCCCGTAGTCGATCTCGATGTGCTCGTAGCGACGCTCGCCGCCGGCCGGCCGCTGGCGCTGGCCCGAGATGACGAGCGCGCCCTCCGCGACCGAGATCTCGACCTTGTCCGGGTCGACCCCTGCAAGCTCGACGACGACGTGGACGGCGGGCGGGTCCTGAGTCCTGTAGACGTCGACACGGGGCCGGAAGCCCGCGCGCTGCGGCGAGAGGCGGTGGTACCAGAGGTCGCTGAAGAGCTCCTCCATCTCACCCCTGAGTCGTTCGATGTCTCTGCGGGCAGCCATGCGAGAATCGTAGCCATGCCGCGCATCCTGAAAGTCGCCGGAGCCGGGCTAGGGCTCGCAGCCTACGTCTGGGTCGCCGCCGTGCGGCTCGCTCCGGGCGTGCGCGCCCGCAAGGCCGCGCGGAGGTCGCTCCGCCGGGGCTAGCGTCGGGGGCGTGACGACGGACAGGCGACAGGTGCGCTGATGGACCGCTGGACGCGGGCGATGATCCGCTACCGCTGGGCCGTGCTCGCGGTCTGGGCGGTCGTCTTCGTCGTGTCGGTGGTCGCCACCGCGCGGCTCTCGGACCTGCTCACCAACCGCTTCTCGCTGCCCGGGACGGACACGGCCAGAGCCGAGCACATCCTCGAGGAGGAGTTCGGCCGCAAGACGACCGGGTCGTTCACCATCGTCGTGCGCGGCGAGCCCGGCTCCGCGCCCGAGCTGCTCGGGCCCGTACAGCAGGCGGCCGCGAGGGCCTCGGACGTGCTTCCGACGTCCGAGGTCGTCGTCGTGCAGCCCGTGTCGGACTCCGTCGTCACGGCCCTGCTCGTCTCGAACCTCGAGCCGGCGGACGCCAAGGGCTACACGGACGACATGCGCGAGGCGGTCGGCGAGATCCCCGGCGCGGAGGCGCTCGTCTCCGGCCAGGCGGCGATCGAGCACGACCTCGACCCTGTCTTCGCCGACGATCTCAAGGTCGGCGAGCTCTTCATCGCGATCCCGATCGCGCTCCTCATCCTCGTCTTCGTCTTCGGGACGCTCGCCTTCCTGCTCCCGTTCCTCTTCGCGGCCGCCGCCATCCCGACGACGCTCGGGATCATCTGGATCTTCGCGAACTTCATGGAGCTGACGACCTACCTCCAGAACCTCGTCATGCTGATCGGGTTCGGGATCGCGATCGACTATTCGCTCTTGGTGGTCTACCGCTACCGCGAGGAGCTCGACAAGGACGGCTCCAGGGTCGATGCGCTCGTGCGCACGATGGAGACGGCGGGCCGGGCGGTCGTCTTCTCGGGGTCGGCGGTCGGGATCGGCCTCGCGCTCATGCTCTTCATGCCGCTGCCCTTCATGCGCGGCTTCGGCATCGGCGGCCTCGTGATCCCGCTCGTGTCCGTGGTCTGCGCGCTGACGCTCCTGCCGGTTCTCCTGTACTTCCTCGCGGCGCGGCTCGACCGGGTGCGCCTGATCCCCAGGCGCGTCGCCAATCGCCGCGCCGACGACGAGTCGAACATGTGGGTGCGCCTCTCGCGGACGATCATGCGGCGCCCTGCACTGGTCGCCGCCACGACGACGTCGTTCCTCGTCCTGCTGGCGCTGCCGGTGCTCACGATCGAGGTCGGGCCGGGCTCGAACGAGGGCATCCCGCAGGACCTCGAGGGCATCCGCGGGCTCAACATCGTCTCGGAGGAGGTCGGCGACGGGGCCCTGGCACCGACAGCGATCGTGATCGACACGGCGCGGCCGGGCGGCCTCGAGGACCCCGAGGTTCAGGTCGCGCTCGAGCGGCTCGAAGAAGGACTCCGGGCCGATCCCGAGGTCGCGCGCGTGTCGTTCGACCCCGAGAGCCCGCAGAGCGTCGACCCGACCGGGCAGTACCTCCACCTCGAGGTCACCGGGAGGAGCGAGTACGGCGTTCCGACCGCGCTCGACTTCGTCGAACGGCTCCGCGACGACATCGTCCCGGCGGCCGGCTTCCCCGACAACATGAGCGTGTACGCGGGCGGCGGCCCGCCGAGCGGCGTCGACTTCCTCGACCTCACGTACGGCGCCTTCCCCTGGCTCGTGCTCGGGGTCCTGCTCTTGACCTACGTGCTGCTCCTGCGGGCGTTCAGATCGCTTCTGATCCCGCTCAAGGCGATCATCCTCAACCTCCTCTCGATCGGCGCGGCCTACGGACTGCTGGTCGTCTTCTTCAAGTGGGGCGCAGCCGACTGGCTCGGGCTGATCTCGTTCGACCAGATCGAGGGCTGGATCCCGGTCTTCGTCTTCGCGATGGTCTTCGGGCTCTCGATGGACTACGAGGTCTTCCTCGTGAGCCGCATGCGGGAGGAGTGGGACGAGACCCACGACAACGTGCGCGCAGTCTCCCTCGGCCTCGCCAAAACTGGTCGGATCGTCACCGCGGCCGGCCTGATCATGTTCGCCGCGTTCATGGGGTTCGTGGCCGGGTCGATCGTCGGCCTCCAGCAGTTCGGCTTCGGCCTCGCCACGGCCATCCTCATCGACGTGACGATCGTCCGTGCACTGCTCGTGCCGAGTGCGATGGCGCTCTTCGGCCGGTGGAACTGGTGGCTGCCGGCGCCGGTGGCGCGGATGTTCTTCGTGAAGCCCTCGCCGCTCGAGCCGAAGGCACCGAGCCGGCCTGCGGCGAGCGTCTCAGGGCGCTAACAGGCCGCGCCCAGCTCGATCTCGACGCGCCGGGGCTCGGCGCTCCTGTCGATGTAGAGGTCGAGCGGCGCGCACGTCGGCTCGGTAGCGAGCACGAATCCCGACCAGAACGTGACGGGCTCGCCCGGCCCGGCCGTGCTGCTCGAGGGGCCGTCGCGGCCACACGCCTCGAAGCGCACGGCGGGGTGGCCTTCGGCGAACTCGATCTCGCCCTGGGGCAGAGGCCCGTAGCCGAGCGCGACCAGCCTGCGGGCGTCGGCCGGGACCTCGACGAGGACCGTATGGCCGGCGCGTACCAGGATCGGGAACTTCTGGCCGCCGTAGGTCTCGACGACGGAGGAGGGCTGGGGCTCGCCGGCTCCCACGAGCACGAACGGGCCGGCGACGAGGTTCACGGGATCGACGAACGCTCCGCCGAACTCCGCCTCCGAGCGCGTGTCGCAGGTCTCGCCGACCGGCGCCGGCCGAGGTGTCGACGCGAGCTCGGCCGCGGTCGTGGTGACGCTTGGGTCGCCGGCGCAGCGGGCGGCTCCGCGTCCTCCGCGCCCGTGCTGCACGCGCCGGCCGCCACGGCGACGAGCACGATGAGCGCAGGGCATTTCACTGTCTTCGGTACACCGCGCCGGGGTGACGGGTTCCCACTAGTCTGTCGCGCCATGGAGCTGGAGGTCGTCGAGGGCAACATCGCCACGCTGGAGGTGGACGCGATCGCCAACGCGGCGAACGACCGCCTCTGGATGGGAGCGGGCGTGGCCGGCGCGATCAAGGGCGCCGGCGGCGAGGAGATCGAGCGAGAGGCCGTGGCGAAGGGGCCGATCGAGATCGGCGACGCGGTCGCCACCGGTGCGGGCAGCCTGCCGGCCAAGCACGTCATCCACGGCGCCGTCATGGGCCAGGACCTGCGCACCGACGCGGAGCTCGTCCGGAAGACGACCAGGCGAACGCTCGAGATGGCCGAGGAGCTCGGCGCCCGCTCGGTCGCACTGCCCGCCTTCGGGACGGGCGTCGGGGGCTTTCCGCTGGAGGAGTGCGCGGCGATCATGGTCGACGTCGCGCGCTCGCACGAGCCAGGGTCGCTCGAGCGCGTCGTCTTCGCGGTCTACGGCGACGAGGCCGAGGACGCTTTCCGCAGCGCGCTGGCCGAGTAGCATCAGGCCGGCATGGAGGGTGGAGGGATTCGCGCGCGCGGTTTGATCTGCGCCGGGGGCGAGGCGACTCGCCTCCAGGAGCTGACCCGGATCACGAACAAGCACCTGCTGCCCGTCGGCCGCTGGCCGATGGTCTACTACCCGCTGCAGCTCATGCAGTCCCTGGGGATTCGCGACGTCCTTCTCGTCACGGGCCAGGGCCATGCCGGCGACTTCATCGACCTGCTCGGCGACGGCCGCGTGCAGGAGCGGGGCGGCGACGGGCTCCTCTTCGACCTCGATCTCACCTACAAGGTGCAGACCGAGCCGGGCGGGATCGCGCAGGTGGTCGGCATGGCCGAGTCCTTCGCGGCCGGCGAAAGCCTCGTGGTCTGCCTCGGGGACAACATCTTCGAGCACGCCGAGTCAGGTGCCGTCGACTCGTGGGCCTCGGATCCCGACGGGGCGCTGATCTTCGTCAAGGACGTGCCCGACCCGGAGCGCTTCGGGGTCGTCGTCTACGGCGAGGACGGCGGCGTTACGGACGTGGTTGAGAAGGCGGGCGTCGTGGACATGCGCTACGAGTCGCCCCCCTCGAACGATGCGGTCGTCGGCCTCTACTGCTACCCGCCGGACGTGTTCGAGATCATCCGCGGGCTTGCGCCGTCCTCGCGCGGCGAGCTCGAGATCACCGACGTGAACCGCTCGTACGCGGAGCAGGGCCGGCTGCGCTCGGCGCGCGTGAGCGGCTGGTGGCACGACGCAGGGACGCACGAGGCGCTCGGGCAGATCGGGAACCTGATCGACGACACGGGCGTGAACAAGCCGGCGTGATCGACGGGGTTCAGATCCTGCCGCTGCGCTACTTCCGCGACGAGCGCGGCTGGTTCGTCGAGGTGCGGCGCGAGGGCCTTCTCCCGCACCGCACCGTCCAGACCAATGTCTCCTTCTCGCGCAAGGGCGTGATCAGGGGCCTCCACTATCACGAGCGCGGCCAGGACGACCTCTTCGTCTGCCTCACCGGCACGGCCCGCGTCGTCGTGCTCGACCGCCAGACGGACGAGACCTTCACCCTCGACATCGGCGAGGACAACCCGGTCGCCGTGTACGTCCCGGGCCGGCACGCGCACGGCTTCGAGGCGCTCACGGATCTCCTCTTCTGCTACCACGTCACGCGCGAGTACGACCCCTCCGACCCGGACGAGCTCGGGATTCCCTGGGACGACCCGCGCGTCAAGCACCTGTGGAGCACGGACAACCCGATCCTCTCGAAGCGCGACAGCGCATCCTGATCACCGGCGCCGGCGGCCAGCTCGGCGCCGCGCTGCAGGAGGTGTTCCCGGACGCCGACGCGCGCTCGCGCGCCGAGCTGGACGTGACGCAGCCGGTCGCCGTCGACCCGCGGCCGGGGCTGGTGCTCCACGCAGCGGCCTGGACGGACGTGGACGGCGCCGAGGCCGACGAGGCGGGCGCGCTTCGCGCCAACGCCGAGGGGACGCGCAACGTCGTCGCCCTAGGGGCGCCGGTCGTCTACTTCTCGTCGGACTACGTCTTCGACGGCTCGAAGCGGGCGCCGTACGTCGAGTCGGACGCGCCCGCGCCGAGCTCGGCGTACGGGCGCTCCAAGCTGCTCGGGGAGCAGGAGGTGCGTGAGGGATGGATCGTGCGCAGCTCGTGGCTCTTCGGCTGGACGGGGCACAACTTCGTGCGCACGATGCTGCGGCTCGGCCGAGCGCGCGACGAGGTCAGCGTCGTGGCCGACCAGCGCGGGTGCCCGACCTTCGTCGGCCACCTGGCCGCCGCGACGCGCGAGCTCGTCGAGCTTCCGGGCGGCGTCTGGCACGTCGCCGCGGACGGCGAGGCCACGTGGGCCGAGTTCGCGGAGGCGATCTTCGAGGAGGCCGGCCTCGAGTGCCGCGTGCTCCCGATCACGACGGAGGAGCTCGGCCGCCCGGCGCCCCGGCCGGCGTACTCCGTCCTGCGGAGCGAGCGCGAGGGCGCGCCGCAGCTCCCGCACTGGCGCGAAGGGCTCCGCGAGTGCCTCGAGCGCCTCCGCGTGTGAGCGTCCCTCCGGGCCTCGAATGGTGGCGCGAGGAGCCCGACGGCTCGATCTGGCTCGAGCACCTTCCCGACATCGTCGGCGAGTGCGCGGCGCGCTGGTCGTTGCGGCTCGGGGAGCCGTTCCACAACGCCCGCATCTCGTACGTCGCGCAGGTGGAGCTCCACGATGGCACTCCGGCGGTCCTGAAGATCAACTTCCCTGAGCCCGAGGGCGAGCGCGAGCCCGACGCGCTCGGCCACTGGGACGGCGAGGGCGCCCTGCGGCTCCTGGGTCGCTACGACGAACGGCGCGCGCTCCTGGTCGAGCGGTGCGAGCCGGGCACGCGACTGTGGGAGACGCGCGACGGCGACGAGGTCACGCGCATCGTTGCGGGTCTGCTGCGGCGTCTCTGGAGTCCGCCGGGCGAGGATCATCCCTTTCGGTTGCTCTCGGACGCGGCGGCCGACTGGGCGGACGAGCTTCCGGTGGGGTGGGAGCGCCTGGGACGCCCCTACGAGGAGTCGCTGCTGGACGAGGCGGTCGCCTTCCTGCGTGAGGCGGGGCCGGCGCAGGGCGACCAGGTCGTGCTCCATCAGGACCTGCACGGCGGCAACGTCCTCCAGGCTCGGCGCGAGCCCTGGCTGGCGATCGACCCCAAGCCGCTCGTGGGCGAGCGCGAGTTCGACACGGCCTCGTTCCTCCGCGACCGCCGCTGGGAGCTCCGGAACACGCCTCTGGCCAGCACGACGGTGCGCCGCAGGCTCGACCTGCTCGCGGCCGAGCTCGACCTCGACCGCGACCGCATGCGCGGCTGGGGCATCGCCCACGCGCTCGCCTGGGGCATGTCCGGCAAGCCCGAGCAGGACCGGGACATGGTCAACTGCGCCCGCTGGCTCGCCGCGGCCTAGCGTCTTCTCGAGGTGGACTCCGGGCGCAACCCGACTACGATCAGTGACGTGCGCGTTCTCGTCACCGGCGGCTGCGGGTTCATCGGCAGCCACTTCGTCAGGCGCCTCGTCGCCGCCGGAGACGACGTCGTCGTGCTCGACAAGCTCACGTACTCCGGCCGCAAGGAGAACCTCGACGGCCTCGACTGCGAGCTCCTGGTCGGCGACATCGCCGACCCGGAGGCGGTCGCGCAGGCCGCCGAGGGCTGCGACGCGATCGTCAACTTCGCCGCGGAGACGCACGTCGACCGCTCCATTCTCGGCGCCACCGACTTCGGCCGCACCGAGTTCTTCGGGACACAGGTTCTGCTCGAGGAAGTGCGGCGTATCGGGGCCCGGTACGTCCAGGTCTCGACCGACGAGGTCTACGGCGACTTGGCCGACGGAGGCTCGTCCTCCGAGTCCGATCCCGTGCAGCCCTCGAGCCCGTACAGCGTCGCGAAGGCGGCGGGCGACCTGCACATCCCCGCGTACGTGCGCACGTTCGGCGTCAACGCGTCGATCACGCGCGGCTCGAACACATACGGGCCGAACCAGTACCCGGAGAAGCTCGTGCCTCTCTTCGTCACCAACGCGCTCGACGGCCAGCCGCTCCCGGTCTACGGAGACGGGAAGCAGATCCGCGACTGGCTCCACGTCGAGGACCACTGCTCCGGCATCGAGTTCGTCCTGCGCGAGGGCGCCCCGGGCGAGGCCTACAACGTCGGCGGCGGCAACGAGCGCGAAAACATCGAGATCACCCGGCGCATCGTCGAGCTGACCGGCGCGGACCCGTCGCTCGTCCGCCACGTCACGGACCGGCCGGGTCACGACCGGCGCTACTCGCTGGATTCGTCCAAGCTCGAGCGCCTCGGCTGGAAGCCCGAGCGCGTCTTCGAGGACGGCCTCGCCGGCACGGTCGAGTGGTACCGCGCGAACCGCTCGTGGTGGGAGCCGATCAAGTCCGGCGAGTACCTCGACTACTACCGCCGCCAGTACGCCGAGCGCCTGGCCTAGCTAGTCGTCGCGTCGTCGTCCCGCTTGGCTTTCTTGCCGGGCCGGCAATCGCGCAGCGCCTCCTTGATCTCGCGGCGGTTCCCCTGCAGCTCGCGCGAGCGTTCCAGGTGGGGCACGGCGTCGGGGCAGCGCGCGAGCTCGACGAGCGTGCGGCCGAGGTTGTACTCGGCGTAGGCCTCGTAGCGGAAATCGTCCGAGTAGGTCCCGCGCAACGCGGGCACCGCTCGCTCGAGGAGCGGAAGCGCCTCCCGCCACCGGTTGTCCTGCATGAGCTGGAACGCCTCGTCGTTCAGCTCGGCGGCCTGCTCGACGCTGACCGCGTTGGCGGCGGGCGTCGGAGTTGCCGTGGGCGGCGGTGCCGACTGGGCGACGGTCGTTGTGGGGGGCGGCGCGGTCGTCGTGGTCGGCTGCGTCGCGGGCCCCGTCTGCGTGTTGGCTGCCGGCGGCGCCGGGTCGTCGCGCGTGAGCAGGAGCGCCGCGCCGATCCCCACGATCGTCAGCAGCATGACTCCCGCGACGAGCGCAGCCAGGGGTGCAGCGCTCGCACGGCGGGCCGGCGGTGGCGCGACCGGCGGCGGCGAAGGTGTTGCGCGAAGCGCGCCGCCGAGCGCCTCCACGAACGCCGCCGCGGTGGGGAAGCGGTGCACCGGGCTCTTGGCCAGCGCCCGCGCGAAGACGGCGTCCACCGCCTCGGGAAGGTCGGCCCGCTCGGACGCCGGTGGGACGATCTCGTGGATGTGGGCCGCCGCCTCGGCGGTCGCAGACTCGCGCGCGAAGGGGCGCCTGCCGGTCAGGAGCTCGTACGCGACGACGGCCAGGGCGTATCGATCGCTCGCAGCCGTCGTCTCGTGACCTCGCGCCTGCTCGGGCGAGAGGTAGCCCGCCGTGCCGAGCACGGTGCCGGGCGCGGTCATCCCCATCGTCTCGTCGATCACGCGGGCGATGCCGAAATCCACGACCTGGAGCCGGTCGGCGCCGTCGAAGAGGAGGTTCGCGGGCTTGACGTCCCGGTGAACGATGCCGTGTTCGTGGGCGGAGTCGAGCGCCTCGGCCGCCTCGCTCAGCCACGCGAGCGCGCGGTCCGGGTCGACGGCGCCGTCGCCGAGGTGGTCGGCCAAGCTGCCGCCCGGAAGGTGCTCCATGACCGTGAACGGCCGGCCCTCGTGCTCCCCCACGTCGAAGATCGTGACCACGTGCGGCTCGCCGGAGAGGCGTGCGGCGGTCAGGGCCTCGCGGCGGAAGCGCACGCGGAGATCGGGATCCTGCGAGAGCCGCTCGGCCAGCAGCTTCACTGCGACGACGCGGTCGAGCTTGCGGTCGTGGGCGACGTAGATCTCGCCCATGCCGCCGCTCCCCACGAGGCGTGGAGCGTCATAGCGATCCGGAAGAATGCCGGTGGGGCCCGCCACCGCCTAGGCTCTTACCGGAACCACCGTGCATCCAAACGTGGCTACCCTTCAAGGAATCCTTACTGCACAACCGTACGCTTACTGTCGATAGGGGTCTCATGCGGCTCGCTTTCCGTCTCACCATTCCCGGCCTTGCCGCTCTCGTGGCGCTGATGCTTGCCGCGACCGCGCAGCCTGCCGTCACGTTCGTGTTCAAGGGCAACGGCTGGGGCCACGGCATCGGGCTCTCGCAGTACGGCGCGCAGGGCCTCGCCCAGAACGGGCGCACGTACTCACAGATCCTCGCCCATTACTACAAGGGCACCACGCAGGCGAACCGCTCGGCGACGATCAGGGTGCTGCTCATCGCCGGCAACGGCTCTCTCCAGCTCGGGTCGGACGCGAACTTCAACGGCGGCGGAGGCGCGTTCTCAGCCGGGACGTGGGTCGTGAGCGCCGGCGCGGCCGGGACGATCAAGCTTGTCAAGGGCTCGGTGACGCGCACGGTCAACGATCCGACCACCTTCACACGCGGCACGGCCTCCCTCGAGATCGGCGGCGCCAAGTACCGGGGATCGATCACGATCCGGCGCTCCGGATCGACCGTCTGGGCGCTCAACACGCTCGGGCTGAACGACTACGTCAAGGGCGTCGTCCCGCGCGAGATGCCGAGCTCCTGGCACGCCGAGGCGTTGAAGGCCCAGGCGGTCGCCGCCCGCTCCTACGCGCTCGCCGCGGGCGGGCACTGCAACTGGTTCGGGACGAGCGTCATGTGCCGCGACACGCGCGACCAGGTCTACGGCGGCCAGGGCGGCGAGGCCGCCTCGTCGAACGCCGCGACCGACGCGACCTCGGGGAAGGTGCTCGTGTCGGGAGGCGTCGTCGCCACGACCTTCTTCTTCTCGACGTCCGGCGGTCTCACCGCGGCGAAGCACCACGAGTGGGGCCCGCCGTCCATTTCGTACCTCCAGAGCGTCAACGATCCGTTCGACGGTATCTCGCCGCACCACACGTGGGGCCCGATGGACACCGAGGTGGACTGCCCGCCGACTCCGGGCCGTGACTGCGTCTGGTCGGGACAGCACGCGAAGTCCGTCCTGGGCTCGCTCGCGCCGACCGGGCTGAGCGACATGACGGTCACCCGGAACGGCTCGATGCGCGTCGCAAACGTGACCGCGACCGGTTCCTCCGGCACGACCTCGATCTCGGGCGGGACGATGCGCTCGGAGCTCGGGCTGCGCTCGACCTGGTTCACGATCGGCGTCATGCGCATCACGGGCGGCGGCACGATCAACAAGGGCCAGACGAAGATCCTGCCCGCGCTCGCACGCAATCTCTCCGGCGTCCATCTCCAGCGGCGGCGCCTGAACGAGAGCACCTGGACCACCCTGCGCGAGGTCAGCGGCGCGACGAACATCAGCGCCCATCCCACGGTCACCACGTTGTACCGCCTGAGCTCGGCCTCGGGGGCGACCGCGGCCGTGCGCGTCAACGTGCGCCCGTCGGTGCAGTTCACCGGCTACACCAACCGCTCGCTGAGCGGGTTCGCCGGCGAGGAGCTCGCGGGCGAGATCGTGCAGATCCAGCGCCAGACCCCGGGCGGGGCGTGGCAGACGGTCGCCAACGGGCTCGTCCGCGAGGACGGGACCTGGACGGCCGACCTCCTGGTGCAGCCGGGCGTCTACCGGGCGTACGCCGCTCCGGGCGGCGGGCTCGCCGGCATGAGCCAGGCCCTGACGGTCGTCTCGGGCTAGTCGGGAAGCAGCTCGCCGGCCGGCACGTCGCGGATCTGCCGCGCCGGATTGCCGACGACCACGGCGCGCGCGGGCACGTCGTGCAGGACGACCGCGCCGGCGCCCACGAAGGCCTCCTCGCCGATCTCGATCGCCGGCAGAAGCACGGCGCCGCCCCCGACGCGCGCGCCGCGGCGCACGGTCGGGCCTTTCATCTGGGCCAGCCGCTCCTCCGTGCGCCCCATGAAGTTGTCGTTCGTGGTGACGACGCCGGGGGCGATGAAGACGTCTTCTTCGAGGGTGGTGTACGCGGTCACGTAGGCGTTCGCCTGGATGCGCGTGCGGGCGCCGACGGTGGTGTCGTTCTCGACGAGGGAGCCGCGCCCGACGATGACGCCGTCGCCGAGCTCGCAGCGCTCGCGTACGCACGCCTGGTCCCCGACGATGACCCCGCTGCCCAGGCGGCTGCCGGCGAAGACGACCGCGCAGGCGAGGATGCGCGCGCCGTCACCGATCACGAGCGGCGCCAGCTCGTCGACCTTCGCGGTCGAGCGCGCGCCGAGCGTCGGGTGCTTGCCCACGACGGCGTTGTCGCCGATCACGACGTCCTCGCCGAGCACGGTCCCCGGGTAGACGACCGCGCTCTCGGCGACGCGCGCCTTCATACGCGCTCGCGCTCGAGCGAGGCCTGGAGCTGCTCGAGCGTGCGTACCACCGACAGGCCGGCGCGTGCGGCGGCGAGCGGGTCGCCCTCGCCGCGGAGCAGCCCGAGGAAGTGCTCGCACTCGAGGCGCAGCGGCTCCGCGTTGGGGACGCGCGGGCTGTAGACGTCGCCGATCCGCGTGCTCCACTCGCCGAAGGTGCGGAGCGAGGGCTCGGCCGCGCTGTCGTACACGGTGACCTTGCGGTCGAGCTCCATGTCGTCGAAGACGGCCATCTTGTCCTGGCCCACCACGGTCATTCGCCGCATCTTGTGCGGGTCGAGCCAGGAGAGGTGCATGTGCGCGGTCTTCCCGGAGGGGAAGCGCAGGTAGCAGAAGACGACGTCCTCCACGCCGGGCTTGAGGAAGGACTCGCCGTGTGCCGAGAGGTCCGCGGGCTCCTCCTCCAGCAGGTGGAGGATGACCGAGAGGTCGTGCACGCCGAGGCTCCAGAGCGCGTTCTCGTCGCGGCGGATCGTGCCCAGGTTCACTCGGTTGCCGTAGACGTAGAGGATCTCGCCGAGCTCGCCCGAGTCGACCAGCTCCTTCAGCTTCGCCACACCGGGGTGGTAGAGGAGCAGGTGGCCGGGCATGAGCACGAGCCCGCGCTCCTCGGCGATCGCGACCAGCTCCTCGGCGTCGTCGGCGGCCAGGGCCATCGGCTTCTCGACGAAGACGTGCTTGCCTGCCTCGAGTGCCCGGCGGGCGAGGTCCGCGTGTGTCGGCACCGGCGTGGCGACCACGACCGCGGCGACGCCCTCGTCCTCGAGGATGTCATCGAAGCGCGTCGTCGCCCTCGCGGCGGGATAGCGCGCGGCGGCGCCCGCGAGCTTCGCCTCGTCGGCGTCGCAGGCCCACGTGAGCCTGGCCAGCTCGTTGAAGTTGCGCGCGAGATTCGAGCCCCAGGGCCCGAGCCCGGCGATTCCGACGTTGGCGGGCGCTAGAGCTTCCACACGCGCCCGTTCTGCGTCCCGTTCGCGCCCGTCGCGTTGCGGAAGTCGACGACGAGCGACGCGCGCTCGGCCAGGTCGTCGTAGTCGATGCCGGAGTGGGCGGTGACGATGGCGACGCAGTCCGCCGAGTCGATGGCGCCGTCGAGCGACTGCGAGACGAGCCCGTGCTCGGGCAATTCCGGAACATGCGGGTCGTGGTAGGAGACGACAGCGCCCTCGTCGCGCAGGAGCTCCACCAGCTTGAGCGCCGGCGACTCGCGCAGGTCGCCGACGTCGGCCTTGTAGGCGACGCCGACCAGGTGCACCTTGCTGCCGTTGACCGAGCGCTCCTGTGAGTTGAGCGCCCGCGTGATCTTCTCCAGGCAGAAGTACGGCATGTTCTCGTTGACCTTCCCGGCCAGCTCGATGAACTCGGTGTAGAAGTCGAACTCCCGCGCCTTCCAGGCGAGGTAGAACGGGTCGACCGGGAGGCAGTGGCCGCCCAGACCGGGTCCGGGCTTGAAGCTCATGAACCCGAAGGGCTTGGTCGCGGCGGCCTCGACGACTTCCCAGACGTCCACGCGCATCCGGTCGCAAAGCTGCGCCAGCTCGTTGACGAGCGCGATGTTGACGGAGCGGAAGATGTTCTCCAGGAGCTTCGTGAGCTCCGCGGTCTCGGGCGAGGAGACGGGGAGCACGGTGTCGAGTGCGCGCTCGTAGAGGGCGCAGGCCCGTTCAGTGCACTCCTTCGTGATCCCGCCGACGAGCTTGGGCGTCGTCTTGGTCGTCCAGTCGGTGCGGCCGGGGTCGACGCGCTCCGGTGAGAACGCGAGGTGGAAGTCCTTGCCGACCTCGAGCCCGGGCGCCTCGAGCAGCGGGAGCACATCCTCCCGGGTCGTGCCCGGATAGGACGTCGACTCGAGGACGACGAGGTGTCCTTCCCGCAGCCGCTCGGCGATCATGCCCGTCGCGCTCAGGACGATGGAGAGGTCGGGCTCGCGGTTGGCGGAGAGCGGGGTCGGAAGCGCGACGAGGATCGCGTCGGTGTCACGCAGGGCGTCGTAGTCGGTCGTCGCGCTGATCGTCCCCGCCTCGACGAGGCGCTTCAGCCGCTCGGAGGGGACGTCCTCGATGTAGCTCTCGCCGCGCTGGAGCGTCGCGATCCGGTCGGCATCGACGTCCACGAGGACCACGGGGACGCCGGCCTCCGCGAAGACCTCCGCCAGTGGGACGCCGACGTAGCCGGCGCCGACGATTGCGACCTCAGCGCTCATCGCGACTCATCGTACAAAGCAGGTCAGCGATCCTCTCCGAGGCCCGTCCGTCACCGTAGAGCGGCGGATGCTTCGGGCCGGGGGCCGCCGCGCGCGTCGCGGCGACGATGGCGGCGGGATCGCTGCCGACCAGCTTGTTCCAGCCGGTCTCGAGCGTCTCCACCCATTCGGTCGTCGTTCGCAGCGTGACGCAGGGTACCTCGTACCAGTACGCCTCCTTCTGGACGCCTCCGGAGTCGGTGAGGATCACGCGGGCCTGGGAGGCCAGCGCGGCGAAGTCCAGGTAGCCGACGGGCGGGAGCAGGCGGACGTTGTCGGGGAGCGCGATGCCGGCCCCCTCGAGGGCGGTGGTCGTGCGCGGGTGCGCGGGGAAGACGATCGCCTCGTCGAGCTCGGCGAGCGCGCCGGTGATGCGGGCGAGCGGCTCGGGTCGGACGTTGGCCTCGCGGTGCAGGGTCAGAACAAGGTAGCCGCCAGGCTCCACCCCCGCTCGTTCGAGTGATTTCGAGCGCTCGCGCGCCAGGGGCGCGAGGCGGAGGTTGGCGTCGTACATGACGTCGCCGACCTGGTGGATTCCCTCGGTGATCCCCTCGGCGGCCAGGTTGGCCACTGCCACGTCGGTAGGGCAGAAGAGGAGGGCGGACAGGCGGTCGACGAGCATGCGGTTCAGCTCCTCCGGCATCGAGCGGTCGAAGGAGCGCAGGCCGGCCTCGACGTGGGCCACCGGGACGAGGAGCTTTCCCGCTGCCAGAGCGCCCGCGAGCGTCGAGTTCGTGTCCCCGTAGACGAGGACCGCGTCTGGCCTCTCCTCGACGACCGCGGCCTCGATCCCGGGCAGCATCTTCCCGGTCTGCTCGCCGTGCGTGCCCGATCCGGTCTCGAGCTGGTGGGCCGGCGGAGGGAGCTCGAGCTCCTCGAAGAAGACGGCCGAGAGCTCGGGGTCGTAGTGCTGCCCCGTGTGCAGCACGATCTCGTTTACACCGCGCTCACGGAGGGCAAGTGAGAGCGGTGCGGACTTTACGAACTGCGGCCGGTTGCCGACAACGGAAAGGATTCGCACGCCGTCGGCGAATCTAGCCGAACGCCATGACCGTCAAGTTCCTCATCGGCAGCCTGAGCCTCGTCACCCGCCCCCTCACGGGCGGCCGCACGCTGGCCTGGTACGCCCAGCGCCGCCTCCACCGCGCCTAGCCCTTTCCAGCCACTGTCCAGGGTCTGACCCCGGCCATGTCCGCTGCGGGCGCCGTGCGCGCCGCCGTTCCCCGGGGCGGTACGCTCTCGATCCCGCATGGTTCCGAGGCCGGGGTAGCTTCTCCGGACAAGTCCGGGGTCTGACCCCGGGCGTGGCCGCCGGGGACACGGCCAAGTGCCTGGCACCGGGGCGATCGGCTGGGCGCCGGCGCTAGACTGATCCGCCGCGGGCCGTTAGCTCAGCTGGTAGAGCAGGGGACTCTTAATCCCAAGGTCGAAGGTTCGAATCCTTCACGGCCCACCTGAGAAAGCCCTGCAAGTCGACCTTTCTGTGCCGCCCTTGTCACTTGCCGGGCCGGCTGTGTGTTCCCATCCTTGCTCTGTTAGCCGGCGGACCAAGTCCCGCTGCTACTTCCCGGCGCCCTGATCTTCTGACGCAACCTCGAGCACGAGGAGCCGCAGGTCGCGGTTCGTGTGGTCGAGCAGGCCATGTGCCGCGAGGTACGTCCGCGCGCGACGCTCGGCCGCTCCGCCGAGCTCCTCGGCTTGGTCGAGTGCTCTGAGAATCTCCTCAGGCTCGCCTTCGGCCACTAGCTGGAGTCTTTCACGGATCGGTTTCGAGAACGGCTCGGCTCGACTGGTTAGAGCGCGCCCGGATGGGTAGTAGCTCTGGATACAAGCCGATCGGGAGGAGGGCCTTATGGCCACCCCACTATGCGACATCGACGGCAGTCGCCCGGCAGTGGCGACGGTACGGATCAGGGAGAACGGCAGGGTCGTCACGCGGAACCTGTGTGACGTCCACCTCGCCGAGGCGCGAGCCGGTCGGCTCGGGCTCGGAGACGGAGGAAGTGGCGGTGGACGAAGCCTGTTCGACGAGTTCTTCTCCGACTTCTTCGAGGACTTCGGCGGAAGCGCGGCAGGCAGGCCAAGTACGAGACCCCAGCGCCCGGTCGAGCAGATCGACGTGACGGAATCCTTCAGCGACGCGACGCGCGAGCTCCTCCAACGGGCGGCGCAGAAGGCGCTGGAGTGGGGCAGCCTCGATCTCGACACCGATCACCTGCTCTGGGCTGCTGTTCAGGACGACGTCGTGAGCCACGTGCTGAAGCAGCTCGGCGCGGACGCCGGTGCGATCGCCGAGCAGGTCGAGGAGGAGGCGGACCAGGGCGCGCGCACCGACGTCGCGCCGTCCCTCACCCCCGACGCGAAAGCCGTGCTGCTGGCGGCCTACGAGGAATCGCGCCAACTCGGCGCCTCTTACGTCGGCCCGGAGCACGTGCTGCTCGCGCTGGCGCGGGACGAGGAGGAGCCGGCCGGCGAACTGCTGTCGCGCTTCGGAATCACCCACACGAAGCTTCGCGGCGCCGTGATCCGCGGCGTGGAGACCGCGGAAGGCGGCGGCCGCCCCGCGAGCACCACGAAGGCGCTCGACGAGCACAGCCGAGACCTCACCGAGGAGGCCCGCAACGGGAAGCTCGACCCGGTGATCGGGCGCGCGGACGAGATCGAGCAGACGATCGAGATCCT
>DASSCF010000015.1:0-97008 GCA_035698025.1 Gaiellaceae bacterium
CTACGAGTCCGGGCGCATGCTCCCCTGGCAGAAGGCCGTCAAGGACATCTCGAAGAAGCCCGTCCTCGGCGTCGGGCGCTTCACGAACCCCGATCTGATGGTCGAGGCGATCGAGTCGGGCTCGCTCGACATCATCGCCACGTGCCGCCCGTCCATCTCCGACCCGTGGCTCCCGCGCAAGATCGACGAGGGCCGCCTGGACGACATCCGCGAGTGCATCGGCTGCAATATCTGCATCTCCCGCTGGGAGATCGGCGGCCCGCCGCTCATCTGCACCCAGAACGCGACTGCAGGCGAGGAGTACCGCCGCGGCTGGCATCCCGAGAAGTTCGACGAGGCCAAGAACGCCGACAACGACGTTCTCGTCGTCGGCGCCGGGCCGGCCGGGATGGAGTGCGCGATGGTGCTCGGCAAGCGCGGGATGCGCCGCGTCCACCTCGTCGAGGCGAAGGACGACATGGGCGGGATCATGCGCTGGATCCCGCAGCTCCCCGGCCTCGGCGAATGGGCCCGCGTCGTCAACTACCGCAAGATCCAGATCGACAAGCTCAAGAACGTCGAGTTCATTCCGAACACGAAGCTGGACGCGGCGGGCGTCAAGGAGTACGGCGCCGAGATCGTCATCGTCGCGACCGGCGGCTACTGGGCGACCGACGGCCTCAACGGCTGCACCCACGACACGATCCCGGGCGCGGACTCGAGCCTGCCGTGGCAGCTCACGCCCGAGCAGATCATGGACGAGGGCAAGGAGGTGCCCGGCGAGCGCGTGGTCATCCTCGACAACGACGGCTACTACATGGGCGTGTCCCTGGCGGAGAAGCTCGCCACCGAGGGCAAGAAGGTGACGCTCATGACGCACCTCGGCCACATCGCGCCGTACATGCACTTCACGCTCGAGGCCCCGAACCAGCACCGCATCCTGCACCGGCTGGGCGTCGAGATCGTGACGTACCACATGCCGACGAAGTTCGAGGAGGGCCGCGTCGTCGCGAGCCACGTCTACGACGAGCACGGCCACGAGCAGGACTTCGAGACCGACGCGGTCGTGATGGTCACCCAGCGCCGCTCGAACGAGGCGCTCTATCGCGAACTGAAGGACACGGTCGGCGTGGACGCCCTCAACGCGGAGGGCATCTCCGGCTTCTACCGGATCGGGGACTGCGAAGCGCCCCGTCTGACTGCCGACGCGATCTTCTCCGGGCACAGGCTCGCCCGCGAGATCGACACGGACGACCCCGAGACGCCGCTTCCGTTCAAGCGCGAGCGGCGGGTCGTCGAGCGCGAGGCGCTCGCGGTCTGAAAGGCTGCGGCCCGGAGGGCGGACCATCGTCCCTCCGGGCTGACCTTCCACCATGAAGATCGTCGTTTGCGTCAAGCAGGTCGGAGCCCTCGGTGACGAGGTCGAGTTCACCGACGACGAGCGGGACGTCGATCCCGACTACCTCGACTACGCGCTCAACGAATGGGACTCGTACGCGACGGAGGAAGCGCTTCGGCTCCGTGACGAGGCCGGCGACGGCGAGGTCGTCGCCCTCACCGTCGGGGACGAGGACGCCGAGGACGCCATGCGCCGCGCGCTGGCCATGGGGGCCGACCGCGGCGTGCGGGTCTGGTCGGAGGAGCTGGCCGGCGCCGACCCGATCACGGTCGCGCGTGCCCTGGCCGAGGTCGTGCGGGCCGAGAGCCCCGACCTCGTGCTCGCGGGCGTGCAGTCGAGCGACGCCGTCCAGGCGGCCACGGGGGCCGCGCTCGCGGAGCTTCTCGACCTGCCGCGCGTGGCGGTCGTGACGAAGCTCGAGCTCGGCAGCGGGACGGCCAAGGTCCACCGAGAGCTCGAGGGCGGGCTCGTCGACGTCGTCGAGGTCGACATGCCTGCGGTGCTCACGATCCAGACCGGCATCAACGAGCCGCGCTACGCAACGCTGCGGGCGATCAAGCAGGCCGAGCAGAAGGAGATCGACGTCCGCGAGCCGGGCGACCTCGGGACGCCCGCGTCCCGGGTGCGCCGGATGTTCGTCCCGCCCAAGGGCGAGGGCGCCGAGATGCTCGGGGAGGATCCAGCCGCCGTGGCGCAGCGGATCAAGGAGATCGTCGAGGAGAGGATGAAGTCGTGAGCGTCCTCGTCGTCGCCGAGCACATTCGGGGCGAGCTGCGCCCTGTCACGCTCGAGCTGATCAGCGCGGCGAAGTCGCTGGGCGGCCCGGTCGCGGTGGCCGTGATCGCCAAGGACCCGTCCGCCTTCACGGACGCCGTGAACGTCGAGGGCGTCGACGAGATCCTCACCGTCCAGGTCGACCAGGACGAGTTCGAGAACGACGTCTACCAGGCCGTGGTCGGCCAGCTGATCGCGGACCGCAGACCGAGGGCGGTGCTGCTCGGCTTCACGGTCGGCTCGATGGGTTACGGGCCCGCGCTCGCCGCCAAGCACGGCCTCGGCTTCGCCTCCGACGTCTTCGCCGTCCGCGAGGAGAACGGCGGGCTCGTCGCCGAGCGCTCCTTCTACGGCGCCAAGGTGAACGGCGAGCTCGAGTTCCCCGGCCACGACACCGTCGTGCTCCTCGTGCGCCCCACCTCGTGGGCGCCGGCCGAGGGCGCCGGCTCTGCCTCCGTGAGCGCGGTCGACGCACCGTCGGTCACCTCCCGCGCGCGTCACCAGGACTGGGTCGAGGCGCAGGCCGGGGACGTCGACATCACGACCGCGGAGTTCCTGCTCTCGGTCGGCCGCGGGATCGGCGACAAGGAGAACCTGGAGCAGTTCGAGGAGCTCGCCGAGTCGATGGGCGCGACGCTCTCCTCCTCGCGGCCGCTCGTGGACGCCGGCTGGATGCCGAACGCGCGGCAGGTCGGGCAGTCCGGCAAGACCGTGAAGCCGAAGGTCTATCTCGCCCTCGGCATTTCCGGCGCGGTCCAGCACCTCGCCGGGATGAAGACGGCCGGGACGATCATCGCCGTCAACAACGACCCGGAGGCGGCGATCTTCAACGTCGCGCACTACGGCGCCGTCGCAGATCTCTTCGAGGTCGCAGAGGAGCTGGAAAAGCTTTATTGAGAACCCGAAGCAGAATGAAGCCTTGTGCCGCCGCGGCGCCCTGGGCGGCGCGCTGCGGCATCCTCGGTTGCGCCCGTAGCCTCCGGCTACGAACGCGCCCTGCGTCCTTGCATCGCACTCACCCAGGACACCGCCGCGGCGAAGCGTCATTCTGCTTCGCGTTCGACTGATGCGCTTTCCGCTGGGCGCCGAGGAGACGCGCGAGACCTTCGCCGGCCTCGAGACCTGGCAGATCGTCCTCTGGTACGGCCTCATCGGCCTCTCGGTCGCGATCTTCTTCTACGGCGTCGCGCGGCTCGCCCTCAAGTACCGCCGCGGCCGCACGAAGGCACCTGTCGGGAAACCGATCGAGCGCGCGATGCGCACGGCCAAGATCGTCGCCACGCACGCGTGGATCCGCCGGCGCGACCCGATGGCGGGCCTCGGGCACCTGCTCGTCTTCTACGGCTTCGTCGTCCTCTTCATCGGGACCGGCATCCTCGCGTTCCAGGACGACTTCGCCGAGCCCGTCCTCGGCTGGGTCTTCTGGCAGGGCTGGTTCTACCTCGGCTACTCGCTCTTCCTCGACATCTTCGGTTTCGCCCTGATCGTCGGCCTGACCGTGTTCGCGGTCAAGAGGGGCATCCTCCGTCCGTTCCGGCTCTCGTACTGGCGGCCTGCCGAGCCGGCGGCGCCGCTCGCGGGCGAAGCCAAGCGCTACCGGCTCGGCGACTGGCTCTTCCTCGGCAGCCTCCTCTTCCTCGCCCTCACCGGCTTCCTGCTCGAGTCCTTCCGCATCGCGGCGGACGATCCGTCGTTCGAGAAGTGGGCGCCGTTCGGCTGGCTCGTCGGCCAGGCGTTCATCTCGATGGGCTTCGACGGCGAGGCGGCGGAGTCGGCTCGTTCCGTCACCTGGTGGGTGCACGGAGTGTTCGCGCTCTTCTGGGTGTCGTCGATCCCGTTCACGAAGGCGGTGCACATGCTCGCGGGACCCGCCGGCGTGGCCGTGAAGGACGAGCGCGCCGGCAAGACGCTGCTGCCCCTTCCGCCCGACGCGAAGCCCGAGGAGGTCGGCTACGCGACCATCGACGCGCTCGCGCCCAAGCACCTCCTCGACCTCGACGCGTGCACGAAGTGCGGCAAGTGCCACGCCGCTTGCCCGGCGACGGCGACCGGCTACCCGCTCTCGCCGCGCGACCTCGTCCTCGACCTGCGCGAGGTGGCCGAGGGCTCGATGGGCAACCGCGCCGGGCTCGGGATCCCGCCACGCTTCCCGGACCACGCCGAGATCCTCGGGACGATCAAGCAGGAGACGCTCTGGTCGTGCATGCAGTGCATGGCCTGCGTCGAGATCTGCCCTGTGGGCATCGAGCACGTCCCGATCATCAACCAGATGCGGCGCGCGCTGATCGAGCGCGGCGAGATGGACGGCCAGCTCCAGCAGACCCTGGAGACGATCTACACGTCCGGGAACTCGTTCGGCGAGGCCAAGCGCAAGCGCGCCCGCTGGACGCGCGACCTCGACTTCGACGTCAAGGACATCCGCAAGCAGCCCGCCGAGCTCCTGTGGTTCGTCGGCGACTACGCCTCCTTCGATCCGCGCAACCAGAAGGTCACCCAGGCGCTCGCCCGCGTCCTGCGAGCGGCAGGCGTCGACTTCGGGATCCTCTACGACGGCGAGAAGACCGCCGGCAACGACGTGCGCCGAGCCGGCGAGGAGGGCCTCTGGACGTCACTGGCCGAGGAGAACGTCGAAGCGATCGGCGACTGCCGCTTCGACCGCATCCTCACCTCCGACCCGCACACGTTCAACACGCTCAAGAACGAGTATCCGCAGCTGGGCGGCAGCTGGGAGGTCGTACACCACTCGCAGCTCCTCCTCGAGCTCATCCGGGCCGGCCGGCTCAGGCCGCGCAAGGGGCTCGGCTACCGCGTCACCTACCACGACCCCTGCACGCTGGGCCGCTACAACGGCGTCTACGACGAGCCGCGCGCGGTCCTGGAGTCCCTCGGCTGCGATCTCGTCGAGATGCCGCGGAACCGCGACAACTCGTTCTGCTGCGGCGCCGGCGGCGGACGCATCTGGATGAAGGAGCTAAAGGCCGAGGACGCCCAGCGTCCGAGCGAGAGCCGGATCGACGAGGCCGTCGCGCTCGGCTCGATCGACTACTTCGTCGTCGCGTGTCCGAAGGACGTGACGATGTACGAGGACGCGATCAAGACGTCGGGCCACCAGGGTGAGATCGAGCTGCGCGAGATGTCAGAGCTGCTCTACGAGTCGCTGGCACTCAGCGGCTAGCGGCGCTCGTCGTCCTCGTCCTCGCCGCAGTCCTCGAGGCCGTACTGGCGCGCCCTCTCGTTCGCCTCGGCCTCGAGCGGGTCGGCCTCGGCCGCGAGCCGCTGAACCTCTTCCTGGTCGCCGTCACTCGCAGCCTCGCCGATCTGCTCCCCGAGCTCGATCTGCTGCTCCACGAGGTCGAGCATCCCGTCGACGGTCGCCTCATCCTCTTCGGGCGGCTGAAGCGCACGGAGGTCGGCGAGCGCCTCGCGGGAGATTGCGGACGCGCTCTCCGTGAACTCGGGGATCTCGTCGAGCGTCGACGGCTCCGTGAGCGCGTCGACGCCTTCGTCCGCCTCGGCGCAGATCGCGTCCGCCTGTTCGATCCACTCGCTCTTCGACAGGCGCTCCCCGCCCTCGTCACCACCGCACGCGGCCAGGAGGAGCATCCCCGCAGCCGCGATGCCGACCAACCCGCGC
Organism: Gaiellaceae bacterium; assembly: GCA_035698025.1. Lineage (GTDB taxonomy): Bacteria > Actinomycetota > Thermoleophilia > Gaiellales > Gaiellaceae > JAIBJN01. Next base: position 5,787 of record DASSCF010000015.1, read on the forward strand.
GCAGGAAGCCCAGACATGCCACCGCACTACCCGCCTTCCGCGCCCGCTAACCGAACTCGAGCGCGTCGAGCACGGGCTCGGCGGCGTTGACGTCCTCGGCGAAGGACTCGGCGGCGCCGTCGACGGCGACGACGACCGTCTGGCCTCCGACGTCGACCGCGTAGACACGCAACTTGCGGCCGCGCAACGCCGACAGCGAGCCACCCGGAAACGAGACGACCGTGCTCTCGCCCGCCACCTCGACGTCGACACTGATGCCCTCGGCGCCGTCGATGGCTGCCCGTGCCTCGGCGCCCAGCTCAAGCGACGGATTCTCCTCGAGCGCGTCGATCACGTCTCCCGGCGCATCGTCACCGTTCACGCGGCTGACGAGAACGGCCACGTCCCAGATCGGTCCCTCCGCACGCCCGGGCCCGGACAAGGGCCGGTGCACGTCGAAGCAGAACTCGTCCTCGTGCAGGCTCGCCCAGCCGGCGGGGAGCTCGATGCTCACCCTGGGCCTGAACGCCGATGTCTCGTACCGCCCGGCCGCGAGAGCGACGGGCCCGGATCGACTCCGCACGCTGCAACTACACCGCCCGGGCCAGTTCGGTTACGTCAGAATCCCGCCGAAGCCGCGACGAGAGGAGACCCGTGAGCAAGGAGACCGCCTTCTACCCGCGCCTGAAGGCGTTGACCGACGAGTGGATGGACCTCTTCGGCTACTTCGCGCCCCTGGTCGTGACCGACACCGAGGAGGAGTACCGGGCGGTGCGGGAGACGGCCGGCCTGATGGACTTCACGATGCTACGCAAGGTCGACCTGGACGGCGAAGGCGCGCTCGACCTCGTCAACTCGATCGTGACGCGCGACGTCTCCCAGCTGACGCCCGGCCGCATTGCCTACGGGGCGCTCACGGACGAGGACGGGATGATGGTCGACGACTGCACGACGATGATGCGGGCGCCCGACCACGTACGGTTCTGTGGGGCGAACGACCGCGACTACGAGATCTTCAGCGCCGCAGCCGAGGGCTCCGACATCGTCGTCCGCGAGTTCACCGACGACATGCCGCACGTGTGCCTCCAGGGGCCGACGAGCCGCGAGATCCTGCAAGGGCTGACCGACTCGGACCTGTCCGCGGAGGCCTTCCCCTACTACACCTTCCGCGAGGACGTCTCGATCGCCGGCATCCCGGTCTTCATGACCCGCCTCGGCTACACGGCGGAGCTCGGCTACGAGCTCTGGGTCGAGCGGGACCGCGCGCTCGAGCTCTGGGACGCGCTCGTCGAGGCGGGCGAGCCCCAGGGCATGAAACTCATCGGGATGGTGGCGCTCGACCTCTTCCGCATCGAGGGCGGCTTCATCATCGGCGGCATCGAGTACGACCCCACGGTCTCGCCGTACGAGTGCGGGCTCGGCTGGTCGGTCGACCTCGACAAGGGCCGGTTCCAGGGACGCGATGCGCTCGCGAAGGCGAAGGACGAGACGCAGCTCCGGCTCACGAGCGTGGTGCTCGAGAGCGGCGGCGACGGCGCGAGCGGCGCCCCGCTCTGGGTAGACGGCGAGGAGGTCGGCCTCGTCACGCAGGCCGTCGTGTCCCCGTTCCTCGGCGGGAAGACGCTTGGGCTCGCCAAGATCCGCAAGGACCTGAGGCAGGAGGGCCAGAGCGTCACGGCCCAGATCGGCGACGAGCAGGTGGCCGGCGAGGTCGTCCAGCACCCGGTGTACGACAAGGAGCGGAAGCGGGCGAAGGAGAGCTAGGCCCCGCGTGCGTGTGGACGGCGGCCCGAACGGGTAGGCGAAGAGGACCGTGTCGATCGCCGACGTCATGTCCACGCGTGTCGTCCAGAGCGAGCCCGGCGAAAGCGTGCGCGAGGCGGCCCGCCGCATGGGCGACGCCGGCATCGGCTCCGTCGCCGTGTGCGAAGGCTCCCGGCTCGTCGGGATCCTCACGGAGCGCGACGTCCTCCGCCTGGTGGCGCAGGCCGACGACCTGGACCGCGTGCTCGTGGGCGACGCCATGACGCCGCGCGTCGTCACCGCGTCACCGGACGACGACATCCTGAGCGTCGCCAGGCTCATGGGCGAGCGGCGCATCAGGCACCTGCCCGTCGTCCAGGGCGAGCACCTCCTCGGGATGATCGGCATCCGCGACGTGCTCGGCGCCCTCGCGGAAGCGCTCTGGCGGACGCACGACGACACCGTCCACGAGACCGCGCGCGACCTCCTCGCCCGGCCCTAGATCTCGAGCCCTCGAAACCGGGGTTGACAACTGCGTCTCGGTTTAGTCAAATGCCTAAGTCGTATGACTAAGGCAACTGACTAAACATGGACAGGGAGGCAGGAAGATGAGACCCCGAACCCTTATCTGGCTGGCCGCAGTGCCGTGCATGGTGCTGGCGATCGCAGTCGCGGTCGCCGGCGCTCGACCGGTCGAGGACGGCAAGACCGGCCACAAGGGCGGCAAGAAGCAGGAGCGCTACCTCTACGTCACGACGATCGCGCAGAGCGCGACCGATCCCGACTTCATCGCCGTGATCGGAGCGGACCCGCGCCGGGCCGACTTCGGCAAGATCGTCAACCGCGTGGATATGCCGAAGGTGGGCGACGAGCTCCACCACTTCGGCTACTCGCGCGACCAGGAGCGCCTTGTCGTGCCCGGCCTCTTCTCGAACCGGATCCAGGTCTTCGACATCGGACGCGACCGCAAGACGCTGTCGCTCCGGGCGCTCGACGAGCAACTGGCCGCGGACAGCGGCTACGTCGTGCCGCACGGCGTCATGGACATGGACGGCAAGTTCCTCGTCCCCATGATCGGCGCGGCCAACGGCACGACGCTGCCGGGCGGGATCGTCGAGATCAGCGACCGCACCGGCGCGTTCAAGCGCCACTTCGGCCCGGGACCGGTGCGGAAGCCCGGCGACCTGGGGCCGACGTATATGTACGACTTCGCGGCGGCGCCCACGGGCAACCGCGGCATCAGCTCCACGTTCGGCCCACCCGCCACGTGCGGCGCCGGCATCGACCCGGGCTGCCTCGGCGACGAGGTCGCCGTCTGGGACGTTCGGAAGCAGAAGGTGATCCAGACCGCCGACCTGGGCGCGAACAGTGGCGCGCTGATGGTGCGCTTCGTCAAGGAGCACGGCGTCCGGCGGGCCTTCATCAACGCGCCGGGGACGAGCGCCGTATGGCTCGCGGACGACGACGACCGCGACGGCGCCTACGACTTCCAGCAGGTGCTCGGGCCCGAGGACGGCCTCGCGATCCCGGCCGACCTGATCCTCTCCTACGACCACCGCTTCATGTACGTGACCAACTGGTTCGGCGACACGGTCCAGCAGTACGACATCGCCGATCCGTTCAACCCGGTGCTCACTGCGACCGTGTCGGTGCCGCACCCGAACATGCTGAGGCTGAGCCGCGACAACCGGCGCCTCTACGTCACCAACTCGCTGCTCACCCCATGGGACAACGATCCCGACGTCGGGCCTGCGCGCAACGACGAGTACGGGATCTGGCTCTTCGACGTCGCCAAGCGCTCCGGCGAGCTCACCCCGACCGGCCCTCAGCCCTGGGTCAGCTTCACCAACGTCCGCAAGAAGACCAGCACCGGCCCTGCCGGCCCGCACATGATGCTCTTCGACCCGAGCGTCCCGCTCGAGCCCGGCGAGCACTGAACCACGCCCAGACCAGGAGGTTGCCATGAACCCCCCAAGCTCTCTCCACGCCTCGCCGCAAGAGGCGATGCAAGCGCCCCAGGAGGAGTTCCTCTACGTCGCCTGCCTGCACGAGGGCACCGGCGTGGACGCGCCCGACTTCCTCGCCGTCGTCGACGCCGAGGAGGGCCGGATCGTCCACGAGACGCCGATGCCGAACGTGGGCGACGAGCTCCACCACTACGGCTGGAACCGCTGTTCGTCGGCATGCCACGGCCCCGACCGCTCGCACCTGATCGTCCCGGGCTTCCGCTCGTCGCGCATCCACATCCTCGACGTGGCGACCGACCCGCGGAAGCCGACGATCGAGAAGGTGATCGAGCCGGAGGAGATCATCGGCGAGACCGGGCTCTCGCGCCCGCACACGGTGCATTGCATGCCCGGCGACAACGTCGTGCTCTCCATGCTCGGCGACGCCGACGGCAACGCGACCTGCGGCTTCGCCGTCCTCGACTCGAAGACATTCGAGATCAAGGGCCGCTGGGAGAACGGCGGCGAGCGGCCGCCGATGAACTACGACTTCTGGTACCAGCCGCGCAAGAACGTCCTCGTCTCCTCCGAGTTCGGGGCCCCGAACGCGTACGAGAAGGGCTTCGACCTCGAGGACGTCGGCGCCGGCCACTACGGGCAGCGCATGCACTTCTGGAACCTTGCCGAGCGGACGCTCGAGCAGTCGATCGACCTCGGCGAGCAGGGTCTCGTCCCGCTCGAGATCCGCTGGCTCCACGATCCCGATGCGGAGGAGGGCTTCATCGGGGCCGCGCTCTCGAGCGCGATGTGGCGCTTCCACCGCTCGAACGGCTCGTGGTCGGCGGAGCCCGTCATCACGACGGAGGGCGTCGAGCTCGAGGGCTGGCCCTTCCCGGTCCCGCCGCTCATCACCGACCTCGTCCTCTCCATGGACGACAAGGCGCTCTACTTCTCCAACTGGCTGCACGGAGACCTGCGGCGGTACGACGTCTCCGACCCGGCCAACCCGAAGCTCACCGGGCAGCTCTGGCTCGGCGGCGTCCTGGGCAATCCGAACGACGCGGGCCGCGAGCTCAACGGCGGCCCGCAGATGCTCCAGCTCTCGCTGGACGGCAAGCGCCTCTACGTCACCAACTCGCTCTATTCGACCTGGGACAATCAGTTCTACCCGGAGCTGCGCTCCTGGCTCCTCAAGGTCGACATCGGCGACGACGGCTCCATGGAGGTCGATCCCGACTTCTTCGTCGACTTCCACGACCGCCCGGGCGGCCCCGCCCGCGCGCACGAGGTGCGGCTCCAGGGCGGCGACTGCACGACGGAGATCTTCCAGTGATCCTCGCGCACCACATGGGCGAGCAGCTGCTCCTCGGCTCGCTGGCGGCCGGCGGGACGACCGCGGCGACGGGGATGCTGGTATTCGGCAGAGCGAGGCTCGAAACTGTGCTGCGGTGGCTGCTCCGCAGGTAACACGACCGGCCGCGGAGGAGGCGCTCCTGGATGCGGCGGAGCGCCTCCTCAAGGCCGAGGGCTACCCGGCGATCACAACCCGCCGGCTCGCGGCTGAAGCAGGCGTGAACCACGGGCTCGTCCACTACTACTTCGGCTCGGTCGAGAACCTGCTGCTGCGCGTGCTCGAGCGGTTCACCGAGCGGCTGACGGCACGCCAGCGGGCCATGTATGCCGATCCTGAGATCCCCTTCCTGGAGAAGTGGAGGATGGCGATGCGCTACCTGGTCGGCGAGGACGTCGACTACGAGAAGATCTGGCTCGAGCTCTGGGCGCTGGCCTGGAACCGGCCGGAGCTCCGCGATCGCGTGGCCAAGGTCAACGAGGAGTGGTGGACGGTGCTCATGGAGGCGTTCGAAGAGCCGCGGCGCCGCTACGGGATCGACATGCCGCTCGACGCGCTCGTCGCGCTCGTGATGACGTTCAACGAGGGAATGATCCTCGAGCGCACGACGGGAATCACCAGAGGCCACAAGGAGCTTCTGGAGTGGATCGACGCCTGGCTCGCCGCCAAGGAGGCCGAGAAGTGACCGTCGTCGCCGGGGAGAGGGCGGAGCAGACCCGCGCCCGCTACCCGGACTCGGAGGGCTACGTCGAGCGTGACGGCGTCCGGGTCTTCTACGAGGTCTACGGGGAGGGCGCGCCGACCGTGCTCTTCCTCCCGACCTGGACGATCATTCACTCCCGCCACTGGAAGCTCCAGCTCCCCTACTTCGCCCGCCATGCGAGGGCGATCACCCTCGACCCCCGCGGGAACGGCCGCTCGGACCGCCCCTCCGACCCGCGCGCCTACGACGAGACCGAGTTCGCGGCGGACGCGCTCGCGGTCCTTGACGCGACCGGCACCGACCGCGCCGTGATCGTCTCGCTTTCGCGCGGCGCGCATCGGGCGCTGCTCCTGGCCGCAGAGCATCCGGAGCGCGTTGCCGGCGCGGTCTTCATCGGCCCTTCGCTCCCATTCGGCAGCCTCGACGAGCCACGCGCGATCCTGAAACGCTTCGACGAGGAGCTCGACACGGACGCGGGCTGGGCGAAGTACAACCGCCACTACTGGCTGCGGGACTTCACGGGCTTCCTCGAATTCTTCTTTTCTCAGTGCTTCTCGGAGCCGCACTCCACCAAGCAGATCGAGGACTGCGTGGGCTGGGGGCTCGAAACGGACGCCGAAACCCTCGTCGCGAGCGAGGACGGAGTCGGCCTCGATTCGCGGGAGAGCGCCGTCGAGACCTGCGCGCGGATCCGGTGCCCGACACTCGTCATTCACGGCAGCGACGACCGGATCCGCCCCGCGGACCACGGAGCAGAGCTGGCGCGGCTGACCGGCGGGACGTTCGTCTCCTTCGAGGGTGCGGGCCACCTGCCCCACGCCCGCTACCCGGTCAAGGTCAACCTCCTCATCCGCGAGTTCGTGGAGTCGTTGGCATGACCGTCCTGGAGGCACGGCGCGAGCAGACCCGCGCGCGCTACCCCGACGAGGAGGGCTACGTCGAACGCGACGGCGTGAAGGTCTTCTACGAGGTCTACGGCGAGAGGGAGCCGACTGTGCTGCTCCTCCCGACGTGGTCGATCCTCCACTCGCGCCACTGGAAGATGCAGATTCCCTACTTCGCGCGGCACTTCCGAGTCGTCGCGTTCGACGGGCGCGGGAACGGGAAGGCGGACCGGCCCAGCGGCATCGGCGCCTACACCGAGCACGAGTTCGCCGCGGACTCGTTGGCGGTCATGGACGCGACCGGGACGGAGACGGCGGTCCTCGTCGGGCTCTCCTGCGGTGCGCTCTGGGGCGCACTGCTCGCCGCGAACCACTCGGATCGGGTCCTGGGCGGCGTGTTCATCTGCCCCTCGGTGCCACTCGCGCCGGGTCACCCGGAACGGGACGTCCACTCCTTCGAAGATCGCCTCGACACCGAGGACGGGTGGGCGAAGTACAACCGCCACTACTGGCTCGAGCACTACGAGGAGTTCCTCGAGTTCTTCTTCGGGAGAATGTTCACCGAGCGGCACTCGACGAAGCAGATCGAGGACGCCGTCGGCTGGGGCCTCGAGATCGCGCCCGAGACACTGATCGAGAGCCACGAGGCGCTCGAGCTCTGCGGCAGCGAGCGCTTCAGCCACGTCTGCGCTCGGGTTCGCTGCCCGGTGCTCGTCCTGCACGGCGACGAGGACGCACTCCACCCGCTCGCCCGGGGCGCGGCGCTCGCCGGGGCGACCGGCGGCCGGCTCGTCACCCTCGAGGGCTCGGGCCACTGCCCGCACGTCCGCGACCCGGTGAAGGTCAACCTGCTGATCCGCGACTTCGTGGAGTCGGTCGCATGAGCATCCTGGAGGCACGACGCGAGCAGACCCGCGCCCGCTACCCCGACGAGGAGGGCTACGTCGAGCGCGACGGCGTCCGCGTCTTCTGGGAGCGCTACGGCGACGGTCCGACGACCCTCCTTCTCTTCCCGACTTCGCCCATTTCCCATTCGCGGCTCTGGAAGGCACAGATCCCCTTCCTGGCCCGGCACCACCGCGTGCTCGCGTTCGACCCGCGCGGCAACGGCCGGTCCGACCGGCCCACGGACGCCGCCGCCTACGGCTCCTGGGAGTTCGTCGAGGACGGACGAGCCGTTCTCGAGGCCGGCGGCGCGGAGCGCGCGATCCTGGTCGGCCTCTGTGACGGCGGCGGCTGGGCGCTCATGCTCGCGTCCAGGCATCCCGCGACCGCGCTCGGCGTCGTCGCCATTGCGCCGTTCGTGCCGTACCTCACGCCCGGCCACCCGAACTACACGCGGTACCCGTTCGACGAGCCGCTCGACAGCGGCGAGGGCTGGGCCAAGTACAACATCCACTACTGGCGGCGCGACTTTCGCGGCTTCCTCGAGTTCTTCTTCTCGCAGCAGCTCCCGGAGCCCCACTCCACCAAGCAGATCGAGGACTGCGTCGAATGGGGCCTGGGAACGGATCCGGAGACGCTCGCGCTCGCCGACGACGAGGCTCCGCTGCCCTGGAGCAGCAAGGAGGAGGCGCGCGCCCTCTGCGAGGGCGTGTCCTGTCCGGTCCTTGTCATGCACGGCGAGCTCGACCAATGCCAGCCGCGCGAGCGGGCCGAGGCCGTCGCGGCCCTCACCCGAGGCACGCTCGTCACGCTCGAGGGGGCGGGACACCTGCCCCAGGCGCGTCATCCCGTGAAGGTCAACCTGCTCATTCGCGACTTCGTCGCTTCGCTCGAAAGGAGAACGCCATGAGTGCCGTCACCGAGACGCCGCGCGAGCAGACCCGCGCGCGCTACCCCGACGAGGAGGGCTACGTCGAGCGAGACGGCGTGCGCGTCTTCTACGAGGTCTACGGCGACGCGCCGACGACGTTCCTGCTCTTCCCGACGGGGCCGATCTCGCACTCGCGCCTCTGGAAGGCGCAGATCCCGTACCTCTCGCGGTACTTCCGTGTCGTCGTGTTCGACCCTCGCGGCAACGGCCGGTCTGACCGACCGGGCACCGCGAAGGCGTACTCGCGGTGGGAGTTCGTCGAGGACGGTCGCGCAGCGATCGAAGCGGCGGGCGCGGAGACGGCGCTCGTCGGAGGGCTGTGCCACGGCGGCGGGTCCGCGCTCATGTTGGCGGCGAGGTATCCCGCGATCGCCCTCGGCGTGTTCGCGATCGCCCCGTTCGTCCCGATGCTGGCGCCCTCGCACGAGAACTACCTCCAGTTTCCGTTCGACGAGGAGCTCGACACCGAGGAGGGCTGGGCGAAGTGCAACAGCCACTACTGGCGGCGCGACTACCCCGGCTTCCTCGAGTTCTTTTTCTCGCACCAGCTCCCGGAGCCGCATTCGACGAAGCAGCTCGAAGACTGCGTCGAGTGGGGGCTCGCGGGCGACGTCGACGCGAACGTCCTCTCGGCCGTGGAGGCGAGCCGCCCCTGGGCGAGCGAGAAGGACGCTCGCGCACTGTGCAAGCGCGTGCGTTGCCCGGTCCTCGTCGCGCACGGCGACCTCGACGGCTGCCAGCCGCGCCAGGAGGCGGAGGCGGTGGCCGAGCTGACCGGCGGAAGCCTCGTCACGCTAGAAGGCGCGGGGCACTTGCCGCAGGCACGCCACCCGGTGAAGGTGAACGGGCTGATGAAGGAGTTCGCGGACTCCGTGGTGCCGCCGGAGCCGAAGGTGCGGCGCTGGACGCGCGGGCTGAGCCGCAGGAAGCGCGCGCTCTTCATCTGCTCGCCGATCGGCCTCGGCCACGCGCAGCGCGACGTCGCGATCGCGCGCGAGCTGCGGCAGCTCGTGCCCGACCTCGAGATCGACTGGCTCGCCCAGGACCCGGTAACGAAGGTGCTCGAGGTCGAAGGCGAACGCATCCACCCGATGAGCGCCGAGCTGGCGAACGAGTCCGGCCACATGGAGTCCGAGTCGGCCGAGCACGACCTCCACTGCTTCCAGGCCTGGCGGCGGATGGACGAGATCCTGGTCGCCAACTTCATGGTCTTCCACGACGTAGCCCGCGAAGAGAACTACGACCTCTGGATCGGGGACGAGGCGTGGGAGCTCGACTACTACCTGCACGAGAACCCCGAGGAGAAGCGCGCGGCCTACGCCTGGCTGACCGACTTCGTCGGCTGGCTGCCGATGCCCGACGGCGGCGAGCGCGAGGCGTTCCTCACGGCCGACTACAACGCCGAGATGATCGAGCACATCGCGCGCTACCCGCGCGTGCGCGACCGGGCGATCTACGTCGGGAACCCGGATGACGTCGTCGGCGAGTCCTTCGGGCCGGAGCTCCCGCTCATCCGCGACTGGACGGAGCAGCACTTCGACTTCGCCGGCTATGTCTCGGGCTTCGACCCGGCCGCGTTCGCCGACCGGGAGAAGCTGCGGCACGAGCTCGGCTACCGGCCCGACGAGCAGGTCTGCATCGTCACCGTCGGCGGCTCGGGCGTCGGCGGCCACCTGCTCCGGCGCGTCGTCGACGCCTTCCCGGACGCGAAGGAGCTAGTGCCCGACCTGCGGATGATCGTCGTCGCCGGGCCGCGGATCGACTCCGCCGCGTTCCCCGAGCAGGACGGGCTCGAGGTGCGCGCCTACGTGCACAACCTCTACCGCCACCTCGCGGCGTGCGACCTCGCGGTCGTGCAGGGCGGGCTGACGACGTCGATGGAGCTGACCGCCAACCGGCGCCCGTTCCTCTACTTCCCGCTCCGGCACCACTTCGAGCAGAACTTCCACGTGCGCCACCGGCTCGGCCGCTACGGCGCGGGCCGCGCGATGGACTTCGAGACGGCGACGCCGGCCGGGATCGCCCAGGCGATCGCCGAGGAGATCGGCCGCGACGTGGACTACGCGCCCGTGGAGACGGACGGGGCGGCGAAGGCCGCCGCCCGGATCGCCGAGCTGCTCTGATGACGGCCGACGAGGACGCCATCGTCCGCTGCGCGCTCGACTACTTCGAGGGGTGGTTCGAGGCCGACCCCGAGCGCATGCGCCGCGCCCTCCATCCTGGCCTGGCCAAGCGCGCGCTCGACGGCGACGGGCTCGACGAGGACACCGCCCGGGGGATGATCGACCTGACGGAGGCGGGCGCCGGCCGAAAGCACGACTCCGAAGCCCGTCGGATCGACGTCCGCGTCGTCGACGTCCACGGCGACATCGCGACCGCGATCGTCGACTCGCACGTCTACCGCGAATACCTGCACCTCGTCCGCACGGACGGCGGCTGGAAGATCGTGAACGCGCTCTGGGCGTACACCTAGCGCGAATACGGAGCCGTCAGCCGGCCTTCGCCCACGACGTGGCCCTCGACGGCCTCGAGCACATCATCCCGACGCGCGCCTTCCTCGAGCGCGGTCTCCGCGTCGACCGCAAGCAGCCGGAAGACGTAGTCGTGCGTCTCGCCCTCGGGCGGGCACGGGCCGCCGTAGCCGATCTCGCCCATGTCGTTCTCACCCTCCCGGAATCCCACCCCGTCCGTCCCCGCCGCGAGCGTGGTCGCCCCAGGGTCGATGCCATAGACCAGCCAGTGCGTGAAGGTGCCGCCGGGCGCATCCGGATCCTCGACGACGAGGACGAGCTCCACGGTCTCCTCGGGCACGTCGTCCCAGGCCAGCGCGGGGGCGACGTCGTCGCCGTCACAGGTGAAGCGCGGGTCGATCGGCTCCCCCTCGGCGATGTCCGCCGAGGTCAACGGGAAGGCGGGCGCGGCGACGTCGGGCTCGGTTGGCTCTTCGTCCTCCCCGCTGCAGGCTGCCGACGCGAGCACGAGCAAGACCGCCAGGACGACGCAGCGCACCCGCCAAGCGTAAGCCCGGCTAGAGGATCTGCGCCAGGAACTGCTTGGTGCGCTCTTCCTGCGGATCCGTGAAGAAGTGCTCCGGCGTGCCCACCTCGACGATCTCGCCGTCGGCCATGAAGACCATCCGGTTCGCGACGGCGCGGGCGAAGCCCATCTCGTGCGTGACGACGATCATCGTCATGCCCGACTCCGCCAGCTCGATCATCACGTCGAGCACCTCCTTGATCATCTCCGGGTCGAGCGCGGAGGTCGGCTCGTCGAAGAGCATGATCTTCGGCTCCATGGCCAGCGCCCGGGCGATCGCGACGCGCTGCTGCTGGCCGCCCGAGAGCTGAAGCGGATACTTGTGCGCCTGCTCGGGGATGCGCACGCGCCTGAGCTGCTCCATCGCCCGCTCCTCGGCCTCCTTCCGCGGCTTGCGGCGGACGTTGCGCGGCGCGAGCGTGATGTTCTCGAGCACGCTCAGATGGGGGAAGAGGTTGAACTGCTGGAAGACCATCCCGACCTCGCGGCGGATCTCCTGGATGTTCCGCAGGTCGTCCGAAAGCTCGATCCCGTCCACGACGATGCGGCCGCCGTCGTGCTTCTCGAGCCGGTTGATGCAGCGGATCATCGTCGACTTGCCCGAGCCCGAGGGCCCGCAGACGACGACGACCTCCTGCCGGTCGATCGCGAGGTCGACGTCCTTGAGCGCCTGGAAGTCGCCGAACCACTTCGACACACGCTCGAGCTGGATCATGCCCTTGCCGTTCTCTGTGCTCATCACTCCCCCACTCCGAGCCGGCGCTCGAGCCGCTGGCTCTCGCGCGACATCCAGTATGACCCTGCCCAGTACACGAAGCTCGCGAAGATCAGCGTCTCGACGTAGAGGCCCTCCGCGAGGAAATCCGGCTGCTTGGTGATGTTCTGCGCCACGGCGAGGAGCTCCGACAGCCCGAGGATGAAGACGAGCGAGGTGTCCTTGAAAAGGCTGATGAACTGGCCCACGATGCCCGGGATCACCGCCCGCAGCGCCTGCGGGAGGACGATGCGGAAGGTCGTCCTGAACGGCGAGAGGCCGAGCGCCTGCGCCGCCTCGATCTGGCCCGCGGGCACCGACTGGAGCCCGCCGCGGACGATCTCCGCGATGTAGGCGCACGTAAAGAGCGTGAAGCCGATGATGGCTCGGGTGACGAGGCTGGGCGGTTCGACTCCTTCCGGCAGGATGAAGCCGATCATGAAGAACGCCAAGAAGAGGATCGTGATCAGCGGCACGCCGCGGAAGAACTCGATGTAGGTGATGCACACCCAGCGCACGACGGGGAGGCTCGAGCGCCGCCCCAGCGCGAGCAGGACGCCGATCGGGAAGGACAGCAGGATCGCGGAGACGGCTAGGAAGACCGTCAGGAGGAACCCGCCCCACTGGCTCCAGCCCACACCGCCGAAGGCCGTCACGACGATGAAGGCGATCAGGATCCCCCCGAGCACGATCAGCGGCACGTAGCGCCACAGGCGTTCCGGCGTGCGCCTGCCGATCACGTTGAAGGCGGCCCCGACCGCGGCGATCGCGACGACCAGGACGAGCGCCTGCAGCGATTGCGCAAACCCGAGCAGGACGACGACGAGGAGGATGATCGGGACGAGGCGCCGCACGCCGCCCTTGGGCATCGGGCGCGCCCGGCCTTCACGGACTTCCTGGCGCCGCTGCATGCCCATCGCGCCGGCGCCCCAGCCGAGGAACGCCGCAAGGACGAAGAGCGCCGTCCACAGGCGCCAGATCTGGTCGCGTGGATACGCGCCCACCATGAGGTTCGTGATGTTGCGCTCGATGATCTCCCAGCGCGCGTCGACGAACACGAAGCGCCCGATCCGGTAGGCGAGCCAGGCGAGGAGCAGCCCGAAGAGGATGGTGAGGACCGTGTCGAGCTTGCTGCCGAAGAGGTTCGCGCGCATCCACTCGCGCGGCGTGAGCTTGCGCCCGGGCGGGCCCTCCGGCTCGGCGTCCGGGCCCGGCATCGGCTCGAGCGTGTCCACGCGAGTCGCCATCAGCGACGGCCCTTCAGTGTCAGGCGCCTGTTGAAGAGGTTCGTGACGGCCGCGATGCTGAGCGACAGCACGAGATAGATGCCCATGAGGACGAGGATCGCCTGCACGGCCGGCGCGCTCTGCGCGATCGAGACCTGGGTGACCTTCGTGGCCTCGTAGTAGCTGATCGCCACGCCGAGCGAGGAGTTCTTCGTCAGGTTCAGGTACTGGTTGGAGATCGGCGGCACCGAGATCCGGAAGGCCTGCGGCAGTACGACGAAGCGCAGGCGCTGGAAACCGGAGAGCCCTACCGCGTCGGCGGCCTCCCCCTGGCCGCGCGGGACGGCCAGGATGCTGCCACGCACGATCTCGGCGATGTGGCTGGCCGTGTAGAGCGCCAGCGCGATCAGAAGAGCGGCGTACTCGGGCGCGAGCCTGAAGCCGCCGCTCGTGGATAGCTCACCCGTCTCGGGTGTGTCGAGCGTCCACGGCCGTCCGCTGAGGACGAAGCCGATCGCCAGGATCAGGAGGAGCGCGCCCAGCGACCAGAGGACGCGGCGATGCGGCTGCCCGGTCTGGTCGAAGCGTCGCGTCCGCCAGATCCACGCGCCGGCGGCCACGGCGAAGCCCACCAAGGCGAAGATCCCGAAGAGCGCTGCCCCGCCGACCTTGTCGAACCACGGTACGACGATCCCGCGATTCGAGATCGCGAGCATGTCGAGCAGCTCGACGCCCTCCCGGATCGGCGGAAGGCGGATCACAACGCCGAGGTACCAGAAGATGATGATCAGGAGGACCGGGATGTTCCGGAATGTCTCGACGTACAGGGCGGCGGCCCTGCGCACGAGCCAGTTCGAGGAAAGCCGCGAGACGCCGACGACGACGCCGATGATCGTGGCCAGCACGATTCCGAGCAGCGCCACCTTGATCGTGTTCTGGACGCCCACGAGCAACGCTTCCCAGAGCGCCTGGCTCGATCGGAAATCCGAGTCTGGGATCGCGAATCCCGCCGGCTGTTCCAGATAGGAAAAGCCGGTTGGAAGCCCGGCACGGTCGAGGTTGTAGGTGACGTTGCTGTAGAGGAAGAGCAGGAACAGCACGACCGCAGCGAGGAAGACAAGCTGGAAGGTCCAGCGGAGCACGCGGATGTTCCGCCAGAAGGGCGGCCGGCGCGTCGTCGTGTGCGTGGCGGCGGTCACGGGGTGCGGTGAGGGGGCGGCGACCTCGGGCCGCCGCCCCCTCCGGCTGACGGTCTAGCGGTACGGCGGCGCGAACTGCAGGCCGCCGTCTGTCCAGAGCGCGTTGAAGTCACGCGGCAGCTCGAGCGCCGAGCCCGGGCCGACGTTCCGGTCGTAGATCTCGCCGTAGTTGCCGACCTGGGTCACGACCTGGACCGCGAAGTCATCCGGCAGGCCGAGGCCGGCGTCGAAGGGCTCACCCTCGACGGCCTCCCCCAGGAAGCGCTGGATCTCCGGGTCGTCGCTCCCCTGGCCGATATTGTCGGACGTGAGCCCGAACTCCTCGGCCTGGATGGTCGCGTAGATCGCCCAGTTGACCGCGTCCGCCCAGTCGTCGTCACCGTCGCGCACGACGGGGCCGAGCGGCTCCTTGGACATGGTCTCGTCGAGGATCGTGAGCGCCTCCGGCCCGCCCTGGCCATCGGGCCAGTTCGAGCGGATGCCCGCGAGCTGCGACTTGTCCGAGGTCCACGCGCCGCAGCGTTCCTCCACGAACGCGGCCTGAAGCGGCTCGTTGTCCTCGAACGCCAGCGGCGTGTAGTCGATCCCGCGCGCCTGGAACTGCGACTCGAGGTTGAGCTCGGTCGTCGTCCCCGAGAGCACGCAGATCGTCTCGCCGGCGAGGTCCTCGAGCGTCTGGTGGCCCGACTCGGTGCGCACCATCATTCCCTGCCCGTCGTAGAACGTCGTGTGCAGGAAGCGTGCACCCTCGGTGCCGTCGCGCGAGGCCGTGTACGTCGTGTTGCGGCTGAGGACGTCGATCTCGCCGGACTGCAGCGCCGTGAACCGCTGCTCGGCCGAGAGCGGCGTGTACTCGACCGCATCTGCGTCGCCGAGCACTGCCGCGGCGATGACCTTGCAGAAGTCGATGTCGAAGCCCTCCGGCTCCCCGCCCTCGCCGGTGAACCCGAAGCCGGGCACGGCGTCGTTCACTCCGCAGCGCAACGTGCCGCGGTCCTGTACCTCCTGCAGGAGACTGCCGCCACCTTGGCCGCCGCCGCCGCCTGCTTCGGCCGAACCGGTGTCGCCCGAGGCGTCACCGTTGCCGCCGTTGTCGTCGTCGTCTCCCAAGGAGCATCCAGCTCCGAGAAACAGGACGACGGAGAAGAGGACGCATAGCGCCCATCCCTGGAACACCCTCACTTAACCACCCCCTGCTGGGTCTGACGGTGGCGGCAGACTAGACGATCGTCGCCTCGGGTGTCAGTCGTCTATTGGCATAACCTGGAGGACCGCGGCGCCCCGGATCTCGCCCGCCCGCAGGCGCGCCAGCGCGTCGTTCGCCGCTTCGAGCGGGAAGATCTGGATCTCCGTCCTCACCGGCACCTGCGGCGCAACCTCGAGGAGCTCCTCGCCGTCGCGGCGCGTGAGGTTGGCGACGGAGCGCACGACGCGCTCGCCCCAGAGCAGCTCGTACGGGAACGAGGGAATGTCGCTCATGTGGATCCCCGCGCAGACGACCGTGCCTCCCTTCGCCACGGCGGCGAGCGCGGCCGGAACCAGCTCCCCGGCCGGGGCGAAGATGATCGCCGCGTCGAGCTCCTCCGGCGCCGGGCCGAGGGCGTCCCCGGCCCACTCCGCGCCGAGCTCGCGCGCGAAGCCCTGCGCCGCCTCATCGTCCGCGCGCGTGAAGGCAAAGATGCGCCGCCCTTCGTGGCGCGCGACCTGAGCGACGATGTGTGCGCTCGCGCCGAAGCCGTAGAGCCCGACCCGCTCGGCGTCGCCGGCGAGCCGCAGGGCGCGGTACCCGATCAGCCCGGCGCAGAGGAGCGGCGCGGCCTGGAGGTCGTCGTAGCCCTCCGGGAGCGGGAAGCAGAAGCTCTCGTCCGCGACGACCCCCTCCGCGTAGCCACCGTCCAGCTGGTACCCGGTGAAGCGGGCGCGGTCGCAGAGGTTCTCGCGGCCGCTCACGCAGTAGCGGCACTCACCGCACGTCCAGCCGAGCCACGGGATACCGACGCGGTCACCCGCGGCGAAGCGCTCCCCGCCCTCGACGACCCGCCCGACGACCTGGTGGCCGGGGACGAGCGGCAGCTTGGGTTCGGGCAGCTCGCCGTCGACGACGTGCAGGTCGGTGCGGCAGACGCCGCAGGCGCTCACGGCGACGGAGACCTGGCCCGGACCGGGCTCCGGGGCAGGGAGCTCTGACTCCCGGAGAGCCTCCCCGGGAGCCGCGAGCACCATCGCCCTCACGGTCGTCTCAGCGGAGCTCGTCCCAGGCGGCGGCCAGCGCGTCGCCGAGGATGCCCGCGATCTCGTCGAACTGCTCCTGGCCGGCCACGAGCGGCGGCGAGATCTGCACCACCGGGTCGCCGCGGTCGTCGGCGCGGCAGATCAGGCCGGACTCGAAGAGCCGCGGCGAGAGGAACCCTCGCAGGAGCGTCTCGCACTCCTCCTCGGAGAAGGTCTCGCGCGTCTCCTTGTCCTTCACGAGCTCGAGCGCGTAGAAGTAGCCGGTCCCGCGCAGGTCGCCGACGATGGGCAGATCGAGGAGCTGCGCCAACGTCGCGCGGAATGCGTCCTGGTTTTCGCCGACGTTCTCGACGATCCGCTCGCGCTTCATGATCTCGATGTTCTTGAGCGCGATCGCGCACTGCACCGGGTGGCCGCCGAACGTGATCCCGTGCGAGTACATGGAGGTGTCCGCGAGGAACGGCTCCATGACCTTGTCGCTCGCGATCAGCGCCCCGATGGACGCGTACGCCGAGGAAAGGCCCTTTGCGGACGTGATCAGGTCGGGACGGATGTCGTAGCGCTCCGAGCCGAACCACGCCCCGACGCGGCCGAAGCCGGTGATGACCTCGTCGGCGCAGAGGAGGATGCCGTAGCGGTCGCAGATCTCGCGGACGCCCGCCCAGTAGCCCTCCGGCGGCGTGTAGGAGCCGCCGGCGTTCTGAACCGGCTCCATGATCACCATGGCGACCGTGCCCGGGCCTGCCTGCAGGATCGTCTCCTCCAGGTCGTCGAGCAGGAAGGCGGTGAACTGCTCCTCCGTCTCCTCGGGCGGCCGGTGGTAGCGGTTCGTGTTGCGCACGTGCAGCGTGTCGGGCACGAGCGGCTCGAACGGCTCCTTCAGCGCCGCGATCCCGTTGATGGAGAGCGCCCCCATCGTCGTCCCGTGGTAGGCGATGCGCCTCGCGACCGCCTTCCAACGCCGCTCGCCGCGCGCCGCGTGGTACTGCCGCGCGAGCTTCCAGGCGGACTCGACCGCCTCCGAGCCGCCGGAGACGAAGAAGACCCGGTTCAGGTCGCCGGGCGCGAGCGATGCGACCTCGGCCGCGAGCTCGATCGCCCTCGGGTGCGCGTAGCTCCAGTTGGTGTAGAACGGCAGCTCGCGCATCTGCGCCGCCGCCGCCTCCCCGATCTCCTCGCCGAAGCCGTATCCGATGTTGACGGCGAAGAGGCCGGCCAGCGCGTCCAGGTAGCGCTTGCCGTGGATGTCCTCGAGGTAGCAGCCGTCACCGCGGACGATGATCGGCACCTCGCCGTCCATGTAGCCGGACATACGGGTGAAGTGCAGCCACAGGTGATCGCGGGCGGCCTGCTGCAGCTCGTCCGCGGAGAGGGAGGTTGCGGGAACGCTCATACGGCTCCTTTCGGTGTGCGGCGGTACTGCCACAGGACGTTGGCGAGCATCAGGACGATCGCGACTCCGAAGATCATCGTGCCGATGACGTTCACCTCGGCCGGGACGCCGCGTTGGGCGGCGCTCCAGACGAAGAGCGGGAACGTCGTCGTCGTGCCCGAGTTGAAGCTCGTGATCACGAAGTCGTCGATGGAGAGCGAGAAGGCGAGAAGCGCGCCGGCGAGGATGCCGGGCGCGATCAACGGCAGTGTGATCCTGAGGAAGGTGACCCACTCGTTGGCGCCGAGGTCCGCCGCCGCCTCCTCGACGTGACGGTCGAAGCCGACCAGTCGCGCGCGGACCGTCACGACGACGAAGCTGATGCAGAACATGATGTGCGCGAGCACGATCGTCCAGAAGCCGAGGGCGGTGCCCAGGTTGAGGAAGAGCGTGAGGAGCGACGCGCCCAGAACGATCTCGGGCGCGGTCAGCGGCACGAAGATGAGGAAGTTCGTCGCGCCGCGCCCACGGAAGTGGTAGCGCACGAGCGCCATCGCGACGAGCGTGCCGAGGACGGTCGCGACGAGGGTGGCGATGAGCGCGACCTCGATGCTCGTCTTGACCGCGTCACCCAGGAAAGGCGGGCCGAAGGGGTTGGTCCAGTGCTCGGTGGTGAACCCCTCCCACGTGTAGTTGTAGCGCCCAGCCGGGTCGTTGAACGAGAACACGATCACGACCACGATCGGGAGCATGAGGTACGCCAGCGCGAGGACCCCGAAGAACGTGAGCGTGTGGTGGCGCACGAACGCCCAGAGGCGCGTCGCCGCGCTTCCACGGTGGCGGCGGGGGAGCGGCTCGGCGGCGGTGGTCATCCGGCCATCCTCTCCGTCCCCAGGATGCGCGTGTAGACAGCGATGAGGAGCAGGATGACCGCCATGAGGATCACCGACATCGCCGCCGCCTGGCCGTAGTCGGTGATCTCGAGGAACTTCGACTGGATGACGTTTCCGATCATCGCCTGGTTCGGCGTTCCGAGGAGCTCGGCGTTGATGAAGTCGCCGGCCGCCGGGATGAAGGTCAGCAGCGTCCCGGCGATCACCCCCGGCATCGAGAGCGGCAGCGTCACCCGCAGGAAGGCCTTGGTGCTCGACGAGTAGAGGTCCTTGGCCGCCTCGATCAGCCTTGGGTCGATCTGCTCCAGCGCCACGTAGAGCGGCAGGGCCATGAAGGGCAGGAAGTTGTAGGTGATGCCCGCGATCACGGCTGTCGAAGTCGCGAGCAGGCGACCGTCGTCGGCGACGATCCCCAGGGCCTGCAGGACTCCGACGACGAACCCGTCGTCCGCGAGGATGTTCTGCCACGCGAGCGTGCGGATCAGGTACGTGACGAAGAAGGGCGCGATGATGAAGAGGAGCAGCAGGTTCTTCCAGCGCCCGCCGCGAAAGGCGATCCAGTACGTGAGCGGGTAGGAGATGAGCAGAGCGAGGATCGTGGCGATGCCCGCGTACTGGAGCGAACGGAAGAATTGCTCCCGGTACGTGCTGAACGCACTCGTGTAGTTGTCCCAGGCCCAGTTGAATGTGTAGCCGACCTGGACCGTCCCCTCCTGGAGCGACGTATACCCGAGGTAGTAGAGCGGGACGACGAAGAAGAGGACCAGGAAGGCGATCCCCGGCGCCAGCAACAGGTACGGCGTGAGCCAGGAGTGTCGGTGCAGGAAGCTCATCTCTGCCGGCAGCGAGCGGCTAGACGCCGATCACGGCCTGCCACTGCTCCTGAAACTCGGGATTCTCGATCGCCTCGGCGCTGAACTCGTGCAGGTTCTCGAGCACGTCCGGGGGCGGGAAGATGAGGGGGTTCTCGGCCAGCGCCGGATCGATCTCCGCGATCGCCTCCTTCGTGCCCTTCACCGGCGTGATGTAGTTCACGTACGCGGCGACCTGGGCCGCGATCGCCGGGTCGTAGAAGAAGTTCATGAACGTCGAGGCCGTGAAGACATCGCCGCCAGTCGGGATCACCATCGTGTCCACCGAGGAGATGCCCCCGGCGTCGGGGATCCTGAACTCGAGATTCGGGTTGTCCGCCTGGAGGATGACGATGTCCCCCGACCAGGCGAGCGAGGCCCACGCGTCGCCGCCGGCGAGCAGACCGGTGTAGTCGTTGCCGGTGAACTGGCGGATCTGCCCGTCGTCGACGGCCTTCTTCAGCTTCTCGCAGATCTCGTTGAACATGGTCTGGTCCGGGTTGGCAACATCGCCGCCCATCTCGAGCATGAAGAGGGCCGCCGTGTCCTCCATCGAGTCGAGCATCGTCACCTTCCCCTTGAGGGCGGGGTCGAGCAGCTGCTCGACGGACGTGATCTCGCCTCCGACCTTCTTCGGGTCGTAGCCGACGCCGGTGATGTACGACTGCCACGGAAGGCTGTAGTCGCGGTTCGGGTCCCAGGGAGGGCTCGCGAGCGTGTCCTCGAGGTTCTCGATGTTCGGGATGGCGCTCTTGTCGAGCTTCTGGAGGTAGCCGAGGTCGAGCAGGCGGGCGGCGAGCCAGGCCGTCGGCACGATGATGTCGCGGTCGATTCCCTGCCCGCGCGAGAGCGGCGCCTGGATCTCGCCGAAGAACTCCTCGTTGGAGTTGATGTCCTCGAGGTAGTTGACCTTGACGCCGGTTTCCTGGGTGAACTGGTCGAGGGTCGGGAACGAGGTCGCGTCGTCGTTCTGGTCGATGTAGAAGGGCCAGTTCGAGACCGTGATCTCGTCCGCCAGCTCCTGGACGACCGTCGTCTCGCCGGCGCCCGTCGCCGCCTGCTCGCCCTCGATTCCCCCTTCGCCGCCGCAGGCCGCGAGGAGCCCGGGCAGGGAAAGGGTGGCGCCGCCGACAGCGGCGCGCCGTAGGAGTTGCTTGCGCGTCATCGGGCCGTGAATACGCTCGAACGGGTAGTTCATGGGTGCTTCGCCTCCAGTCAATCCACTACGAAGGTTGCTGCGGGGCTCCAGCTGAGCGTGACCTGGTCGCCGGGCTGCACCGAGGTCGCCCCTGCCTCGGTGTTCTGGACGTAGAGCGTGACCGCGCCCGCGGTCGTGTCGACGATGTACTGCGTGGAGACCCCGATGTAGGCGCTCTCGCGTACCTCGCCCGGGAGTCGGTTCTCCTCGACGGCGCCCAGCCGCACCTTCTCCGGCCGGATGCCGATGGAGACCTCCCCGCTTCTGCCCCTCACCGCGGGAACGCGGACGACGGCCCCGTCCGCAAGCCGCACCGTCTCGTCGGATTCGACGGTGCCGGCGAGGAGGTTGGAAATGCCCAGGAAGCCGGCGACGAACGCCGAGCGCGGAGTCTCGTACAGCTCGGTCGGCGTCCCGAGCTGCTCGATCTTGCCCGCCTGCATGACGGCGATCGTGTCGGCCATCGTCATGGCCTCTTCCTGGTCGTGCGTGACGTGCACGAACGTGATGCCGACCTCGTGCTGGATCCGCTTGAGCTCGAGCTGCATTTGCTTGCGGAGCTTGAGGTCGAGCGCGCCGAGCGGCTCGTCGAGGAGCAGCACACGCGGCCGGTTGACGAGCGCGCGAGCCAGAGCGACCCGCTGCTGCTGGCCGCCCGAGAGCTGGCGGGGCTTGCGCCGCTCGAAGCCCGCCAGGTCGACGAGCGTCAGGGCCTCGGAGACGCGTTCGTTCAGCTCACCGCCGCGCATCCCGCGGCGGCGCAGGCCGAACGCGACGTTCTCGAAGATGGTCAGGTGCGGGAAGAGCGCGTAGCTCTGGAAGACGGTGTTGACGTCCCGCTTGTAGGGCGGCAGCCCCGTGACGTCGCGGTCACCGAGGTAGATCGTCCCCGCGGTCGGCTCCTCGAAGCCGCCGATCATCCTCAGGCTCGTGGTCTTGCCGCACCCCGAGGGGCCGAGGAGCGCGAAGAAGCTCCCGCGCGGAATCTCCAGCGAGACGTCGTCGACCGCAGCGACGTCGTCGAAGCGCTTCGTGACCGACTCGAGGCGGACGTCGGCCACTGGAGTGCCGCTCCACTGTCCCTGGTCGATCGTCTCCTCAACCGCCATTAGGGGCTCCGCCTCCGATCGGGACGACGACCACGGGCCTGTCGGACAGGTGCAGGAGCTTGTGCGGAGTCGATCCGAGAATGGCGCCCTTCAGCGGACGTTTCGCGTGCGTGCCGGGAGCGGCCGACGCCAACCCGATGACGAGCGCGTCGAGGATGCCGATCGCGTTCGCTTTCAGCCCGGCTTGGCCGGCTTGCGCCGCAGACCGCTCCGCCTGAACGGTTGCCACAGTCGTCGTTTCGCTTCGCCTAGTCGATCTTCGCCATGACGTGCTTGATCTGCGTGTAGTCCTCGAGCGAGTAGGCCGACAGGTCCTTGCCGTACCCGGACTGCTTGTACCCGCCGTGCGGCATCTCGGAGACGAGCGGGATGTGGTCGTTGATCCACACGGTCCCGAACTGGAGCCGGCGCGCGGCGTTCAGCGCCCGGCCGATGTCCCTCGTCCACACGGAGGCGGCGAGGCCGTAGTTGACGTCGTTCGCCCACTCGATCGCCTGGTTGTCGTCGGCGAAGCGCTGCACGGTGACGACCGGGCCGAAGATCTCGCGCTGGACGACCTCGTCGGTCTGCTGGAGGTCGGCGAGGACCGTCGGGTTGACGAAGAATCCGCGCTCGCCGTTCGAGCCACCGCCCGTGAGGACGGTCGCGGTCTCGGCGCGGTCGAGGAAGCCGAGCACGCGCTCCTGCTGGTCCTTGGAGATGACGGAGCCCATCTCGATGTCCTCGCCCTCGGCCGGGTCGCCGACCTTGATCGACTCGACGGCGGGGACGAGCTCCTCGAGGAGCTTGTCGTAGATCTTCGGGCCGGCGACGACGCGCGAAGCGGCTGTGCAGTCCTGGCCCGAGTTCCAGTAGCCGGCGATCTTGATCCCCTCGGCCACCGCGGCGGGGTCGGCGTCGTCGAAGACGATCACCGGCGCCTTGCCGCCGAGCTCGAGGTGGACGCGCTTGAGCGAGTCCGCCGCGTTCGCGGCGATGATCCTGCCGGTCGCGACGTCGCCGGTCAGCGAGACGAGCCGGACGTCGTTGTTCTTCACGAGCGCCTCGCCCGCGGGGACGCCGTCGCCTGTGATCACGTTGAGCACCCCCGGCGGGATGATCCCCTCGGCCAGCTCGACGAAGCGGAGCAGCGTCAGCGGCGTCTGCTCCGAGGGCTTGAGCACCTGCGTGTTGCCGGCAGCGAGGGCCGGTCCCATCTTCCAGACGGCCATCCAGAGCGGGTAGTTCCAGGGCGCGATGCCGGCGACGACCCCGAGCGGCTCGCGCCGGATCATCGACGTGTGCCCGGCCATGTACTCGCCGGCGGAGCGGCCCTCGAGCAGGCGCGCCGCGCCGGCGAAGAAGCGAAGGTTGTCCGCCATCTCGCTGGGCTCGTCCCGCGCAGCCGCGATCGGCTTCCCGACGTTCCTCGACTCGAGCTGCGCCAGGTCCTCGGCGTTCTCGTCGATCACGTCGGCGAGCTTCAGGAGCATCCCCGCCCGCTCGCGCGGCGTCGTGTCGAGCCACTCTCCGAGCGCATCCTTCGCGGCCTGGACGGCGCGATCGGCGTCCTCCGCGGTGCTCGCCGGAACCTCGGCGATCACCTCGCCCGTCGCGGGGTTCAGGACCTCCATGGTCTCGCCACCGGCGGACTCGACCCATTCCCCGCCGATGTAGTTCTTGTGCTGGGACACAGCAACACTCATCAGGATCGGACCTCCGTTTCGACGCTGGGGCCAGCGTAGCCCCCGCCGAGTCCTGCAACAAGCCGGAAACGCGGGCCTAAGCAGCCCAAACTCTTTGGACAGGTTGTCGAAAGCTACTCGGCGAGAGCGCCGCGGCGTCGCAGCGACTCCACGAGCAGATCCGGCGGAAGCTCGTGGGCGACGGTGCCCTGGTGGCCGGTCATGGTCTCGGCCGCGCAGAGCGCGTTCAGGATCGCCTCCTCGGTCGCCTCGACGACCGCGTCGAAGAGCGGCGTGATGTGCCCGTTCGTGACCATCTCCAGCGGAACGGTGAGGGGGTTGCTCGCCGCGAGGTCGCCCGCAGGTAGGCCGCGGTTTCCGGTCGCGAAGCAGAGGAAGAGATCGCCGCTCGAGTTCTCGCCCACGCCCCCGACGCGCGCGATCCCGAGGGCGGCGCGCTGCGCCAGCCGGTCGCACTGGCCGGGGAGAAGGGGCGCGCTCGTCCCGATGAGGACGATGATCGAGCCCCCCGGCGCGGCGCCGGGCTCTTTGGGGACCGGCACGACCGAGTCCGGGATGTCCTCGCCGACGGGCACGCCGTCGACGCGTAAGCGCTCCCGGCGCCCGTAGTTCGCCTGGACGAGCACGCCGACGACGTGGTCGCCGACCTCGGGGACCACTCGCGACGACGTCCCGATCCCGCCCTTGAACTCGTGGCAAATCATCCCGGTGCCGCCCCCGACGTTCCCTTCCGGGACGGGGCCGGCGGCCGCGCGCCCGAGCGCCGCCTTCGCGTGCTCGGGCCTGACGTGCATCCCGTTGATGTCGTTCAGCGGCCCGTCCCAGGTTTCGCCGACGACCGGCAGGCTCCAGAAGTCGTCCCCGCCCTCGCGCCGCTCGACCTCGGCGGCGATGAGCGCGTCGTGGACGACGCCCACCGAGTGGGTGTTCGTGAGCCCGATCGGGGACGTGAGCATCCCGGACTCGCGGATCCACTCGAGCCCGGTGAGCTCGCCGTTCCCGTTCAAACGGTGCGCGCCGGCGAAGACGGGCTCCTCCCACGGGTTGCCTTCGTGCGGGAAGAGCACGGTGACGCCGGTGCGGACGGAGTCTCCTTCGACGATCGTCTCGTGTCCGACGCGGACGCCGGGCACGTCGGTGATCGCGTTGTGCTCCCCCGCGGGCAGCGTCCCGATGCGGATCCCGAGGTCTCTGGCGCGGGGCCGGGGCACGCGCGCAGCCTAGACTCCGCGCCGTGGAGGTGCTGCGTCTTCCCGACTCGGTCAGCATCGTCGCCGTCGACGGCGCGCAGATCGTCGTCGTCCGCCAGACCCGCCCGGGCGCGGACGGGCGGACGCTCGAGCTCCCCGCAGGGACGATCGAGCACGGCGAGACGCCGGAGGAGTGCGCCGCGCGCGAGCTCGTCGAGGAGGGCGGCCTCACGGCCGCCTCGTGGCGCAAGCTCGGAGAGTTCTGGGCCGCGCCGGACTACTCCACCGAGTACGTCCACGCCTTCGAGGCCACGGAGCTCACCGATGTCGGGATCGGCGAGCGCGAGGAGG
Organism: Gaiellaceae bacterium; assembly: GCA_035698025.1. Lineage (GTDB taxonomy): Bacteria > Actinomycetota > Thermoleophilia > Gaiellales > Gaiellaceae > JAIBJN01. The sequence goes on from DASSCF010000015.1 coordinate 31,305, forward strand.
GCGACGACCTCGTCACCGAGCGCCTCCCGCTCCGCGGCGTCATCGCCGAGCTCTCGGACGCGAACTCCCTCGCCGCCCTCGCCCTCTGGCTCCAGGGCTGAGGCTGTCCCTCGTGGCCGCGTCCGGGGGTCAGACCCCGGGCCGTGGCTCGGTTGGACAGGAATCGGCGCCACAACCGCATGGACACTTGCGCGTGTCCGCCGCAGTGTCCACGGCGGACACGCCCTGGGGTCTGACCCCGGGGCATGGCCACCTGGGACGGCTAGAAGCCCAGGAGGGCCACGCCTGCGGCGACCAGGACGGCGCCCGCCAGCCGGGCCGGGCCGACGCGCTCGTGGAGGAAGAGGCCGGCGCCGACGCTGGCGAAGACGACGCTCGTCTCCCGCACCGCGGCGACGGGCGCGGCCTCGGCGCGCGCGAGCGCGGCGAGGACGAGGCCGTACGCCACCCACATGCCGACGCCGGCGACGACGCTGGCCGGCCCAAGCTCGGCGCGCAGCGCCGAGCTGCCCTTGACGGCGGCGATCCCGGCGGCGTAGCCGATCGCCGGCACGAGCAGGGTCAGCTCCAGGTAGGTGACGGCGTTCGCGAAGCGGATGCCCTCGTCGTCCACGAGCGTGTACGCGGCGATCGAGCACGCGATCGCCAGGCCGAAGAGAACGCCGGAAGCCGCCGCCGGGCGTCGCACGCCTCGCACGAGCAGGACACCGAGCCCGACCAGCACGACGCCCACAGCCTGCGCCGCCGACGAGTCTGCGCCGAGGGCGAGGACGCCGACGACGAGAACGAGCACGGGCGCGAGGCCGCGGGCGAGCGGGTAGACGACCGAGACCTCCGCGCGCCGGTACGCCGCGCCGAGGAGCGCGAAGTAGACGAGCTCGAGGAGCGAGCTCGCCGCGATGTAGGGCCACGCCTCCGCCTCGATCTCCCACTGGAGGGCGACGAGAGGCGCGAAGACGACGACCGCGGTGAGAAGCGCGACCGCCCCGGCGGCCTCCGGATCACGCGCCCGCGCGAGAAGCAGATTCCAGAGCGCGTGGACGACGGCTGCGGCAAGCGCGAGGAGAAACGCCGACAGGGGCACGGCCACAGTCTCCTGTGGGGGGCGGGGGAACGGGTAGCGTTGCGGGCGGGATGATCGACCACGTCGGCCTGAACGTGAGCGACCTGGCGGCCGCGAAGGCCTTCTACGCGGAGACGCTCGAACCGCTCGGCTACCGCGTCTGGGCCGCCTGGGAGAGCCACGAGGTCGTCGGCTACGCCGCGGACGAGAGCGGTCCCGACTTCTGGATCTACACGCGCGGGGACGAGCCCAGCGCGCCGACCCACGTCTCCTTCCGGGCCCGCGACCGCGAGACGGTCGACGCGTTCCACGCGGCCGGCCTCGCCGCCGGGGGGACGGACAACGGCGCCCCGGGCGTGCGGCCCCACTACCACGATCAGTACTACGGCGCCTTCGTGCTCGACCACGACGGCAACAACATCGAAGCCGTTTGCCACTCGCCGGCCTAGGCCGCCGGCCGCTCCCAGAGCACGGGGAAAAGCGAGTGCTCCATCGGCGCGCCGACCGGGAGCTCGTCCGCCAGGCCCGGGAACTCCGGTGACGTCTTCCACGGCCGCGGCGCGTGACGCACGTCGTCGCCGAGGAAGCGAACCGAGAACGCCCGCCGGCGCCTCCCACCCGAGACGCCGCCGGCCGCGTGCAGCGTGAGCATGTGGAAGAAGACCGCATCACCGGGCTCCAGCGCCCAGCCGACGATGCGGAAGCGCTCAGGGTCGGAGTCGATGTCGGGGAGCTCCTCCAGGCTCCCTTCGGGGAACCACTTCGCCTCGTTGTCCATGAAGGTCCGCGGCATCAGCCACGGGCCCAGGTGCGAGCCGGCGACGAAGTTGAGCGTCGACGCCCTGTCCACGGGGTCGACCGGCAGCCACATGCTGCACGCCTGCGAGCCCTCGACGTTGTAGTACGGCTGATCCTGGTGCCAGGGCGTCCGCTGCGACGTGCCCGGCTCCTTGACGAGCAGGTGGTCGTGGAAGAGACGGACGCGGTCGCTCCCCATCAGCTCGCCCGCGATCGCGGCGGCGCGCGAGCCGCGGACAAACTCCTCGTACTCGCCGATCTCCTGCCAGTTGCAGAAGTCCTCGACGAAGCGCCCAGGCTCCTCGGGACGGCTGGCCACGATCGCCCGCGCGCTCGGCTCGGCCAGGTTCCGCTCGATCCCGCGCTCGAGGAGAGCGATCTCCTCCGCCGAGAAGGCACCGCGTACGCACACGGCACCGTCCCGCCGAAACGCCTCGACGAGACCCGCCTCGACCGCCGCGCTCAGAGCGCGAGCTCCATCCGCTCGCAGTAGACCTCGGCGACGACCCGGGCGACGGCGTCCACGTTCGCCTCCGCCTTCTCGCGTGCGAGCCGGTAGATCCCGAGCCCCGCGAGCGCGACGCGCCCGATCTCCCCCTTCATGGTCGGGTCCAGGAGGACGAGAGCGCCCGACTTCTCCCCGCCCTCGTCGTTGCTCCCCTTGACCACGAACTCCTCGTGCCACGCGCGCCACGTGGCCGCGCCCGACTCGGCGATCGAGACGCGGAGGCCGGGAAAGTCGATGGGCTCTCCCGAGGTGACGACTGTGAACGCGTCCACCTTGGCCACCTGCTTGCCGTCGAGACCGTCGACATCGACACGGAAGTTGGATGCGACCCACTGCTTCGTCTTGGTCGACGTCGCACCCTTGAGCGTCTCCGACGCCTTTCGCGCGCTGGTCTCCTCCGGCTCGAGCACGACCGTGAAGCGGCCCACGTCCTTCGACGAGCCGTCGAGCTTCGGGAACGTGACGCTCGCGACGACGGCGCGCCGAAACCCGATCTCCTGCGTCGCCTTGAAGTTCACGTCCGTGAAGACGATCCTGCCGTCCCGCGGCGTCCGGTTCCCGTTCCAGGCATCCGCCAGCCAGCCGTAGAACGCCGGCGCCATCCCGAGGCCGAAGGTCAGCACGATCGGCTCGGGGCTCGCGTTCCCGAGGTGCTTTCTCAGGTAGTGCTCCGCGCCGGGCGTCTCCGTCACGACCTCGGCCGCGACGCCGCCTCCCTCGACGGAGTCGACGAAACCGCAGGGCTTCCCGCCCAGCTCGAGGAGGAAGCGGCCGGCGCTGCTTGTCGGAATCAGTCCCATGAGGCCTCCTGACGGTCGGCGTGGGGTGCCGAGCCTACCGCGGTGCCGGACGTCGATCTAGCGACGAAAACGGGCCAGGCAATCCGACCCGAGCGGTCGCTCGTAGTCAACATCGATACCGGGGACTGCGGAGCACGGCCGGCCCTGATGAGGCGCACCGCGCCGCCTCTCCGGGGCCGACAGCGCCTCACCCCGGGAACTCCGGAGGGGCGGGCCCGCCCGGCGCCCGCCCCTTCGCCTTTCCGGTCGGAGGGTTTGGCCGTCGCTCCGACCGGCAATGCTGAGCCCGTCTACGAAAAAAGGGGGCTCGGGCATGGCAACTTGGCTCATCATCCTGCTCGTCATCCTGCTCGTGCTGGTGCTCTTCGGCGGCATCGGCTACGGCCGGCGCGGCACGCGCGTCTGATCGTCTCGACGCCGCGCCGGGCCAAGGCTCGGCGCGGTGTCGTCGAGGGCTAATGGCCCTCGGGCGGCTCCCAGCCTTCGAGCACCGGCGGCTGCCAGTCCGTTCCGACCGTCTTCGAGCCCTCGACCCACGGGCCGAGCTCCGGCTGCGGGAACTTCGCGTGCTGCTCCTTCAGCTGGATCCCGTAGGAGTTGCCGGACTGGAGATGCTTGACCAGCACCTTCCGGGCGATCTCGTCCTCGCGTCCGGCAGGGATCTCGAAGTAGATCTTCAGGAACGAGTTCGAGTAGCGGTCGAAGACGGCCGGTGTGCCCTCCTCCTCGAGGAGCTCGACGTCTTCCAGCCAGTTGAGATCCTCGCCCGGCGTGGCGGCGAGCAGGTCGACGTCCTCGATCTCCGCGATGTTCTCCTGGTACGGGAAGCGCCTGCCGGAGAGGTACTCCGCGTCGATCGACTTGATCTTCTCGGGCTCTTTGGTCGACACGGCTAGTCCTCCGCGCCCGCGTACTCCGCCGGCTGGTCGGGCAGGTAGTCCACCGGGTACTCGAGGTGCTTCTGGAGCAGCCGCTTGATCTCCGAGAGCGCCTTCTCCTCGGTCACGCCCGGAATGTAATCGGTGCCGGCGAGCGGCACCTTCGCCATCGCGGCCGCCTCGACCGTGAGGGCGCAGAGATCCTCGGGCTCGAGCGAGTGCACGTTCGTCTTCCCGCACGCGCGCGCGAGCATCTGCACCTCGAGCGTCAACGTGTGGAGGAAGTTGTAGACCCGCTCGGCGGCCTCGTCGACGACGAGCCGCTTGCGGAGCTCCGGATCCTGCGTGGTGATCCCGACGGGGCAGCGGCCTGTATGGCAGTGGTAGCACTGACCCGCCGGCACGCCGATCGTCCCCTCGTAGTCGGTGACGCCCTCGATCTCCTTGTTGCAGTTGAGGGCGACCAGCGCGGCGTGGCCGAGGGCCACCGCCTTCGCTCCGAGCGAGAGCGCCTTGGCGACGTCGCCCCCGTTGCGGATCCCGCCGGCGACGACGAGATCGATCTCGTCGGCGAGCCCGACGTCCTCGAGCGCGCGGCGCGCCTCGGGAATCGCGGCCATGAGCGGGATGCCCGTCTCCTCGGTGGCGAGGTGCGGGCCCGCGCCCGTGCCGCCCTCGGCGCCGTCGAGGTAGATGATGTCCGGTCCGCACTTGGCGGCCATGCGAACGTCGTCATAGACGCGCGCGGCGCCGAGCTTGAGCTGGATCGGGATCTGGTAGTCGGTCGCCTCGCGGATCTCCTGGATCTTCAGCGAGAGGTCGTCGGGGCCCAGCCAGTCCGGGTGCCGGGCCGGCGAACGCTGGTCGATCCCGGGTGGGAGCGAGCGCATCTCTGCCACCTGCTCGGTGACCTTCTGGCCCATGAGGTGGCCGCCGAGGCCGACCTTGCAGCCCTGGCCGATGAAGAACTCACAGGCGTCCGCGAGCATCAGGTGGTGCGGGTTGAACCCGTACCGGCTCTGGATGCACTGGTAGTACCACTTCGTCGAGAGATCGCGCTCCGGCGGGATCATCCCGCCCTCTCCCGAGCACGTGGCCGTGCCGGCCATGGACGCGCCCTTGGCCAGCGCCATCTTCGCCTCGAGCGAGAGCGCCCCGAAGCTCATCCCCGTGATGTAGACGGGGATGTCGAGCTCGATCGGCTTCTTGGCGAAGCGCGCGCCGAGGACGGTCTTCGTCACGCACTTCTCGCGGTAGCCCTCGATCACGAACCGGGTCAACGTGCCCGGCATGAACATGAGCTCGTCCCAGTGCGGGATCGGCTTGAACATCGAGAACCCGCGCATGCGATAGCGGCCGAGCTCGGCCTTCATGTGGATGTCGTCGATGACCTCCGGTGTGAAGATCCGGCTGCGCCCGAGGACGGTGCGGTCGCGCTTCTCGTCGGCCATCAGAGCACCAGCTTTCGTTCGGAAGGCTCGAGGTTGTCGTAGTTGTAGAGCTTCTTGCCGCAGACGAACTTCTGGAACTCGGGCGGGTCGCCGAGCCCGTAGATCCGGAACTTGCGCTCGATGAACTCCGTGTCGGAGTCGTCCCACTCGCCCGGGACGCAGTCGATGCCGAGCGACTTCACGGTGCCGCCGACGTAGATCTTCCCGTCGTACATCGAGTCGCCGAGGCCGGGGCCGACGTTCCCGCAGATCACCTGGCGCCCGCGCTGCATCATGAAGGCGGTCATCGAGCCCGCGTCGCCGACGGTGAGGATCGTGCCGCCCTTCTGGTCGATGCCGGTGCGCGCCCCGACCCTGCCCTTGACGACGAGGTCGCCGCCGCGCATCGCGGCGCCGGTGAGCGAGCCGGCGTTGCCGTCGACGATGACGACGCCGGACATCATGTTCTCGCAGGCCGACCAGCCGACGCGGCCGGTGATGTGGATCTCGGGGCCGTCGATCAGGCCGCAGCCGAAGTAGCCGAGGCTCCCGCCGAACGTGATCCGGCAGCGCGTGAGGATCCCGACGCCGATCGAGTGCTTCGAGCCGGGGTTGAGGACGATGACGTCGTCGATCCCCTCCTCGTAGAGCAGCCGGCGAAGCTCGAGGTTGATCTGCCGCGTCGTGAGGTCCTTGGCGTCGAAGGTGGCTTTCCCGTGCTCGATCTCGGCCGTCCGGGGGGCGTCGGCGAACGGCTCTGCGAGGCCGCGCGCGTCGTATGTGATCCGCGACTCGCCTACCGTTGCCACACCATCACCTCGCCCTCGTAGGGGTCGTAGGTGTCGACCTCGTGCTCGACGACCGCGCGGATGGCGATCTCCTCGGAGGCGAGCGCGACGATGGCGTCCGATTCATAGAGCACGAGCGGCTTCGCGGCCATCTCGTCCTTGCAGACGCCGAGCGCGTCAGCGGTCACGGCGATGTACGTGAAGACACCGTCGAGCTCCTCGAGGGAGTCGTTCATCGCGTCCTCGAGGCTCGCGCCCTCGCTCATCTTCTCGGCGAGGTAGACGGCGATGATCTCGGAGTCGCACTCGGACTGGAACCGGTGGCCGCTCCGCTCGAGACGGCGCTTCCACTGGAAGTAGTTCGTCAGCTGCCCGTTGTGCACGACGGCGACGTCCGTGAACGGGTACGCCCAATAGGGGTGGGCACCCGAAATGTCCACGTCGGACTCGGTTGCCATGCGGACGTGGCCGATCGCGTGCGTGCCGTTGAAGTCCTTGAGGTCATACTGCTCGGCGACCTCTTCGGCGTCTCCCAGGTCCTTGACGATCTCGAGGGAGTGCCCCAGGGATAGCACCTCTCAGTCGGGGATGTCCTCGATGCGGTCGGCGAGCTCCTTCAGGTTCCCGTTCGGGAAGGTGAAGGCAACGCGGTAGGCGTACTCGGTCTCCTCGTCGACGTCGTGGATGTCCGCCCCCATGCCCTTGAGCCGGCGAATGACCTGATCCTGGTGGCGGTCGAGACGGTCGGAGAACTCGAAGTCACGCGGCGTATTCGAGTCCGCGAGTGTGTAGCGCATGACCATGTGGTCGTCGTGGGGCCGGTACAGCGCGTAGCCCGTGGAATCGGGCCCCCGATGCTTCATCGACTGGAGCATCCGGGTCATGTCGCGCCCCACCTCGTGGGTGCCGTCCCGGTAGATAATGCCTGCAATTCCGCACATTTCGCGCTCGCTTTCTAGGGCAGGACGTCGAGGTACTCGGTGACGTCCCAGTCGCTGACCTGCGCGCAGTACCGCTCCCACTCGTCGCGCTTGTAGTGCATGAACACACGGTACATATCGCCGGGCAGCGCAGACTTGATCACGTCGTCATTGTCGAGCGCGTCGAGCGCGTCGCCGAAGGTCATCGGGATCTTCTTGACCTGCTTGCCGGCCTCCATCGCCTCGTAGATGTTGCGCTCCTCGGGCTCGCCCGGATCGAGCTTCCGGTCGATGCCGTCGCGCATGGCGGCGATCAGCGCAGCGAGTGAGAGGTACGGGTTGACGGCCGAGTCGACCGAGCGGTACTCGAAGCGGCCGGGCGCCGAGACGCGAAGCGCGGTCGTGCGGTTCTGGTAGCCCCAGTCGGCGAAGACCGGCGCCCAGAAGCCGGTGTCCCACAGGCGGCGGTACGAGTTGACGGTCGAGGCGGTCACCGCGGTGAGCGCGGCGAGGTGCTCTAGGATCCCGCCGATCGCGTAGAGGCCGGTCTGGCTTGGCTTCTGGCGGTCGTCGGTGTCCGGGTCGAAGGCGTTCTCGTCGCCCTTCCAGAGCGAGATGTTGTGGTGGCAGCCGTTGGCGGAGACGCCCATGAACGGCTTCGGCATGAAGCAGGGGAAGGCGTCGAGCTCGCGTCCGACCTGCTTGCAGATCTGACGGAACGTCGAGAGGTTGTCGGCGGTCTGCTCGGCCCGGTCGAAGCCGAAGTTGAGCTCGATCTGCCCCGGCGCGTCCTCGTGGTCGCCCTGGATCATGTCGAGGTCGAGCTTCTGCCCGTACTCGATCACCTTGTGGATGATCGGCTGCAGCTCGGAGAACTGGTCGATGTGGTAGCAGTAGGGCTTCGTCTTGCCCTCGACCGAGGGCTCGCCCTTCTCGTCCAGCTTGAGCCACATCATCTCGGGCTCCGTGCCGGCGCGGAGGTGCAGGCCGGTCTCCTCCTCGAACGTGGCCTGAATCTGCTTGAGGTTCGCCCGGCAGTCCGAGGTGAGGAACGCGCCGGGATCCTCGCGCTCTTCGCGGTTGCGAAAACACGTCACCCAGACGCGCGCGACGCGATCGTCCCACGGGAGCGGCATGAACGTCTCCGGCTCGGGGACGCCGACGAGCTCGGCGGCCTCCGGGCCGTAGCCGATGTAGTTGCCGTGGCGGTCGGTGAAGAGGTTGGCGGTCGCGCCGTAGACGAGCTGGAAGCCCTTCGCGGCGATCGTCTCCCAGTGGGGCGACGGGACGCCCTTGCCCATGATGCGGCCGGTGACGGAGGGGAACTGGTAGTAGACGTAGGTGATCCCCAGGTCGTCGATCTTCTTGCGGACCTGGGCGACCTTGTCGTCGCGGCCCTCCGCGCTGACGAAGGCTTCGAGATCGGTCGGCACGCGCGTCCTCCTCTCTGCAAAGGCGGCCGAGGCCGCCTGTTCGGGAGGCGCAATACTAAGGCCCCCGGCGATCCGGCTCTAGCGGGAACGGGCGCGCCCGGGATCGCGGGCAGGGGGCTTTAATCGACGCGCGCGCGTGGGGCCGGCCGCTGTCCTCCCTCCGGTCCCCAGGCTATCGGCGAACTTCGCGTGCATGGCTTACGCACTGTGGCGAGAGCCGCGCAGGATGTGACCGGAGCGAATCGGCCGGTTCGCCGAGCGCCCGATTAGACTCGCCCGCGTGAACGTCCTCATCGTGGGGTCCGGCGGGCGGGAGCACGCGCTCGCGTGGAAGATCGCGCAGAGCGGAGGGCTCGGCGACCTCCATGCCGCGCCGGGCAATCCCGGCATCGCTGCGCTCGGGACGTGCCATCCGCTCCGACCGGACGACTCCGAGGCGCTGCTCGGGCTCTGTCACCAACTCGGCGTCGACCTCGTCGTCGTCGGGCCGGAGGCGCCCCTCGTCGCAGGGGTTGCCGACGCGCTCCGCCACGCCGGGGTTGCCGTCTTCGGGCCGAGCGCGGCGGCGGCGCGGATCGAGGGCTCCAAGTCGTTCGCGAAGGACGTCATGCAGGCGGCGGGAGTGCCGACGGCGGGCGACCTCTCGGAGCCGCGGGCGCCGTGCGTCATCAAGGCCGACGGGCTGGCGGCCGGCAAGGGCGTCTTCGTCTGCCGGATGCAGGACGAGGTCGAGGCGGCACTGCCCAGGGCCGACGCGCTCGGCGACCGTGTCGTGGTCGAGGAGCTGCTCGAGGGCGAGGAGGTCTCGCTGTTCGCGCTCTGCGCCGGCGAGGATGCCCTGGCGCTTGCGCCCGCACAGGACTTCAAGCGCCTCCTCGACGCGGACGAAGGGCCGAACACGGGCGGGATGGGGAGCTATTCGCCCGTGCCGGCCGTCGACACCGACCTGGCGGAGGAGCTGCTGGAAAGCGTTCACCGCCCGGTGCTCGCGGAGCTCGCCAGGCGCGGCGCTCCTTTCCAGGGCCTGCTCTACGCCGGCCTGATGCTCACGGCGGACGGACCGCGTGTCCTCGAGTTCAACTGCCGGTTCGGCGACCCGGAGACGCAGGCGATCCTGCCGCGTCTCGACGGCGACCTGCTGGAGGCGCTCGCGGCGGCGGCATCGGGATCCGTGGCCGGAGTCGAGCTCTCGGCGGGCTCCGAGGCGGCGGTCACCGTCGTGCTCGCCGCGCCCGGCTATCCCGACGCGCCCGAGGACGGCATACCGCTGGCCGGCCTGGACCGCGCGGAGGCCGACGGGGCGCTCGTCTTTCACGCCGGCACGGCACTGCGCGGAGGGGAGCTCGTCAGCGCGGGCGGCCGGGTCCTCAACGTGACCGCACTCGGCGATTCGGTCGCCGAGGCGAGGGAGCGGGCGTACGGCGCGGTTGACCGGATCGTGTTCCCCGGCGTGCAGTACCGTCACGACATCGCTCTTCGAGCCGTTCACGCGCGTGCCTGACCAGTCCTCCGGAGCAGGACCGCTCGTCGGCATCCTCATCGGGTCCGAGTCCGACCGCGAAGCCATCGGCGCCGCAGGCAAGGAGCTGGACGACCGCGGCATCCCCTGGGAGCTGAACGTGCTCTCCGCACACCGCGACCCGGACGGCGTCGCCGAGTACTCGAAGTCCGCGGCTTCGCGGGGGATCCGCGTCCTCATCGCCGGCGCCGGCATGGCGGCTGCGCTTCCGGGCGTCGTCGCCGCTTACTCCGAGCTGCCCGTGATCGGCGTTCCGCTGACGTCGTCCAAGAGCGTCATGGGCGGCCTGGACGCGATCCTCTCGATCGTCCAGATGCCGCCGGGGGTTCCCGTCGCCTGCGTCTCCGTGAACGGCGGCCGCAACGCCGCCGTCCTAGCAGCCCGCATCCTCGCACTTGGCGACGGCTAGCGCCGCCCGGCGAGGCAAGCCTCCGCGCGCTCTAGACTTGCCCTTGTGATCGCCCGCTACTCCCGTCCGGACATGAAGCGCGTCTGGTCGGAGGAGAGCAGGCTCGCGCGGCTGCTCGAGGTCGAGCTCGCTGCCCTCGACGGCTGGGCCGAGATCGGCGCGGTTCCGGCAGAGGCGGCAGCCGAGGTGCGCGAGCGCGCCGTTCCTCCGACGCCCGAGCGTGTGGCCGAGATCGAGGAGCGCACGCAGCACGACCTCGCAGCGTTCGTGGACGCCGTCGCCGAGGAGCTCGGCCCTGTCGGACGGTGGCTCCACTACGGGCTGACGTCCTCCGACGTGCTCGACACGGCGACGGCGCTCCAGGTGCGCGACGGCGGCACGCTGCTCCTCGACGGCCTCGATCGGACGCTCGCCGCCGTGGTTGCGCGGGCCGAGGAGCACCGGGAGACCGTGATGGCAGGACGAACCCACGGCATCCATGCCGAGGCGATCACCTTCGGCGCCAAGCTGGCGGGGTGGGCGTTCGAGCTCGAGCGGGACCGGGAGCGCCTCGAGCGCGCGCTGGAAGGCATGCGCGTCGGGAAGCTCGCAGGCGCGGTCGGGACGTACGGCGGCGGCGACCCGGAGGTCGAGCGGATCGCCTGCGAACGCCTCGGACTCTTGCCGGAGCCGGTCGCCACCCAGATCGTGCCGCGGGACAGGCACGCGGAGCTCATGTCGACCCTCGCGCTCTGCGCCTCGTCGCTCGACAGGTTCGCGACCGAAATCCGGCACCTCGCCCGGACCGAGCTCGGCGAGGTTCAGGAGCCGTTCCGCAGCGGTCAGAAGGGTTCCTCGGCGATGCCGCACAAGCGCAATCCGGTCGTCGCCGAGCGGATCTGCGGCCTCGCACGAGTCGTCAGGTCGGCGTCGCTCGTCGGCCTGGAGAACGTCGCGCTCTGGCACGAGCGCGACATCTCGCACTCGAGCGCCGAGCGGGTCGTCCTCCCGGACGCCTTCCTCGCGCTCGACTACATGCTCGACCGCTTTGCATGGCTCGCCGAGGGGCTCGTGGTCGACGCCGGGCGCATGCGCCGCAACCTCGACGCCTCGCACGGGCTCGTCTTCAGCCAGCGTGTCCTGCTGGCGCTGGTCGCCGCCGGTCTCTCCCGGGACGAGGCGTACCGCCTCGTCCAGCGCAATGCCTTGGCCGCGTGGGAGCAGGAGCGCGACTTCCGCGAGCTGCTTGCGGACGATCCCGATGTGGGCACCGCCCTCGACGCCGATGCGCTGGCGGAGGCCTTCGACCTCGCCGACGCCCTGCGCCACGTCGACGTCCTGTTCGAGCGCCTCGCGGCGCTCTCCGAGAGAATCGCCGAGCGAAAGGAGGAGGCTGTCCATGCCTGAGGCCGTCCACGTTGGGAGCGGCAAGGTCCGCGAGCTCTTCGAGCTGGACGACGAGAGGATGCTGCTCGTCGCCACCGACCGGATTTCGACCTTCGACGTCGTCCTGCCCACCGACATTCCGGACAAGGGGCGCGTCCTGACCGGGCTGTCGGGGTTCTGGTTCGCGCGAACCAGGGACATCGTCCCCAACCACCTGCTCGCCCTCCGCGAGGACGGGCGGTCGACCGAGGCTCAGCGGCTCGCGATGCTGCCGATCGAGTGCGTCGTCCGCGGCTACCTGGCCGGCTCGGGCTGGAAGGACTACGGCGCCACCGGCGAGGTGTGCGGCCACAGGCTTCCCGAGGGCTTGCGCGAGTCCGACCGCCTGCCGGAGCCGATCTTTACGCCCGCGACCAAGGCTCAGGAGGGCCACGACGAGAACATCGACCGCGAGCGAGCAGCGGAGCTCGTCGGCGCAGATCTCCTCGCCGAGGTCGAGGGCCTCTCACTCGAGCTCTACCGCTTCGCCGCGACGTACGCGCTCGAGCGCGGCATCGTCATCGCTGACACCAAGTTCGAGCTCGGCGTGGCTCCGGACGGCACGCTCACGCTTGGCGACGAGGCGCTGACGCCGGACTCCTCCCGCTTCTGGCCCGCCGACGAATACGAGCCCGGGCGGGGCCAGCCCTCGTTCGACAAGCAGTACGTCCGCGACTACTGCGAGACGCTCGGGTGGGACAAGTCTCCGCCGGGCCCGGAGCTCCCGGACGAGGTCGTGGCCGGCACAAGAGCGCGTTACGTCGAGGCCTTCGAGCAGCTGACCGGCATCCCGTTCGACGACTACCTCCACAACCCGGAGATCGTCCTCCGATGAGGGCAACCGTGCTGGTCCGCCCGAAGGGCGGCATCCTCGACCCACAGGGCGAGGCCGTCGAGCGCTCGCTGCGCCAGCTGGGCTTCGAAGTCGGAGAGGCGCGAGTCGGCCGCGTGATCGACCTCGAGGTCGACGCCTCCAGCGCCGACGAGGCGCGGAGCCAACTCGAGCGGATGTGCGAGAACCTCCTCGCGAACCCGCTGATCGAGAGCTACGAGATCGAGCTCGAGGAGCATTCGGCGTGACGGAGCGCCGGCCGCGGGTCGCCGTCCTCGTCTTCCCAGGCTCGAACGACGACCGCGACGCCGCCTGGGCGCTGTCGGCAGTCGGTGCCGACCCGCAGCTCGTCTGGCACGCGGAGCCGAAGCTGCCCCGCGTCGACGGCGTCGTCCTCCCGGGCGGCTTCTCCTACGGTGACTACCTCCGCTGCGGGGCCATCGCGCGGTTCGCGCCCGTCATGGAGGGCGTCGCCGACTTCGCCGCTGACGGCGGCCCGGTGCTCGGGATCTGCAACGGGTTCCAGATCCTCTGCGAGGCCGGCCTGCTGCCGGGCGTCCTCCGGCCGAACCAGTCGCTCTCGTTCGTCTGCCGGGACGTTCCACTCGTGGTCGAGCGGGCGGACACGCCGTTCACCGCCCGCTGCGAGCTCGGCGAGACCCTGACCATCCCGGTCAAGCACGGCGAGGGCTGGTACCACCCGCCGGATGACTTCCCGGAGGAGCAGATTGTTCTGCGCTACGCGCCCGGGGAGAACCCGAACGGGTCGGAGCGCGACATCGCCGGGGTCGTCAACGCCGACGGGAACGTGATGGGGCTGATGCCACACCCGGAGCATGCCGTCGATCCCCTGCTCGGCTCGGGCGACGGGGGCCTGATCCTCGCCTCGCTGGTCGATGCCGCACGCGAGCGTTCGTACTCCCGCGCGTCCTAGATCGCGGCGCCTCGATGTTCAGTTTTGGTGAGTCCCTACCGGGGCGCGAGGCCGAGCGCGTCCGCCAGCCGCGGCCGCCCCTCGAGCTCCGTCCGCAGACGCTCGAGGTCGCGCGCTCGCAGTGTGACAGGGCCGCGCCGGACGTTGCCGCCGGTGGAATAGGCGAAGCGAACCAGCGCGCCTCCTTTCTCGTCCTCCAGCAACTGGACGACGGTCTCGAAGCGACGATCTCCGGCGCGCTGCGCAACCCGCAGCTCCTCCTCGACCGTCGCCTTACCCCATGGCGTTGCCGCCTTCGTGCTCATGGAACGACCGTATCCGGGGACTGCGCACGGGTGTGTCACGGGGTGTGTCGGCATCCGCTCGAATCCGTTACGAAAGCGTGACGCGGACACCGCGAACGTGTCAGGATGCTCGGGTCAAATCGTTCCGGTGCCGGGCAGCTCTCTCATGCGGATCGGAATGCCGGCAGCGCGGCGGCTGCAGCTCCACGGGGAGAGCGACATGTGCGCGGGACGCAACAAATCGGGAACGAAAGGGGGACCAGGCATGCCGAAGCGCATTCGCTCGAGGAGCGCGGTGATCGTCGGCTTCACGCTCGTGCTCGCTGCGGCAGTCCTCACCGCCCCGCTGTACGGCAGCGGTGGCAGCTCGTCGTCCAGGAACCACGTCAAGGTCGACCTCGTGAACGCGAACGGCGCCGACGTCGGTTTCGTCAAGCTGCAGAAGCAGGGCGACAAGGTCATCGTCCGCGGAGAGGTCGAGGGCTTCACGCCGGGCTTCCACGGCTTCCACATGCACTCGGTCGGCCAGTGCGTCGCACCGTTCACGTCGGCCGGCGGTCACTACAACCCGGGCGGTGTCGGTCACGGCTCGCATGCAGGCGACATGCCAAGCCTGCTCGTCCTCGACGACGGCACGGCGATGGCGGAGTTCGCTACGGACAACTTCGCGATCGCTGATCTCTTCGACGCGGACGGCTCGGCGATCATCGTGCACGCCGCACCTGACAACTTCGCCAATATTCCGACGCGCTACCAGTCGACGACCGAGGGTGTCTTCGGCCCCGACTCGGCGACGCTCGGAACCGGCGACGCGGGCGCACGCGTGGCCTGCGGGCTCGTCGACTAGGAGCCACGAACCGCGGGCGGGAGGCGCCCTACGGCAGCCTCCCGCCCGACCCTTCCAGGAGCGTTACCCGCCTCCGAGCAGCAGGGTGTCGAGGCCGCGCGTGACCCCGACGAGCTCGCGCACACGCCGTACGGCTAGCAGCGTCCCGAGCACGTACGGCTCCGGCGTCCCACCCGCGTCGTGCCGGATCGTGAGGCGCTCGTCGGGCAGCCCGAAGACGACTTCGGTCGAGACGACGAAGCTCGGAAGCCGGACGGAATGAACCTGCGCGCCGCCGACGGTCGCACCGCGGGCCTCTTTCGGCCCGTGCAGGTCTTCGATCGGATACCCGAGCTCCGGCTGGCGTACCTCGCCGAGGCGTTCCGCAAGCTCCCGCGACGTCCCGCTGGGAACGTCGGGCTTCGACGCGCTCGCGTAGTCGATGACCTCCCACTGCGGCAGATGGCGCGCGGCCAGCAGAGCGCCCGCCTGGCACATCGCCGCGGTCAGGGAGAAGTTCCCCGACGCGACGACCCCGACCAAGCGCTCCCGGGCGGCAGCGTCGATTTCCTCGAAGTCGGACGCGGTGAGCCCGGAGCTGCCGACCACCACGGCCACTCCCGCCTGGACCGCGGCCATGGTGTTCGCCATGACCACCGTCGCTGACGTGTAGTCGACGAGGACGTCGACGCCGTCGAGCGCCTCGCGCACATCCCCGTGCACCGGAACTCCGAGCCGATCCCCGCCGAGCGCCTCGCCGAGATCGCGCCCGGCGGCCGAGCGGCTGACCGCAGAGACGAGCACAAGGTCGGGCGCGTCCCCAACGGCCGAGACCAGCGCGCGCCCGGTCCAGCCCGTTGCCCCCGCTATGCACACCCGAGTCACGGCTAGTCGATCTCCTCAGCCTGCGGCAGGTCGTCCGTGATCTCGAACCACGGCGCCTTGGAGCCGACGTAGATGTGCTCCGTGGGGCGGATGCCGGGCGTATCGACGAGCGAGCCCATCGCGACGTGCACGTAGTCGCCGTCCCGCACGACGGAGAAGAGAAGCGAGCCACAGACACCGCACCGCGTGTCATTCAGCTCGTCGTCTCCGTGGACGAGCAGCGTGTCCAGGCCCTCGGTGACCTCGAGCTTCGCGCGCTCGATGCCGGCGAACGCCTTGAATGCCGAGCCGGTCGCCGCCCGGCAGCGGGAACAGTGGCAGTTGGCCGCGTAGAGGAATGCATCCGCGACCCGATAGCGAACCGCGCCGCATCCGCACTTTCCCGCGAGATCAGGTTTCACGAAGCTTCCAGACCGCGCTCAGGCTGCCTCGATCAGCTCGATCCGGTAGCCGTCCGGATCCCTGACGAAGCACAGGCGTGAGCCGCCCTCGCGCACGGTGTACGGCGGCTTCTCGGGCTCGATGCCCTGCTCGGCGAGCCGTGCGAGCGCGCCGTCCAGGTCGGAGACGGTCAGGGCGACGTGGCCGTAGCCGGTGCCGAGCTCGTACGAGTCGACGCCGAAGTTGTACGTCAGCTCGAGCCGGTCGCCGTCGCCGGGCAGGCCCATGAAGATGTTGATCGCCTCGTCGCGGATCGGCATGCGCCGCCGCTCCTCGAAGCCGAGCGCCTCGTAGAAGGCAACCGACCGGTCGGGGTCGGTGATGCGGTAACAGGTGTGAATGAGCTCCATGCCGCGAGCCTACCCGTCCTCGAAGTCCTCGCGCACCAGACCGAAGAGCACGCCGTCAGCCCAGTCACCGTGCCGGTCATATGCCCGGCGGCGCACGCCTTCCCGCACGAAGCCGACACGCTCGAACAAGCCGAGGGCACGCTCGTTGAAGCCGTAGACCTCGAGCTGCACCCGGTGGTAGCCCAGGTCGAAGACGAGATGCCGCACGAAGAGCCTCGTCGCCGCGACGCCCAGCCCGCGCCCGCGGTGGCCGGGGTGGAGCATGATCGCGTGAAGGCTCGCGATCCGGCTCCGGCGGTTCTCGACCGAGAAGGCGAGCGCGCCGGCGGGCTCCCCTTCCACCTCGACGACGAAGCGGCCGTGGTGCTGCGGGTCGTCGTCCGAGCGGCGCACCTCCTCGAGGAGCTCGTCTCGCCCGCGCGCGGACACAGCCGCCATGAACGGCTCCACCTCCTCGTGCGACGCGAGCTCGACGAGGAAGTCCACGTCGGCCTCGGTCGCACGCCGGAGCGCGAAGCCGTCGCCGGCAAGCGTGGCCGTCACGCCTGCGGTGTAGCGGGCGCGGCCTCCGCCTCGGGCTCGCGACCGCGGCGCCGGCGGGCGAAGGCCGCGCCCGACCCGAGCGCGACGCCCGCGAGGATCAGCACGAGGCCGAGGGCCGCATTCAACGTGATCTGCTCGTCGAGGATGAGGACGCCGTAGAAGAGGGCAACCGGAGGCAGCAGGTACGTGACGAGCGAGGCCCGGGCAGCTCCGTAGCTGGTCAGCAGCCGGTAGAAGAGGAGCAGCGCAAACGCGGTGCCGAGGACGCCGAGGACGACGATCGACCCGATCGCCTTCCAGCTCGGCATCTCCTGGGGCAGCTGGAACGCCGCGAAGGGAAGCAGGATCACGGCTCCCATCACGGACGAGGCCGTCGTGACGAGCACGGGCATCGTCTGCGAGAAGTTGTGCTGCACGAAGTGGTTCGCGCCCGCGTACGAGAGCGAGGCGAGCACGATCGCGAGCGTGCCGGCGATCGCCCACCACCCGCCTTCCGGATGCAGGCCTGTGAGGACTGCGACCCCGGCCAGGCCGACGAGGATCCCGGCGAGCCGCACTCCGCGAACGCGCTCGCTCGGGTTGAACCAGAACGCGAGGATGACGACGAAGATCGGCACGGAGGCGTTCGCGATCGCCGCGACGCCCGAGTCGACGTACTTCTCACCCCAGGCGATGAGCGTGAACGGGAACGCCGCGTTCAGGAACCCGATCGCCCACGCCTTCCAGCCGAGGCCGCGCATGTCCGAGACCGCGGCGCGCCCTCCGACCCGCCAGGCGAGCACCGGAACGAGCACGGCCGAGGCGAGCACGAGGCGGAAGAACATCATCGCCGTCGGCTCGACCTCGTCGACCGCGACCTTGATGAACAGGTAGCTGGAGCCCCAGACCGCGGCGACGATCGCAAGGAGAGAGACGTACCCCCGGGCCATGCCCGGAGGCTACCTACGAGCGTTCGTCCTACCCCGCGCGATCCTGCCCGGGCGATAGAGTGGGACTCTCTCTTGAGCTCCGTGGCGGAACAGCCGCTCCACCGCGCGCTCGGTCTCACAGACGGGGAGTTCGACCGTATCCGGGGTCTGCTCGGGCGCGACCCGAACGACTTCGAATTGGGCGTCTTCTCGCTCCTGTGGTCCGAGCATTGTGGGTACAAGCACTCCGCGCCGCTGCTTGGCCGCTTTCCGACCGAGGGGCCGGCCGTGCTGCAGGGGCCGGGCGAGAACGCCGGCGTCGTCGACCTCGGGGACGGCCTCGCGTGCGCGTTCAAGGTCGAGAGCCACAACCACCCGTCCGCCGTGGAGCCCTTCCAGGGCGCGGCCACGGGCGTCGGCGGGATCCTGCGGGACATCGTCGCCATGGGAGCGCGCCCGGTCGCGCTCCTCGACGGCCTGCGCTTCGCCCGGCCGGGCTTCGAGTTCGACCGTGCCGTCGGCGGGATCGGGCATTACGGGAACTGCGTCGGCGTCCCCACCGTGGGCGGCGAGGCGGTCTTCGACGACGCGTACGAGCTCAACCCGCTCGTGAACGCGATGTGCGTGGGCCTCGTGCCCTCCGAGCGGCTGACGCGTGCGCAGGCGAGCGGCACCGGCAACCTCGTCGTCCTCTACGGCGCCACCACCGGCCGTGACGGGATCGGCGGAGCCAGCGTGCTGGCGAGCCAGGAGCTCTCCGACGAGGACGATGACAAACGCCCGACCGTGCAGATCGGCGATCCCTTCACGGGCAAGAAGCTGATCGAGGCGAGCCTCGAGCTCGTCGAAGGCGGCCTCGTGGACTCCCTCCAGGACCTCGGCGCGGCGGGGCTCGCGTCCTCGCTTGCCGAGATGGCCGGGCGCGGCGGCGCCGGCATCGACGTGCACCTCGACCGCGTCCCGCTCCGCGAGCCCGACCTCGAGCCGGTCGAGATCATGATCTCCGAGAGCCAGGAGCGGATGGTCGCGATCGTGCCGCCCTCCGGGCTCGCAGCCGTCGCGGCGGTGTGCGCCCGCTGGGAGCTCGACTGCGCCGAGATCGGCATCGTCACGGACTCCGGCCTTCTGCGCGCGTTCCACGACGAGGAGGAGGTCGGGGCGATCCCGGTCCGCCACCTCACCGAGGACACGCCGCGCTACCGGCTCGAGACCCGGCCGCGCGCGCTCGAGCCGCCGATCGAGCATCCGCCCATCCGCGCCGAGCGGGACGAGTTGCTGGCGCTCCTCGCCTCGCCCAACGTCCGCAGCCGCGCGCCGGTCTACGAGCGCTACGACCACCTCGTCGGCTCGCGGACCGTGCGCCGGCCGGGGCTGGATGCCGCGGTTCTCCGCCTGCGCCCCTCCCTGCGCGGCCTGGCCGTCTCCCTCGACGGTCCCGGGCGGGCCGCGCCGCTCGACCCGCGAGCAGTGGGCGCCCGCGCCGTTTTCGAGTCCGCACGCAACGTCGCCTGCGCAGGAGGGCGCCCACTTGCCGCCACCGACTGCCTCAACTTCGGCAACCCCGAGAAGCCGGAGATCGCCTGGGAGCTGGCCGAGGCGATCGAGGGCATGGCCCGCGCCTGCGAGGTGCTGGGCATCCCGGTCGTTTCGGGCAACGTCTCCCTCTACAACGAGACCGACGGGCGCGCGATCCATCCGACGCCGGTGGTCGGCTGCGTCGGGCTCGTCCCCGACGTGCGCGCCGTGCCGGGCGCCTGGCGGGAGGGCGACGTCGTGCTGGTCGCCGGCGGCGACGCGGTATCGCTCGACGGCTCCGAGTACCAGGCGCGCTTCCTCGGCGGCCCTGCCGGCCGGCCGGTCCCTCCGGACTACGTGGCCGAGGCGGCGCTCGTGCACTTCCTCTGGCGCTCCGCCCCGCTCCTTTCGGCGGCGCACGACGTCTCCGACGGCGGGCTCGCCGTGGCACTCGCCGAGCTCGCGCTCCACTCGGGCATCGGCGCCGACGTCGAGCTCGAGGACGACGCGCTCGCCTGGTTCGGCGAGGGCACGGGGCGTGCCCTGATCGCCGCCACGCCCGAGCACGCGGAAGGGCTCGAGGGCGCCCAGCTCCGGCGGATCGGCGTCGTGCGCGGGCGCTCCGTCCTCGGCGTCCAGCTCGAGCAGCTCCGCGAAGCCTACGAAGGTGGGGCCGCCTGATGTGCGGGATCTTCGGTATCCACGCCTCCGACCGCGACGTCGCGCGCATCTCGTACTTCGGCCTCTTCGCCCTCCAGCACCGCGGCCAGGAGTCGGCCGGGATCGCCGTGTCCGACGGCGGCCGCCTCACGGTGCTGCGCGACATGGGGCTCGTCTCCCAGGTCTTCTCCGAGCAGAAGCTGCAGGGCCTCGGCGGCCAGACGGCGATCGGGCACTGCCGCTACTCGACGACGGGCTCGACGCACTGGGCCAACGCGCAGCCGATCGTCCACCACGGGCCTGCACGCACGGTCGCACTCGCTCACAACGGCAATCTCACCAACACCGAGGAGCTCCGCACGGAGCTGCTGGCGGCCGGCGCACGGCTGACGTCGACCTCCGACACCGAGGTGATCGCGGCCCTGATCGCGCGCGACGAGCGGCCGCTTGAAGAGGCGGTCGCCGCGACGATGGCGCGGATCGAGGGCGCGTTTGCGGCCGTGCTCCTCTCGGAGGGAAAACTCGTCGGCTTTCGAGATCCGGATGGAATCCGGCCGCTCGCCCTCGGGAGGCTCGAGGACGACTGGGTTCTCGCCTCGGAGGGCTGCGCCTTCGACCTCATCGGGGCCGAGGCCGTCCGGGAGCTGCAGCCCGGGGAGCTCGTCGTCGCCGACGCCGACGGCGTGCGCACCGAGCAGGCGGTCGAGCCGCGCGACGGCGGCGCCCTCTGCATCTTCGAGTTCATCTATTTCGCGCGGCCGGACTCCACGCTGCGCGGCGTCGAGCTCCACGGCGCGCGTGTGCGCATGGGCGAGCGGCTCGCCGTCGAGTCGCCGGTCGACGCCGACCTCGTCATGGCCATCCCCGACTCGGGCACGCCTGCCGCGATCGGCTTCGCCCGGGCAAGCGGCATCCCGTTCCAGGAAGGGCTGATCAAGAACCGCTACGTTGGGCGCACCTTCATCCAGCCCGACCAGGGCCTGCGCGAGCGAGGCGTGCGGATGAAGTTCAACCCGCTCGGCGAGGTGCGCGGCAAGCGGGTCGTCGTCGTGGACGACTCGATCGTCCGCGGGTCGACGACGCGCCAGATCGTGGCCATGCTCTTCGAGTCGGGCGCGCTCGAGGTGCACGTGCGCGTCTCCTCGCCCCCCATCGTCTCGCCGTGCTTCTACGGGATCGACATGGCCGGCCAGGACGAGCTGATCGCCGCCGACCGGGAGGTCGAGGAGGTGCGCGCCGAGATCGGCGCCACCTCGCTCGCCTACCTCTCGCTCGACGGGCTCCAGGACGCGACGCGACGGCCCGCGGACTCCTTCTGCC
The DNA here is from genome assembly GCA_035698025.1 of Gaiellaceae bacterium. Classification (GTDB taxonomy): domain Bacteria; phylum Actinomycetota; class Thermoleophilia; order Gaiellales; family Gaiellaceae; genus JAIBJN01. Next base: position 52,753 of record DASSCF010000015.1, read on the forward strand.
GCGCGTGCCTGACGAAGAGCTATCCCACGCGGATCCCGGACAACCTCCGCCTGGCGAAGCTCCGCTTCGAGCAGACCCCCGTCTGAGGGCGACACGTCCGGGGGTCAGACCCCGGGACGTGTCCAGCACCGGCCTGCACGGCCAGCCTTACGCGACTCCCGTGACAGACATCCCGGCCGCGGGAGGCATGGCCCGGGGTCAGACCCCGGGCCACGTCCACGGAGGACTACTCGAGGCCGCCGACGTCGAGGACGGCGGTCTTCAGGTCGGTCATGTCCAGCATGGTGTAGCGGCCGCCGATGCGGCCCCAGCCCGTGCGCGTGCCGGAGGCGCCCCCGAAGGGCTCGTGGGCCTCCCAGTAGTCGGTCGAGTCGTTGACGACGACGTTGCCGACCTGGAGGTGGTCGAGGAAGCGGAACGCCCGCTTCAGGCTCGTCGTGTAGACGGCCGCCTGGAGGCCGAGGTGCGAGTCGTTCGCGACCGCGAGCGCCTCGTCGTCGTCCGCCACGGTGATGAGCGGGACGATGGGGCCGAACGTCTCGTCGCGATTGATGAGCGTGTCGACGCCGACGCCGTCCACGACGGTCGGCTGGTAGTAGAGCTGCGTCGGGCGGTCTCCCTCGCGCGAGCCGCCGAGGACGACCTCGGCGCCCTTGGAGACGGCGTCTTCGAGGTGGGCGTCCATCTTCTGCGCCGTCGGCTCGTTGTTCATCGGCCCGACCAGCGTGGAGTCGTCGAAGGGGTCGCCGAGCGTCCAGGTCTCGGCCTCCTTGACCACCGCGGCCAGGAAGTCGTCGTGGACGCGCTTGTCGACGAGGACGCGCTCCGTGGCGCAGCAGACCTGGCCCGCGCAGAAGAAGCCGCCGAACACCGCGCCCTTGGCAGCGGCCTCGAGATCGGCGTCCACGCAGACGACGACGGGCCCGTTCCCGCTCGCCTCGATCAGCGAGCGCTTCAGCCCGGCCGCGCGCACGATCTTCTCCGCGGTCGTGTGCGAGCCGATGAACCCGACGCAGTCGACGTTCTCGTCCTGGATCAGCCGCTCGCCCACCCGGCCGTCGCCGTAGATCACGTTGACGACGCCGTCGGGGAGCCCGGCGTCGGCCATGATCTGCATGAAGTTCGCCATCGCGATCGGCGTCCACTCGGAGGGCTTGCAGATCATCGTGTTGCCGGCCGCGATCCCCGGCGCGATCAGCTCGACCGGGATCAGCGTCGGGAAGTTCCAGGGCGTGATCGACGCGTAGACGCCATTCGGCTTGCGGAAGGTGAGGATCCGCTTGTTGACGTCCTGCGAGGGGATGATCGCCGTCTCCATACGCTTGACGTCCTCGGCGGCGAGCCGGAAGTTCTCGGCCGTCTCGTCGATGTCCGGGATCGCCTCGGCCGTGAACGGCTTGCCCTGCTCGAGCGAGAGCTCGCGCGCGAACTCCTCCTTCCGCTCGAGGATCAGGTCGGCGATCGAGTGACAGACCTCGGCCCGCTCCCACGCGGAGAGGGCGGCCCACTTCGGCTGAGCCTCGCGCGCGGCCTTCGCCGCGGCCGCGATGTCCGCCTCGCTCGCGTTCGGTGCGTCCGCGAGCTTCTCCCCCGTGACCGGGGAGATGATCTCGCGCGCGTCGTCTCCCGTCGCGTCGACCCAGTCCCCGCCGACGAAGTTCTGGAGCGTCCTGACCGTTACCGCCATCGTGCTGTTCCTCCCTCGATCTAGACCTTGACGTTGACTCTGTCCCACGCCTCGTCCAGCACCTGGCGCAGGACTCCCACCATCTCGTCGAACTCCTCGGGACCGGCGACGAGCGGAGGCGCGAACTGCGCGCACGTCTCGCCGCGGTCGTCGAAGCGCATGTAGACGCCGAGCTCCCGGGCCCGCGGCGTCATGACCTTCTTGATCAGCTCGTCGCGCTCGGCCGGCGTGAAGGTCTCCTTCGTCTCCTTGTCCTTCACGAGCTCGAGCGAGTAGAAGTAGCCGTCGCCGCGCACGTCTCCGACCATCGGGTGGTCGGCCATGAGCTGCTCGCACCTCGCGCGAAGCTCCTTGCCGAGGCGGTCCGAGCGCTCGACGAGGTTCTCGCGCTCGAAGACCTCGAGGTTCGCGAGCCCGATCGCGCACGAGAGCGGGTGGCCGCCGAACGTGATCCCGTGGATGAACGACGTCGCCGGCTCGGAGAAGAACGGCTCCACGACCTGCGGCGCGGCCACCACGGCGCCGAGCGGCGCGTAGGCGGACGTGATCCCCTTGGCCAGGGTCATCATGTCCGGCTTGATCCCGTAGCGGGTGGAGCCGAACCAGTCGCCGACCCGCCCGAACCCGCAGATGACCTCGTCGGCGACCAGCAGCAGCCCATGCTCGTCGCAGATCTCCCGGACGCGCTCGAAGTAGCCGGGCGGCGGCGTGATCGAGCCCGCCGAGTTCTGCACCGGCTCGAGGATGACGGCCGCAACCGTCTGCGGCCCCTCGTTCACCACGATGGCGTCGATCTCGTCAGCGCAGCGCAGCGTGCACTCGGGCTTCTCCGAGCAGTACGGGCAGCGGTACCGGTACGGCATCGGTGCGCGCATGCAGCCCGGCAGGAGCGGCTCGAACTGTGTGCGCAGCGCGGGGCTCCCGTTGATCGAGAGCGCGCCCATGGTCGTCCCGTGGTACGCGCTGCGCCGGGTGATGAACTTGTAGCGCGTGGGCTCTCCGCGCAGCCGGTGGTACTGGCGCGCGATCTTGAGCGAGGACTCGATCGCCTCCGAGCCGCCGCCGACGAAGAAGATGCGCCCGACGTCGATGGGGACGAGCTCGGTCACCTTCTCGGCCAGCTCGACGGACGACGGGGTGGCGAAGCCGACCCAGTTCGTGAAGAAGGGCAGCGTCTCGACCTGCCGCTTCGCCGCCTCGGCGATCTCGGGCCACGGCCCGTAGCCGATGTTGACGCAGTAGAGGGCGGAGAGGGCGTCGAGGTACCGGTTCCCCTCGTTGTCCCAGATGTAGCAGCCTTCCGCCCGCTCGATCACCAGCCGGCTCGCACCGGCCGGCGTGAAGTGGCGCCAGAGGTGATCCGTGGTCGTCGTCGTCATGCAGTCGCGCTCCTTCCGTTCCGGGCCGCGAGGGCCTGCCTGGCCTTGACCGCGAGCCAGAGCTCCATGCGCTCCTCCGGATCGTCCGGATGGCGCCCGGTCTGCTCGCGCAATCTCTCCATGCGGTACCGCAGGGTATGCCGGTGGACGCCCAGCTGCTCCGCTGCATCGCTCCAGCGGCAGCCCGAGTCGAGCAGGGCCGCCAGCGACTCCATCAGCCGCCCGCTGTCCGCCACCGGGCCGAGCACGCGGTCGACGAAGGCCTCGAGCGCCGCGTCCGGGAGGCCAAGCAGGAGCTCGAGCGAGCCGAGGTCGCGATAGGAGGCGACCTCGCCGCCGGCCGAGTCGAGCGCCGCGCGCGCCTCGAGCAGGCTGCGGCCGAGCGCACGCCCGAGCGCCGGCCTCCCGACGCCCACGCGGGCGGGCGGGCCGGCCTTCACGATCGTCTCCGCGAGGCCGAGGATCTCCTCCTCGCTCGCGGCCTCGACGAGGAACGCCGCCCGGTCGCGACGGGCCGTCGAGAGGTAGCGCACGCGACGCCGGTCGAGCTCCTCGGCCACCTCGCGGCGCACCTGCTCCCCGCTCTCGCCGTTGCGCGGCGCCGCGAGGAGCGCGGCGTAGCGCTCCGCCGGCTCGAGCCCGAAGGCCGCCATGCGCCTGCCGGTCTCGCGGTCGTCGAGCCGCTCGCCCTCGAGGTCCTCGAGCAGGTCGCCGGCAAGACGGAGCTCGGCGGCGCTCACGGCGCGGCGGCGCGAGAGCTCGAAGGCCAGCGCCGTCTGCCCGTGGTGAAGGACGAGCTTGTCGTACTCCTCGAAAGGCCTCCCCTCGCGCGCGGCGCGCAGCGTCGCCACCTCGCCGCCCGCCACGACCGGGAGCTCGAGCGCGTCGTCGAAGGAGACGCGCCGGCGGCCGTGCCGCTCGCTGACCACGCGCCCGCTCTCGTCGACGAGCGCGAGGCTGCAGTCGAGGTGGTTGCAGACGACCGCGAGGAGGGCCTGGAGGCCGCGCCCCCGGATGACGGCGTCCGCGAGGCGCTCGTGCACGGCCAGCGCGCGCGTGACCTGCTCGAGCTGCTCGTTCGCGAGGTGCGAGAAGGCCGCCTTCGTGATGGCGACGAAGGGCAGCTCGTACGGCACGGCGATGGTCGGAAAGGAGAGCTTGTCCGCCTCCTCGACCATCGGCGCGGGCACGTCCGGGTAGCCGAAGCCGATCCCGAAGCCGAGCCCTGCGAGGCCGTGCTTGGCGAGCCGGCGCACGTAGGCCCGCTGCGACGTGGCCTGGTCGCCCACGCCGAGCCCGGTCGTGAGCAGGAACTCGCCGCCCTCGAGGAACTCGGTAGGGTCGGCCAGCTCCGAGACGTGCAGCCAGCTGACCTCGTTCGCAAGCCCGTCAGAACCTGCCGCGACCGTGAGCTCAAGGCCCGGCATGGCGGCGATGTCCCGCACCGTCAGCATGTCGCCCTTTTCGACATGGGGGCCAAACGCTACGCCGCAAGGCGGCGCAAGGCAACGGGTATCGGGCCGCGCTTACGACGCGGCGGCCTAGCGGCCTTCGTAGACCTTGCCGGCCTTGGCGATGCCGCGCGCGATGATGTACGCGCCGGAAAGGAAGACGGTTGCCTGGAGGAAGGCATTCCAACCGACCTCGTCAGCGGCCACGGTGACGATGAGGACGACCACCCAGGCGACGAGGAAGACGATCAGCTCTCCGGGCGGCGCCGGGACGGCGGGCACGCCGTAGTACGGCCGCTCGTAGCTCGGCGGCGGTGGCGGAGGGGGCGGCGGCGTGCTCGACATGCGTCTCCTTCCTCGGGCAGGTGGCTGCATCGTAAATGCTCCCGCGGGTTCCCGTAAGCCCGCCGGTTACGATGGCGCGGGTCGCGTGCAGCTCTTCCACTACCACCTCGTGACGAGCAAGGTGAGGCTCCTCGAGGCCCGCTATCTCGGCAAGCTCGGCTTCGGGCTGCTCGGCCGCTACGGCTGGAAGGGCGAGGCCTCCGAGTGGTTCGAGGCCGGCACGTCCTGGGAGGAGCTCGACTCGATGGGCTTCCGCCTGCGGCTCGTGGAGCTCGCGCGCGGCGGCGTCAACGTCGTCCTCCAGCCGGGCCACTGGGAGCACCCGCGCGTCGACCACATCGGCATCGCCCTCGACGACGACGGCTTCACCGAGGCGCTCGAGCGCGCCGCCGACCTCGGCCTCAAGATCCAGGATCACCCCGGCAAGCGGACGTTCATCGCCACCGAGGCCGGCTACCGCCTGGAGGTGCATCCGCCGCGCGAGTGGATCGAGGACCTCCTGAGCAACACCGACGAGCTGCGGCTCGGCGAGCTCCACCTGCGGGCGCAGGACCCGGAGGAGAAGGCGGTCGCGCTCTCGGAGATCCTCGGCGTCGACCGGCTCGACACCGACGTGCTCGTCGGCGACACGCTCGTTCGCTTCGAGCCCGGCGGCCCGGAGGGCAGGCCGGAGCTCGTCGCCGAGGTCCTGCTATGAGCTCGTACGGCGAGGCCGGCGTCTCGCTGGCGAAGGCCGAGGAGATCGTCGAGCGGCTGCGCGTCGCCGTCGACTCCACCCGGACGGAGGCCGTGTCGGGTGGCCTCGGCGGGTTCGCCGGCCTCTTCGCACTCGACGACGGGCGACTCCTGGCCGCGACGACGGACGGCGTCGGCACGAAGCTCATCCTCTCGAAGCGCGCGGGCCGGCTCGACGACGCCGGTCGCGACCTCGCGGCGCACTGCGCGAACGACCTCCTCACGACCGGCGCCGAGCCGCTCTTCTTCCTCGACTACGTCGCCGCAGCGTCGCTCGACCTTGCAGAGGTCGCCGAGCTGGTTGCCGGTGCCGCGACGGTCTGCCGCGAGGCCGGGTGCGCCATCCTGGGCGGCGAGAGCGCCGAGCTGCCCGGGATCTACCGGGAGGGCGAGCTCGACTTCGCCGGGACGATGGTCGGAATCGTCCAGCGGGACAAGGTCGTGGACGGCACGACCTGCCGTGCGGGCGACGTGGTGCTGGGCCTTCCCTCGAGCGGCCTTCATGCCAACGGGTTCACGCTCGTCCGGCGCCTCGTGGGAGACGGGCCGTTCGACGCCGATCTTCTCCTCGCGCCCACGCGTCTCTACCTCGAGGACGTTCGCGCGCTTCGCGCCGCGTGCCCCGTGCGCGCGCTCGCGCACGTCACCGGCGGTGGGATCGCCGGGAACCTCTCCCGCGTCCTCCCACCCGGCCTCGGCGCGCGGATCGATCCCGCGAGCTGGGAGCGGCCGCCGGTCTACGCGTGGCTCCACGAGCAGGGCGTCTCCGAGGACGAGCAGCGCCGCGTCTTCAATCTCGGAATCGGCTACTGCGCGGTCGTGCGCGCGGAGGACGCGCCGCATACCGGCCTCACCGTCATCGGTGCCCTCGAGGAGGGCGTCGAGGGCGTGGCCTGGGCGGACGAGGCGTGATCGGCGTCCTCGTCTCGGGACGCGGCTCGAACCTCCAGGCCCTGATCGACCAGCAGCTCCCGATCGCGGGGGTGGCCTCGAACGTCACCGGCGCCGGCGCCCTCGAGCGCGCCGGGCGCGCTGGGATTCCCACGGGAGTCTTCGAGCTCGACGACTACGCCTCGCGCGAGGAGCGCGACCTGGCCATGAGCGAGTGGCTCGCGGGTCTCGGGGTCGAGCTCGTGGTCTGCGCCGGGTACATGCACCTCCTCACGCCCGCGTTCGTCGAACGCTGGACGGCGATCAACGTCCATCCCTCGCTCCTGCCCGCGTTCCCGGGAACGACGCCGATCGAGGACGCGCTCGCCGCCGGGGTGGCGGAGACCGGCGTGACCGTGCACTTCGTCGACGAGGGCGTCGATTCCGGGCCCGCCATCTTCCAGGAGGCCGTGCCGGTCGAGCCCGGCGACACGCCCGAGGTTCTGCGCGAGCGCATCCACGCCGTCGAGCACCGGCTCCTGCCCGAGGCCGTGCGCCTCTATCTGGCCGGGGCCTTACGCTCCTAGTCCCAGCATGCAGGTAGACCGAGCGCTGATCTCCGTGTTCGACAAGGACGGCCTCGACGTGTTCGCACGCGGGCTGAACGACCTGGGCATCGAGATCGTGGCGAGCGGCGGCACGGCAGCGTACATCGCCGAGCTCGGCATCGACGTCGTCCCGGTCGAGGAGCTGACCGACGTCCCCGAGCTGCTCGGCGGCCGCGTGAAGACGCTCCACCCGCGCATCCACGCCGGAATCCTCGCGCGGCGCGGGCGCGAGGCCGACCTGGACGAGCTGCGCGAGCAGGGCATCGGCACGTTCGAGCTCGTCTGCGTCAACCTCTACCCGTTCCAGAGCGTGACCGCGCGCCGCAACGTCCGCGAGGAGGACGCGGTCGAGATGATCGACATCGGCGGGCCGGCGCTGCTCCGCGCGGCCGCGAAGAACTTCGTCGACGTCGTCCCACTTTGCAGGCCGGAGCGCTACGACGAGATCCTCGGGCAGCTCCGCAACGGCGGCATCGAGCTGGACATGCGCCGGCGGCTTGCGGCAGAGGCGTTCGCCCACACCGCCGCCTACGAGGCGTCGATCGCCACGTGGTTCGCGGACATCGAAACCTTCCCGCCGCAGCTCCTGCTCTCCCTCCAGCGGGTCGACGAGCTCGTCTACGGCGAGAACCCGCACCAGCGCGCCGCCTATTACGCGGAGGCCGGCGTGCGGCGGCATCTGCTCTCGCGGGTCGAGCAGCTCGGGGGGCGCGAGCTCTCGTTCAACAACCTCAACGACCTCGACGCCGCGCGGGCCGTCGTGCGGGAGTTCGAGCTGCCGTGCTGCGCCATCGTCAAGCACGCGAATCCGTGCGGATGCGCCGTCGCGGCGTCGATCGAGGAGGCGTACGAGAGGGCGCTCGCCTCCGACCCGGTCTCGGCCTACGGCGGCGTGGTCGCGCTGAACCGGAAGGTTTCGCCCGAGCTGGGCGCGCGGGTCGCCGAGCAGTTCGTCGAGGTGGTGATCGCGCCCGACTACGACGATGGGGCTCTCACGGCGCTCCGGGGCAAGGAGTCGCTCCGGATCCTGAGCGACCGCGAGCGCCGCGGCGCGACTCCCGGCGACCGCGACTACCGCCGCGTGCTGGGCGGGTTCCTCGTCCAGGACGCCGACTCCGAGGTCGACGACCGCGAGGGCATGACGGTCGTGTCGCAGGCGCACCCGGACGAGCACGCCTGGGGCGACCTGCTCTTCGCCTGGCGGGTCGCCAAGCACGTCGCCTCGAACGCGATCGTGATCGCGAAGGACCTCCAGGCGATCGGGATCGGCGGCGGCCAGATGAGCCGCGTCGACGCCGTGCGGCTCGCACTCGAGAAGGCCGCGGAGCACGGGCACGACCTCCAGGGCTCGGTGCTCGCCTCGGACGCGTTCTTCCCCTTCGCGGACGGGCCGCAGCTCGCGCTCGACGCCGGGGTCACTGGCTTCATCCAGCCTGGCGGGTCGAAGCGCGACGACGAGGTCGTCGAGGCGATCTCCTCGACGGGCGCGCTGATGGTCTTCACGTCGCGCCGGCACTTCCGCCACTAACGAATACGCTTTACCCGTGGCGCCCGAGTATCCGACCGTCCTCGACCTCGTCGGGAACACGCCGCTCGTGCGCCTGCAGCGCGTCGGACGCGAGCTCGGGGCGACCTTGCTCGCCAAGCTCGAGTACATGAACCCGGGCGGAAGCGTGAAGGACCGCATCGGGATCCGCATGATCGAGGCGGCCGAGCGCGAGGGGAAGCTGCGTCCCGGCGGGACGATCGTCGAGCCGACGAGCGGCAACACGGGCGTCGGGCTCGCGATCGCGGCGGCGATCAAGGGCTACCGCTGCGTCTTCGTCATGCCGGACAAGATCGCCGAGGAGAAGCGGGCGCTGCTGCGCGGCTACGGGGCCGAGGTCGTCATCTGCCCGACCGCGGTGCCGCCGGAGTCGCCCGAGAGCTACTACTCGGTCTCCAACCGCCTGGCCGAGGAGATCCCCGGCGCCTTCAAGCCCGACCAGTACTCGAACCAGGCGAACCCGCAGGCGCACTACGAGACGACCGGACCCGAGATCTGGGAGGCGACCGGCGGCGAGATCGACGCGATCGTGTTCTCGGTCGGCACGGGCGGGACGATCTCCGGCGTCGCGCGCCACCTCCGGGAGCAGAAGCCCGACCTGCTGGTCGTGGGCGCCGATCCGGAGGGCTCGATCTTCTCGCAGCCGGACAACGTTCACCCCTACCTCGTTGAGGGAATCGGCGAGGACTTCTGGCCGACTACGTACGACCCGTCCCTCGTGGACGAGTACATCACCGTCTCGGACGGCGACTCGTTCCGCACGGCGCGGCGGCTGGCGCGTGAGGAAGGGCTGCTCGTGGGCGGCTCGGGCGGCACGGCGGTGTGGGCGATGCTGGAGATCGCGAAGCGCCTCGGCGTCGGCGCGACGATCGTGACGCTGATCCCGGACTCCGGCCGCGGGTACCTCTCGAAGCTCTACGACGACAACTGGCTCATGGAGCACGGCTTCCTCGAGCGGGACGCGCAGGCGCCGACGATCGAGGAGGTGCTCGCCTTCAAGCGCGGCGAGGAGCCGGGGATCCCCGAGCTCGTCACCGTCGAGTCGCACCAGAAGGTCGGCGAGGCGATCGACCTCATGCAGCGGTATTCGATCTCGCAGATCCCGGTCGTCCGCCACGACGGCGGCGGGGAGAGCCTCGCGGACGTCGTCGGCTCGATCCGCGAGCGCGGCCTCTTCGAGCGCGTCTTCCGCAACCGCGAGGCGCTGGACGACGAGGTAGCCGCAGCGATGGAGCCGCCGCTTCCCGCGGTGGAGATCGACGAGTCGGTCGACACCGTCTTCGCCGACCTCTCGGCCGGCAACCCCGCCGTCATCGTCGCCCGGGCGGGCAAGCCGGTCGGCGTCCTCACGCGCGCCGACCTCCTCGAGTACCTGGCGCACGTCCGAGCGTCCATGGACGCCGTCTAGTCCGAGCGGCCATGTCCGGGGGTCAGACCCCAGGGCGTGTCCGGAAGTGACGCGCTGCGTAGACTTCGACTGTGGATTTCGAGACTCGCGCCATTCACGACGGGCAGGAGCCCGACCCGGCGACCGGGGCTGTGATCCCGCCCATCCACCAGTCGACGACCTACGCCCAGGACGACGTCGGGGTGAACAAGGGCTACGACTACTCGCGCTCGGGGAACCCGACGCGGACGGCGCTCGAGACCTGCCTTGCCTCGCTCGAGGGCGCCGACCACGGGCTCGCGTACTCGTCGGGGCTCGGCGCGACGACGACGATCATGCACCTGCTGGAGCCGGGCGACCGCGTCGTCTCCGTCAACGACGTTTACGGCGGCACGTACCGGATGTTCTCCCAGGTCTACGAGCCCAAGGGCTACAAGTTCACGTTCCTCTCGGCCCCGGAGATCGACGCCGGGCTGGAGGAGCACCTCGATGACGCCACGCGCATCGTCTGGCTGGAGACGCCGACGAACCCGCTCCTGAACCTGATCGACATCGAAAAGGCCGCCAAGGCGGCGCACGCCGCGGGCGCGATGGTCGTCGTCGACTCGACCTTCGCCACGCCCTACCTCCAGCGCCCGCTCGAGCTGGGGGCGGACATCGTCATCCACTCGACGACGAAGTACCTCGGAGGCCACTCGGACGTGATCGGCGGCTTCGCCGCGACCAACGACCCGACGGTCGCCGAGCGGCTCAAGTTCCTCCAGAAGTCCCTCGGCGCGGTGCCGGGCCCGTTCGACTGCTGGCTCGTGCTGCGCGGCCTGAAGACGCTCGCCGTCCGCATGGACCGCCACTGCGAGAACGCCCGCGCCGTGGCCGCCCTTCTCGCCGAGCATCCCGCGGTCGAGAAGGTGCTCTACCCCGGCCTCCCCGACCACCCGGGCCACGAGATCGCCGCCCGCCAGATGCGCGACTTCGGCGGCATGATCTCCTTCCTCGCCGGCAGCGACGAGGAGGCGAGGGCGATCGTCGGCCGCACGAAGGTCTGGACGCTCGCGGAGAGCCTGGGCGGCGTCGAGAGCCTCATCGAGGTGCCGGCGCAGATGACGCACGCCTCGACGGCTGACTCGGCGTTCGCAACGCCCGGCAACCTGATCCGGCTGTCGGTCGGGATCGAGTCGGCCGCCGATCTCGTGGCCGACCTCGAGCAGGCGCTCGCCGCGGTCGGCTCGAAGTCGTCCGCCTAGTCCGGCGCCCAGGCGGGAAACCCGCCGACCAGCCCCGGCCGGCTGACCCGCGCCGATCCGTCCGTCGGCACGAACGCCACCGAGCCCTCCTCGTCCACGGCGAGCCAGCGGCCGTCGGGCGACCAGTCGGGGAACCGCTGCTGCCGCTCCAGGTCGCGCGAGAGGTTGCGCGCGCGACCGCCCTCGGCCGGGACGACGAAGACGTCGTAGTCGGCAGTCCGTTCGGGGTCCCGCTCCGGCGCCTCGAAGCTCTCCGGCGTCGAGCGGGTGGAATGGAACGCGATCTGCGTCCCGTCCGGCGACCACGCGGGGTACATGTCGTACGCGGGGGTCTCGGTCAGCTGGCGGAGCCCGCTGCCGTCCGCGTCGACGACGAAGACGTCGTAGTTCGGATCCCCGTGCAGGCCGGCGCCGCCCACGTGCGAGGCGAACGCGATCTGCTTCCCGTCGGGCGACCAGGCCGGATACTCGCCCCAGATGTCGGTGACCCGCCGGACACCGGAGCCGTCGGCGTCCATCACGAAGATCCGCAACTCGCCTTCACGGTCGGAGGCGAAGGCGATCTGCCCGCCGTCCGGCGCCCAGGCGGGCGACCACTCGTTCGACGGGCTCGCCGTCAGGTTGCGCGCCCCGGTCCCGTCCCCCGACGAGACGTAGATCTCGTCGTTGACGTTGACTCCCGTGCGCGAGTCGCGGTAGGCGAGGTGCGCGCCGTCCGGAGACCAGTCCGCGTCGAACTGCGGGCCCGGCGCCTCGACCACGACCCGCCGGCCGCTCCCGTCGGCGCCGACGACGGCGATGTCGTCGTCCACCGACACCGCCAGCCGGCCCGAGAGCGGAGGCAGCGGCGGAGGCGCCGCCACGGTCCTGGTCTCCACGCCGCCGCCGTCGCACGAGGCGAGGAGCAGCGTCATCAGCGCGCAGGGAATTCGCCGGTCCACACAGCCGCTACACCTCGGAAGGTGCCGGGGTTCCCGCGAGGACGGCCTTGTAGGCGTCCTCGTAGTCGCGCACCATGCGCTCGGCTGAGAACCGCTCCTCGACCGAACGGCGGCACTCCATCAGCTCGATGCGGTCGGCGTCGGGGAGCGCGTCGGCCATCTCCCGGTAGTCGTCCACGACGATCCCGGAGCGCCCGTGCTCGATCACCTCGGGCACGGCACCCCAGCGCGTGGCGATCACGGGCGTGCCACACGCCATGGACTCGATCATCACGAGCCCGAACGGCTCCTCCCACTCGATCGGGAAGAGCGTGGCGCGCGCGTTCTGGAGGAGCGCGACCTTCTTGCCGTGGCTCGTCTCGCCGAGGTACTCGACCCCGTCGCCGAGGTGCGGCGCCACGTACGTCTCGAAGTACTCGCGCTCGGCCGGCTCCCGCATCTTCCCGGCGATCTTGAGCGGAACGCCCGCCTGCTGCGCGACCTCGACGGCACGGTGGCAGCCCTTGTCCTCGCTCATGCGCCCGAGGAAGAGCAGGTACTCGCCCCGCGAGGAATGCACCGGATAGGCGTCGAGGTCGAGGGCGTTGTGGCAGTTCGCCACCCAGTTGAGATCCGGCTGCGGGCGGCGCTGGTTGAAGGAGAGCGAGATCAGCCCGACGTCCGGGTGGACGCGGCCGAGTGATGCGTAGAGGTCGCCGTCGGCGCCGGTCAGGGGCCCGTGGACGGTGTGCACGAGCGGCGTCCCGCCGGCGCCTCCGATCGCGGCGGCGAGCGGCCCGGAGTGGTCGTTGACGATGTCGAAGTCGCCCGCGCGCTCGAGGCACGAGAGCGCGTGGCGCAGCTCCGTCCCCGTCTTCCCGATCTGCTCGGACGGCGCCGTCGGAAAGACGGAGACGAGCTCGGCCTTCGTCTCCGAATCGCCCGAGGCGAAGAGCGTCACGTCGTGGCCCAACTCGGCGAGCCCGTCGGCGAGGAGCGACACCACCCACTCGATCCCGCCGTAGCCCACCGGCGGAACCGGAAACCACACGGGAGAGAGGATGGCGATCCTCACGTCTCGTCGATGATGACGTGCCCGTCCTCGAGTTGCACGTCCCACGACCGGTCGAACGCGCGCACGCCCGTCAGGCGGATCGCGCCCGCCCAGGCCGGGACGTGGTCCGGGGCGATGGTGCCGAGGACGTGCCGGCGGTGGTCCGGCTCGATGCCGAGAAGCAGGCGGAGGAGGAGCACGGGGGTTCCGGCCGCCCACGCCTGTGGGCGCGCGGCCGTCGGATACGGGATCGGAAAGGGCGTCTCGGTGCGGGAGAAGCCCGCGAAAACCTCCGGAAGCTGGTAGTCGAAGAACGTGGCCGAGTCCAGCATGCGCCTGATGATCCGGTGCGCCTCGGGCCAGCGTCGGTAGCGCGCGAGGCCCCATGCGATCAGGGACGTGTCGTGCGGCCAGACGGTGCCGTTGTGGTACGCGAGCGGGTTGAAGCCCGCGTCGGCGGACGACATCGTCCGGATGCCCCAGCCGGACCACAGCGACTCGCCCATGAGCTGGTCGACGACGGCGTCGACCCGCTCGGGCGGGACGATCCCGCTCCAGAGCAGGTGGCCCATGTTCGAGGTCAGCGAGTCCACGGGCTCCTTGTTCCCGTCGAGCGCGAGTGCGTAGTACCCGCCGCGTTCCTCGCACCAGAAGGCGTCGTCGAAGCGGGCCTGCAGCTCGGCGGCGTCGCGCTCCAGGCGCTCGGCGAGCTCGCGCTCGCGCCAGACCTCCCGCGCGAGCTCGGCCAGCCGAACCTTGGCGTCGTACACGTAGCCCTGCACCTCGCACGGGGCGATCGGCGCCTCGGCCTGCCGCCCGTCGTGGAAGAGCTGCGAGTTGCCCGAGTCCTTCCACGACTGATTGAGGAGCCCGCGCGGCGAGCGCCGCTGGTACTCGACGAACCCGTCGCCGTCCAGGTCGCCGTGCTCGTCGATCCACTCGAGCGCGCGCATCGCCGGCTCGCGCAGGTCGCGCACCATTCCGGCGTCATCGGTCCAGCGCCACACCTCGGACAGGAGGATGAGGTAGAGCGGCGTGGCGTCGACCGTGCCGTAGTAGCGCGGGAACCACGCGAGCGCCCCTTTGCCCTGCCGGACCTCGTGGACGATCTTGCCGGGCTCGGCGTCGATGCTCGCATCGTCCTCTGTCGCCTGCAGCTCGGCGAGGACCGCGAGCGCGTTCTGCGCCAGATCCGGCCCGAAGAGGAGCGTCTGCAGGCACGTGATGATCGTGTCCCGCCCGAACACGGTCATGAACCAGGGCATCCCGGCCGCAGGCAGCGCGCCCGAGAGGCGTGGGTCCTGATCCATGCGCAGCGAGGACAGGTCGGCTACCGACCGGCCGAAGGTGTGCATCAGCTCGTCCCAGGAGCTCCGCAGCTGCGGCACGCGCAGACGCCAGGCCGCGAGCGAGTCGCGGACGCGCGCGAGCTCGTCGCCGAAGCGCCGCTCGACGATCTGCGCTTCGGTCGCGACCCCGTCCGCCGACGGAATCACGTCGGCGCGCAGGCGCCAGCTCTCGCGCGGCTCGAGCTCGATGCTGTACGTCACGGTCGAGTCCGAGGCCTCCCCCCGCTCGGAGAAGACGACCTGCGTGATCCCGTGGAAGCTCTCGTCCTGAAGGGCGATCACGAACTGGTTGTCGCCCTGCTCGTACACCGGCGGGATGGGCGTCGGGAGCGGATCCGCGCGCTCGGGGTCGCCGAGGGCGAAGTCGTACTCCTTCACCGAGAAGATGTCCGCGAAGTCGTTGCCGAGCTCGAGCGCGAGCTCGAAGGAGATCGTCCGCTGGGAGTGGTTCGAGACGACGATGTGCTCCTGCATCGCCTGGCCGACGAACCGCTCGCGGCCGATGGACAGTTCGTCGTTCTCCAGGTCACCGACGACCGGGTTCCGTAGGAAGAACGCGGCCGAGTAGTACTCCACCTTGCGCGAGGAGAGCATGAGCGGCCGCGCGCCGTTGATCGTCAGCGCCCAGCGCGAGAGGAAACGTGTGTCGTGCGCGAAGAAGCCCATCGTCGGCTCGACGATGTCGCCCCGCTCGTCGGAGACGCAGAAGGTCGATCCCTCGAGAATGGTGAGAGCCACGGGTGGCCTCAGTCCCTGACGATCGCGTCCTGACTCGCCTGCTTGAGCGGCTTCACGACCATCTCATCAATGACCATGTGGGCCGGCCTCGTCAACGTCCAGAGGATGCAGTCGGCGATTTCCTCGGGCGTCACGTACTCGACGCCGCGGTAGACCGCGGCCTTCTTCTCCTGGTCGCCGCCGAAGCGGACGTCCGAGAACTCCGTGTCGCCCACCATTCCCGCATCGACGGTCGAGACGCGGATGCGGCCGACGAGCTCCTTGCGCATCACGTACGTGAGCGCGCGCACCGCGGTCTTCGACCCCACGTACATGCCGCCGCCCGCGTAGGCCTCACGGCCCGCCCAGGAGCCCATGTTGACGATGTGGCCCCGGCCGTCCTCCATGTGCGGCAGCACGAGCCGTGTCATGCGCACGAGCCCTGCGACGTTCGTCTCCCACATGATCGCGTCGTCCTCGTCGGAGCCGTCGGCGATCTCCGTCCGCCCCAGCGCGAGGCCGGCGTTGTTGAAGAGGATGTCTATGTTGTCGAACTCGCCTACGGCGACTTCGACAAAGGACCTGCAGCTCTCGGCATCGGTTACGTCCAGTTGCGCCACGACGTGGCCGTTGCCTAGCTCGGCCTTGATCTGCTCCAGGCGCTCCACGCGGCGGGCACCGAGCGCCACGCGGGCGCCCTCGGCCACGAGCGCGCGAGCGGTCGCGAGGCCGATTCCGCTCGAGGCGCCTGTGACGATCGCCGTCCTGCCGGTCAGGGCGGGCATCGGCGCAGCCTATGCAGATGTGCCGACGGTCGCGTCGACAAGCTCGCCCAGATCGCCTCCGTGGCGACCACGGGCGAGGCCGACCAGGTAGCAGAGAAGCGGAGCGTTCGTCCGCTCGCCGCTTTCGTGCGCCGCGATACGCGCCAGCTCGAGGAGCTCTTCGACCTCGGCGCGCGTCAGGTCGTAGGTCGAGGGCTCGTCACCGACCTCGGCGGCCAGCTTCGCCCGCGCCTCTTCCAGCCATCCGTCCATCGGACCAGCTTAGACTCCGCCCGACGATGAAGGTGGGGGTTGCAAAGGAGACGGCTCCGGGGGAAACCCGGGTGGCCGTCGTGCCGGACACGGCGCGGCGGCTCGGCGACGAGGGCGTCGAGACGATCGTCGAGCAGGGCGCCGGCGAGACCGCGACCTTCGCTGACTCCGCCTACGAGGAGGTCGGCGCGCGGATCGTCTCGACCGACGAGCTCTACCGCGAGGCCGACGTCGTCTGCAAGGTCCGCAAGCCCTCGCCGGACGAGGTCGCACGTCTGCGCGAGGGCCAGGCGCTGATCGCGCTGCTCCAGCCGCTCGTCGACCCGGAGATCGTCCAGACGCTGGCCGGCCGCAAGGTCACCGCCTTCTCGATGGACGTGATCCCGCGTGTGACGCGCGCGCAGCCCATGGACGCGCTCTCCTCGCAGAGCACGATCTCCGGCTACAAGGCCGCGATCCTGGCCGCCGAGCACCTGGGCAAGTTCTTCCCCATGCTCACGACCGCGGCGGGGACGATCCCGCCCGCGAAGGTGCTCGTGCTCGGCGCCGGCGTCGCAGGCCTGCAGGCGATCGCGACCGCACGGCGGCTCGGTGCCGTCGTCTCGGCATTCGACGTGCGCCCCGTCGTGAAGGAGCAGGTGGAGAGCCTCGGCGCGTCGTTCCTCGAGCTGGACGTGGAGGGCGCCGAGGGCGTCGGGGGCTACGCGATCGCGCTCGCCGAGGACCAGCACGCGCGCGAGCAGGAGCTGATCGCGCGCCACGCAGCCGAGTCGGACGCCGTCATCACGACAGCGCTCATCCCCGGCCGCCCGGCGCCCGAGCTGATCACCGAGGAGGCCGTCGCGGGCATGCGCCCAGGCTCCGTGATCGTCGATCTCGCGGCCGAGGCGGGCGGGAACTGCGCAGTCACGAAGCCGGGCGAGACGATCGAGAGCGGCGGCGTCACCGTGGTCGGCCTCACGAACCTGCCCGCGACGATGCCCGTGCACGCGAGCCAGATGTACTCGCGCAACGTCCACTCCTTCCTCGGCCTGCTCGTCAAGGACGGCGAGCTGGTGCTCGACTTCGAGGACGAGATCGTGCGCGACACGTGTGTCGCCCACGACGGGCGCGCGACGAAGGAGGCGAGCGCATGAGTCAGACCCTGCTCACCAGCATCACCGTCTTCGTGCTCGCCGTCTTCCTCGGCTTCGAGCTGATCTCGCGTGTGCCGACGCTCCTGCACACGCCGCTCATGTCGGGAACGAACGCGATCCACGGGATCATCCTCGTCGGCGCGATGCTGATCGCGGGCTCTGCGGACTCCGACCTCGAGAAGGTGCTGGCCTTCGTCGCGGTCGTCTTCGGGACGATCAACGTGGTCGGCGGCTTCCTTGTCACCGACCGCATGCTGGAGATGTTCAAGCGCAAGCCGGCGGAGCGCGACGAGTGACGCTCGCCGTCTCCCAGACGAACATCAACCTCGCCTATCTCGTGGCGAGCGTCTGCCTGATCATCGGGATCAAGCGGCTGTCCTCGCCGGCGACCGCGCGCTCCGGGAACGTCGTCGCGGCGGTCGGGATGGCGATCGCGATCGTCTTCACGTTCCTCGACCCGGACATCGACACGTACTGGATCATCATCGCCGGGATGGCCGTGGGCACGGTCATCGGCGTCGCCTCGGCCCGCATGGTGAAGATGACCGCCATCCCGCAGATGGTGGCGCTCTTCAACGGCGTCGGTGGGGGCGCGGCCGCCCTGATCGCCGCGGCCGAGTTCCACCGGCTGGCGCCGGCATCGGGCCACGTCTTGCCGGAGTGGATGGGCGCGATGCTCTTCTCCGCGCTGATCGGGTCGATCAGCTTCTCGGGCAGCCTCGTCGCGTTCGGCAAGCTCCAGGAGCTCCTGCCGGGGCGGCCGATCGTGTTCCGCGGCCAGCAGATCGTGAACGCGATCCTCTTCGCCGGCCTGCTCGTGGCGGGCATCCTGGCGGGATCGACCGAGGCGGGGATCTGGGCCGTCCTCCTGCTGCTCGGCGCGCTCGTCTTCGGCGTCCTGCTAGTGCTCCCGATCGGCGGCGCGGACATGCCGGTCGTGATCTCGCTCCTGAACGCGTTCACGGGCCTGGCGGCGGCCTCGGCCGGCTTCGTGCTCGAGAACACGGCGCTCATCATCGGCGGGACGCTCGTCGGCGCCTCGGGAACGCTGCTCACGGTCCTCATGGGCCGGGCGATGAACCGCTCGCTGGCCAACGTCCTCTTCGGGGCGTTCGGCGCGCCGGCCCCGGCCGCCGCGGGCGGCGCGGCAGCCTCCACCGACGGGAAGAGCTACCGCGAGGTGACCGCCGAGGATGCCGCGGTCATGCTCGCCTACGCGAGCCGGGTCGTCGTCGTGCCCGGATACGGCCTCGCGGTCGCGCAGGCGCAGCACAACGTGCGCGAGCTCGCCGACCTGCTCGAGGCGCGCGGCGTCGACGTCAAGTACGCCATCCACCCGGTCGCGGGCCGCATGCCGGGCCACATGAACGTCCTCCTCGCCGAGGCGAACGTCCCCTACCCGCAGCTCTACGACATGGAGGACGTCAACCCCGAGTTCCCGCGCACCGACGTGGCCCTGATCATCGGCGCCAACGACGTCACGAACCCGGCCGCCCGCGATGATCCCGAGAGCCCGCTCTACGGCATGCCGATCCTGAACGTCGACCAGTCGGTCAACGTCGTCGTCCTCAAGCGCAGCATGAGCCCGGGCTTCGCCGGGATCGACAACGACCTCTTCTACCGGCCGAACACGGCGATGCTCTTCGGCGACGCCAAGTCGTCGGTGGAAAAGCTCGTCGCCGCCGTCAAAGCGGCCTGACGTCATCGCCCACCCGGACCTGTCCGGTGCGGACGACGGAGGCGAGCATGCCGCGCTTGCCCTCGAGCTCTGCCTGGAGCCCCGGGCGGATCTCCTCCATCAGATGGCACGGATCGCAGACCATGGAGATCTCGAACTCGGCCTCGCCGACGGCGACGCGCTGGCCGACAGGCCACCGCATCACCTCGTCGCCGCTGACGGTGAAGTTCTCGCGGACGATGCCCGGCTCGAGGTCGAGCGACGCGAGGTCCTCGGCCGCGACGAAGAGGATCGAGCGCTTGCCCGAGCGCGCATGCGCGCAGCCGTCGAGCCCGTCCTCCCGGACCGTCGCCTCGTCGAGCGACTCCATCGGGATGCGCCGCGCAGGCGCACGCCAGATGCCGACCAGCTCTGCCACGCCTCCGAGTCTAACGACCGGGGTTAACGGTCACGCTTGTCGCGCGTGACGGCGCGGAGCGCGTTGACCACGCCCTTGCCGTAGAACCCGTTCTCGTTCTTCTTCGAGACGCAGCGCGCGTCGGCAGGGCACGGGAGCGGATCCGCGGTCTGGCGGAGGATGAGCGAGACGTCCTCGGGATCCATCGTCCCGCCGCCGCGCTTCCACCACTTGTCCTTGCCGAACTTGCTGACGACGAGGGCCGCCACGCCGCTGACCTGGGCCGCCGCCTGGGACGTGCCCGCGAAGTAGCGGTAGAACGCCGCGCCGGGGCCCTCGCACGGGTCGCAGACGAGCCGCGGGACCTGCATGGCCGCCGGCCACGGGCCCAGGATCAGGCCCGCGGGCGGGGCGCCCTGCATGAAGTCGCCGCCGGGCGCCGTCAGGTCGACGTAGCCGAGGCCGAAGTTCGAGGGCGGGCCGGCCGCGAGGCCGTCCATCAGGCCGATCGAGGAGACCGTCAGCACGCCCGGCAGCCCGCTCGGGAGCCGGCTGCAGCGGTCGAACGCCGGGTCGGACATGTCGCGCCCGTCGTTCCCGGCGGAGGCGATCATCGTCACGTTGCGCCGCTGCGCGTACTCCACGGCGCGAGAGACGGCCTTGATGACGGTGCGCTGCGCGTCGTCAGCCCGGCAGTAGGTCGTCGTCCCGCCGGACAGCGCGCTGTCGACCGAGTAGCTGTTGTTCGCGACGTCGACGCCGTGGTCGGCCGCCCAGACGAGCGAGCAGATGACCGCGTCGGCGAGGAAGAAGTCGCTCGCGCCGGAGTGCACGCCGGCCTTGATGACCGCCAGCTTCACGCGCGGCGCGATGCCGACGATGCCCTGGCCGTTCGCTTCGGCGGCGATGATGCCGGCCACGTTCGTGCCGTGCCCGGAGTCGTCGTTCCACGCAGCCGGGTCCTGGTTCGGGGCGCCGCTCACGCAGGAGACGCTGCGCGAGGCGTCGATGTTGCCGTCGATATCCGGATGCGTTGCGTCGACACCGGTGTCGATGACGCCGACGGTGACCTCCGGGGCCCCGCCCGTGACCTGGTGTGCCTCGGGCGCCTTGATCCGCTTGGCGTACCACTGGAGCGGAGACAGCGGATCCGAGTCGGTGACGGGCTCGTTGTCGAGCCGGTTCGAGCCGCCGTCGAAGCCGAAGCCCGAGGCGCTCGCGACGACGCTACCGACCGCGGCGACGCCCTCGACGGACCGCAGCCGGTCCATGTCCTTGACGAAGTCGGGATCGCTCGATTCGGCGATCACGACGTCGACCTGCGGGTACGTCGCGACGACGGAGCCGCCGGCACGCGTGATGTCGGACTTCGCCGACCAGTTGCCGAAGCCGTGCTCCTTGTAGAGCACGATGTAACGCTCTGCCGAAGCAGTGCCCGCGAGCGCAAGCGCCGCCACAGCAGCGATGCACAGCACGACAAGTCGCATGGACAGGAATGGCCGCATTTCTCTCCCTGTTGGTACCTCTACCCGATAGGCGCGAGCGCCTTCTTGCATACGGGACTATACGGGCGGTCGGCCGCTTTGCATTCCCTCAACTGGGGGAGCAAGCGTTTTCCGACCATTAAGGTGAAGTTAAGGAGTGCGGCGGAACAGGTCGGTGCGCACGGTCGGCATGACCCAGCGCGTCATGTACGCCGCATTGCTCGCCAGAGCGGTCGTCCAGTAGCTCACCGTGCGGCTGTTGATCCTCGCCAGGACGACCCGCCTGGAGCCGGTGACCCAGCCCTGCTTCAGGAACGTGACGCCGAAGCGCGCGTCTGCCCAGACGACCCGCGTGCGGTAGATCGACGGGTTGCCGAGGAGCCCGATCCGAGTGATGGCCATCGTGCGTCGCGCTCCACTCGAGAGCGTGACGACCATGATCTTCGACTCCTTGCGGGTCGCCGAGTGCCACGCCAGCCGGCCGTGGCGGAGCGACGGGCGTCCGAGGTCCGTCGGCAGGCGGACAGTGGCGTAGAGCGTCACCCTGCCGGTCACGAGGTTGCGCACGAAGAGCTTGTCGTACGGGGGGGCGCGGCGGACGAAGGCGATCAGCGGCCAGGCGAGCGCCGGCTTCGACACGTTCGGGCTGGCGATCCGCCTGACCTCGGTTCCGTCCGCCCAGCGGATGACACGGATCCCCGCCGAGTCCCTGTACGCCAGGTAGGGCCCCGAGAGCGACGGCTCGGCGGCGCCGTTGTACGTGCGGTCCGGGCCGCTCGCCGGGCGCACGACCACGTCGCCGCTCGCGGTCGCGAACGCAAGGTTGCCCCGGTCGACGGTCGGATCGAGTGCGTTCTGGGCGATCTGCGTGACCCCGGCGCCCGCCGCCGGCGCCACCGCGAGCAGGATCCCGCACGCGACGAGGGCGATGACGTTCGCGCGCAGAAGCGTCCCGCGTCGGCTGGTGAGGCGCTCGACTGCCGCCGTCGGGTCGTCGGCGCGCCTGCGCGGCCAGACGACCATGAGGGCGCGGCCGGCGCCGTAGAGCGAGACGCAGAGTGCGGCGGGAACGGGCTCGGCGAGGGCGAGCGCGCCGGCGCACGCGACCCAGAAGGTCGAGATCGGCTGGTAGGTGAAGAATCCCGCGCCGAGCCCTGCGCCGTAGCCAGTCGCCCAGACCGGAAGCGGCAGCTCGAAGCGCCAGTGCTCGGGTACCTGGCGGCGCGCCTGCGGGATGGAGAAACGGATGAGGCCGGCTTCGCGCGCGGCCGCCACGAGGGCGAGCGCGGCCGCGCCGAGCACTGCCTGCTCGGCGCCGAGCATGCTCCCGAGCAGCCCGAGGAGCAGGCCCAGCATGGCTGAGGTCACGACGGCCGCCACGGCGAAGAGGCTCTGGCCGACGATCTGACGTTTCCGGCTCCCGCACACGGCGGGAGTGAATGTCTCGAGCATCGACAATCCTCAGGGCGACCAGGCTCCGGAGACCCCCGCCGTCAGCGCGGCGATCGCCACTCCGAGCTCGATCAGCACGCCAGCCCCGTGTCGTAGTACATGACGCAGTACACGCGGCGGCCGCCCCAGCAGTAGCCGACGAGCGAGGCGTCGCCGTTGATCCGCCGGCTGCTGAACGAGCAGCAGTCGGTGAGCTTGCGGATCTGCCCGCCGCAGCACCGATACCACGAGCCCTGGATCCGTAGGTCGCGGAGCCCCTTCACCTCGCGCGTCCAGTCCTCGCAGACGCGGGTGCGCGGCCCGGGCGCGAGCACCGCGCCGTCGGGGCCGAGAAGCCGGTTGCCGTTGCCGTCCAGCGCGTAGCCGGCGGAATCGACGATGCGCCCGAGGTTGTCGATCGGGCGTCCGCTCGACGGGTGGAGCGGGTAGCCCTTGCGGTCGATGCGCGCGAGCGGCGGGTACGGGCTCGGGCACGAGCCGGTTGTCCAGATGTGCCCGCAGAGATGGAAGGCGTCGGCCTCGTCCGGCTTCACTGCCGCGGCGACTGCTGACCCCCCGGCGATTGCGAGCGCGGCCGCCCCGAGCCTGCCGAGGAACGACTTGCGGGTCTGCGACTCGGCGAGCTTGGCCGACAGGCGCTCGGCCTGCCGGTCGAGCCGCGTGCCGTCAGGCTGCGGCATTCATCCTCGCCTTGCCGGCGTCCAAGAGCGTCTCGAGCTCCTCGAGTGTGTTCACCGTGCCCTTCGCGGCGACGATGCCGTCGAGGACGTGGACGACGAAGGGTGTGCCAGGTACGTTCCAGCGCTTGAAGACGTCCTCCTCCTGCTCCTCTTCGACGACTCGCACGGCCAGCCCCTGGCGCGCGAGCGCGGCGACGCCCGGGCTCAGCTGGCGGCAGAGGCGGCAGGTGGCGGAGAAGAAGAAGACGACCTCGGCGCGCCTGCCCCGAAGCCCCTCGAGCGGCGGCGCGGAGGCGCCGACCTCCGGGCCCTCCTCCGCGAGCTCGAACGGGACGCGCGGGCCGATCCGCATCGTCAGGACGCCTACCTGGCGGTAGAGCGCGAGCACGAGCAGGGAGAGCAGGATGACCGCGGCCGTGAGGACGACGAGCGCGACCGCGATCAGCGTGTCGGACGAGCCGCCGACGTCGATCTCACCTCCGAAGGCCGCCAGGAGGGTCAGGAGCGTGAAGCCGACGGCGCGGAGCAGGAGATGGGTGGTCTTCCCTTCGGAGGCGCCGAAGCACCCGCAGCGGAGCCGCTCGACCCCGCGGAGGGCCGCCAGTCCGAGAGCGCCGACGAAGACGAGGCCCAGGGCGATGGCTGCGTAGACGCTCAGGGGCGTCGCGATTCCGAAGAGGACGAGGATGCCGACGAGGCCCTCGGCCGCGATCACGCCCCAGGCGACCGACGGTGCGGCGTTCGCGGGCACGCCATAGGCGGCCAGCCAGTCCGGGAGGTCCTGCCTGCGGCGAAGCTTTGCCGCCGCGGCCCAGAGCAGCAACAGGCCGACGACGATCCGGGCGATAGTCGACAAGTCAATCACTGTAGGAGCTAATCGGCGCGCTCGCCCGGGGGCGGCAGAGTTTTCATCAAATCCTCAAAAACCTTCCCGCTAGGGTTCTGGAACCGTGCTTTCGTCCCTCCCCACGCTACCCGCACGGTGTGTCGGAGGAACCCGGTGAGCTCCCGGCCGCGGCTTCTCGGCGTCAATCACGTCGCTCTCGAGGTCGGGAACGTGGACGAGGCGCTGGCGTTCTACGGCTCGATCTTCGAGCTGACGCTCCGCGGCCGTGCGGGCCGGATGGCGTTCGTGGACATGGGCGACCAGTTCATCGCGCTCGGGGAGGGACGCACGCAGGCGCCGGACGACGACCGGCATTTCGGCCTCGTCGTCGACGACAAGGAGGCGACCCGCCGGGCACTGGAGGAGGCAGGCGTGGAGATCCTCCGGGGGCGCGGGCTCGACTTCCGCGACCCCTGGGGCAACCGCATCCAGGTCGTCGACTACCGGGACGTGCAGTTCACGAAGACGGACGCCGTCCTGCGCGGAATGGGCGTCGATGGGCTGGAGAAGAGCGAGCGAGCGCAGGCCGAGCTCCGCGAGAAGGGCCTCGGGCCGGGCTAGCCGGCTGCCTCGGCGCTGCGCAGGCCGCGGAGCGCCCAGACCGAGAGGAGCAGGACCGCGCCGAGCGCGACCGCGAAGGCGATCCCAACCTCGACCGGGTCGCCTGCCAGGAGGCTGCGCCCCGCCTCGAGGATGAAGGTTGCCGGGTTGACGCTCGCGAGGGCGTGGATCCACCCCTGGAGCAGGTCGAGCGGCACATACACGGGCGCGAGGAAGAGAAGGAGGAAGACCGGCACCTGCATGAGCGGGCCGGCCTGGAGCGTCCGGAAGCGCATCGCGATCCCGACCGCCCAGAGCAGGGCGGCGACGTTCACGAGCAGGCCGAGCAGGACGAGCCCGAAGAGGTCGACGCCGCTGCCGAGGACCTCCATGCCGACGAGCAGCGCCACGACCGTGACCACCGAGATCGTCGCGGCCCAGCGCACGAGGGCGACGATCGCGTAGCCCGCGATGATGCCCGTGCGCTGCGGCGCGGCCAGCAGAAGCCGGCGCGCGAAGCCGCCTTCGAAGTCCCGCGCGATGGCGAAGCCGTTGAAGATCCCGCCGAAGGCCGCGGACTGCATGAAGACGAAGGCGAACTGGAAGGTCGTGTAGCCGGGCGGGTAGTCGAAGCCGGGCACCTCCGAGACGCGCGAGAGGCCGCCCGCGAACGCGGTGAAGAAGAAGAACGGGAAGAGCAGCGAGGGAACGAGGATCGCCGGGTTCGTGAACGCGTTGTGGATCCCGCGCCAGGCGACCGCGAGCGCGACGTGGCGGAAAGACCTCATGAGCGCGCCAGCCTCCCGCGCAGCGCCCAGCCCGCCGCGGTCAGGGCGACCGAGCCGATCCCGATCGCCAGGCCGAAGCCGAGCAGGAGCGCCTGGAGATCCCAGCCGGTGATGATCAGGCTCCGGATCCCCTCGATCAGGTACGAGACGGGGTTGATCGTCGTCACGGTGCGGAACCAGTCGATCTCGATCAGGTTCCGGGGCAGGTTCATCGAGCTCAGGAACAGGAAGACGAAGAAGAGCGGAAAGAGCGCCTGGATCGCCTCGCCCGAGCCGGTGCGGAGCGCGAGGAACGCCCCGATCGCCCCGAAGGCGAGCGCGACGAGGACGCCCAGGAACACGATCAGGAACACGCCGAGCACGCCGCTTTCCGGCCGCACGCCTGCGACGATCCCGACCGTCAGGTAGAGCGTCGCCTGGAGGAGCGCGAGCGTGACGACACCCGCCAGCTGCCCCAGGAGCAGCGCGGCATTGCGCATTGGCGTGAGGGCGAGCCGGTTGAGGAAGCCCGTCTCGATATCGCGTGCGAGGTCTGTGCCCGCATTCGTCGTGGCGAAGAGCGCGCCCTGGAGGAACGTGAACGCAAGCGCGAAGTCGAGGTAGGAGTCCGTCGGGAAGCCGCGCAGGTTGGACGCCGCCTGCAGGCCGCCGACGTTGACGGCGAGCAGCATGAGCGGAAAGAAGAAGGAGGGGAAGACGTTGATCGGCCGGCGGAACGTCCGCAGCACCGAGCGGCGCGCGAGCTGGGAGACCTGGACGAAGAGCGGGCCGTGCTCGCTCATAGGCCAGCTGCCGGCCTATGAGTGACGGGAGAGAGCCGAAGGCGAACGACGGTCACGCGGGCACCGGCTCGGGCTCGGTCTCCTCGAGCTCGTCGCCGGCGCCCTCGAGCGAGCGGCCCGTCTTGGCCAGGAAGACGTCGTCGAGCGTCGGTGCGTGCAGCTGGAGGTGCGAGACGTGCAGGCCCTCGGCGTCGAGCGCGCGGACGACGTCCGCGAGCGCGTCCTCGCCGCCGTCGAGGCGCACGGTCACGCCCTTGGGCGAGCCGGGGACGGGCACGCCGAAGCGCTCGAGCACGCGGGCGAGCGCGACGAGGTCGGACGGCTCGACCGGGATCGCCTCCACGCTCGGCCTGCCGATCTCGGCCTTGAGGGCGGCGGGCGTTCCCTC
Source organism: Gaiellaceae bacterium (assembly GCA_035698025.1). GTDB lineage: Bacteria > Actinomycetota > Thermoleophilia > Gaiellales > Gaiellaceae > JAIBJN01. Next base: position 79,293 of record DASSCF010000015.1, read on the forward strand.
GGCGACGATCGTGCCGTGGTCGATGATCCCGACCCGGTCGGCGAGCACGTCCGCCTCCTCGAGGTACTGCGTGGTCAGGAAGACGGTGACGCCCTCGTCGCGCGCGAGGCGGGCGACCTCGGCCCAGAGCGCGTTTCGGCTCTGCGGGTCGAGGCCCGTCGTCGGCTCGTCGAGGAAGAGGATCGACGGCTCGTGCGCGAGAGCCAGCGCCAGGTCGAGGCGCCGCTTCATCCCGCCGGAGTACGTCTGGACCTTGCGGTCGGCCGCCTCGGTGAGGCCGACCCGTTCGAGGAGCGCCTGGCTTCGGCGCTTGCGCTCGGCCCGCGGCATCCCGTGGAGCGCGGTCTGAAGGCGCAGGTGCTCGCGGCCCGTGAGGAGCGGGTCGAGCGCGGCCTCCTGGAGGGCTGCGCCGATCGCGGCGCGCACCTGTTGGCCCTCGGTCGTGACGTCGAAGCCGGCCACCCGCGCCGTGCCCGACGAGGGCGGCAGCAAGGTCGTCAGCATGTGCACGGTCGTGGACTTGCCGGCGCCGTTGGGGCCGAGGAAGCCGTAGATCTCGCCCGGGGCGACCTCGAGGTCGATGCCGCAGACCGCGCGGATGCCGCCCTTGAACTCGCGGGCCAGGGCCTCTGCCCGGATGCCGTGCTCGTCGCGCACCGTGTCAGGCTACCGAGAAGAGGATGGCGTTCTCGGGCGTAAAATTGCGTTGCGGCTGCGCGCTCGACCGGTAGCATCCCGACGATGAGCACCCCGCTTGTCGAGCAACGAGAGCAGCAGCTCGAGGCCTGGAAGCGCTTTCTGCGAGCGCACGCGGCGCTGACGCGGCAGCTCTCGGCCGACCTGGTCGCCGAGCACGGCCTCACGATCAACGACTACGAAGTCCTCCTGCACCTGTCCCGCGCGGACGAGCGTCGGCTCCGTCGCGTCGACCTCGCCGAGCGCGTCATCCTCACGGCCTCGGGCATCACACGCCTCCTGGAAGGCCTGGAACGCGGCGGCTACGTCGAGCGCGACTCCTGCCCGTCCGACCGCCGGGTCGTCTACGCGAAGCTCACCGACGCGGGGCTGGACAAGCTCCGCGAGGCCTCGCGCACGCACCTCGCCGGCGTCGACGAGCTCTTCGTCCAGCGCTACAGCGAGGAGGAGCGCGCGACGCTCTCCGAGCTGCTCGGCCGCCTCCCGGCCGCCGGCGCGGACACGGACTGCACGGAAGAGGACTAGTTACACGCGGGCGTCGGCGCCCGCGTAGATCTTCATCTCGAGGCCCGCGAGCGGCTCGCCGCCGTCTGCTGTCACGAGCCAGGTGTCCTGCATGTAGAGGCAGGCCTTCCCGTCCTCCGAGATCGCGTGCGGGTGCATCGAGAAGACCATGTTCTCGGCCAGTTCCGTCTCGACGCCCTCGCCGATCTTCGGGAACTCGATCATCGTCATCCCGATCGAGTGACCGGTGACATGGCCGAGGTGGTATCCGCGCTCGGTGAAGCCCTTGGAGACGGCGCGGTGGACGTCGTGGGCGCTCGCGCCCGGCCGCATGGCGCTCGGGGCGATCTCGTAGTACTCCTCGTAGGCCTCGAGCATGCGCTTCGTCTCGTCGCTCGGCTCGCCGTCGGCGATCGCGCGCGAGACCTCGACCCAGTGCCCGCCCGGGCCGGCCACCTCGAGCGACGGAAGAAGGAGGTCGCCCTCGCCCACCCGCCGCTCGGTGCTCGCGATCCGGAACTCCGGCTCGGCGGCGCCCTCCTCGCCCACGAGCACCATGTCCATGGTGAGCCGGCCGCAGCCCTGCTCGACGAAGTAGCGCTCGCAGGGCGCGAGCAGCTCGGCCTCCGTCTTGCCGGGCGCGAACCCGTCGAGGAAGATCCGGAACCCCTCGGTGTTGATGCGGACGCTGTCGCGCACCGACTCGAGCTCCGCATCGCTCTTGACCGCGCGCGCGAGGTCGAACTCGACGTCGAAGGGGACAAGCTCTGGGCCACCGTCGGCCAGGGTCCGGTAGTCGCGCACGGTCATGACGTAGTCGAGGCCGTAGACGCCGATGCGGCTCCAGCCCTGCTCGCGGGCGCGGTCACGGAGCCAGGCGCCCGGCGCGTCGACGAAGACCTGGTCCTCGATCCACGTCGTCGAGTGCTCGCCGACGTAGCGGGCCTCGCTCGGGAAGACGATCGACGGGTCGCCGTCGAGCGGCAGGAGCACGTAGGCGTACCGGTGCACGATCACGAAGCCGGAGAGGTACGTCACGGCACCCTCGAAGCCCGAGTACTCGCTCCCGGAGACGATCGCCGCGTCGAGCCCCGAGCGCTCGAGCGCCTCGCGGACGTTCCGGTACCTGCGGTCGACCTCGGTGCTCACAGCTGCCACGCTCGCTCCATTCCCTTGATGAGTGCGGTCACGGCCTCGTTCAGCGGCGTCGGCACGCCGTGCCCCCGGCCGAACCGGACGATACCGCCGTTGAGGTAGTCGATCTCCGTCGTCCGGCGCGCCTCGGCGTCCTGGAGCATGCTCGCCTTGTGCCAGTACGCGACCTCGGGCTTGGCCGCGTGGTCGATCAGCTCCTCGGGGTCGGCGTCGAGCTCGATCCCCTGCGCCGCGGCGACGGCCTTGCCCTCGTCGACGAGCCCGCTGACGAGCCGCCGCAGGGCCTCGTCCTCGCAGACCTGGCCGTGCGTGAGGCCGGTGAGGGCGCCGACGGGATTCGTGGCCGCGTTGAAGATGACCTTGCGCCACTGCGGGCCGCGGGCGTCGGCGACGGCCTGCGTCGGAAGCCCGCCCCGCGTGCACGCGTCGGCCAGCCGTTCGACCTCGTCCATCGAGGCCGGGCTCGGCTCGAACGGGCCCATGGTCGTGTCGCCCTTCACGTCCCACTGCACGTGGCCCGGCTCCAGGATGCGCCCGGCCGGGAATGTGGTCCCGCGGATGACGCGCTCGACGTGCTCGGCGATCGCCTCCTCGTTGCCGACGCCGTTCTGCACGGAGCAGGTCGCCCCGCCCGCGAGCGCCGGGGCCACGGCGGCCATGGCCGCGCCGGTGTGCATGCTCTTCGTCGCCAAGATCCCGAAGTCGCAGGGCGGCAGCTCGGACGCGTCCGCCGTCGCCGTGAGCCGCGCCTCGAGCTCGCCCGCGCCGGAGATCCTCAGGCCGTCCTCGTTGACGGCGCGCACGTGCGCCTCGTCGAGGTCGTAGGCCCAGACCTCGACGTCGTCGAGCTGCGCCAGGCCGGCCGCGAAGAGCGAGCCGACGGCGCCGCACCCGACCACGCAGACCTTCATCGGAGCCCCGGCAGCCTGATCTCGCGGCCGCCCGTGATCCCGGTCGGGCGGAAGAGCATGATCAGCGCCATCACGGCGCCCAGCGTAACGAGGCGCGTGCCCGTGGGAACGTCCAGGTCCACGAAGCCGAGGCCGATGCCGTCCTCCGCCGAGAGAAGCAGCGAGTTGACGCCGCTCACGAGAAGGGCCCCGACGACCGCGCCCCAGAGGCTTCCCACGCCGCCGATGACGAGCATGGCCAGGGTGAGGAACGCCAGGTCGAGGTAGACCTGCTGCGTCGTGATGCTCCCGAGCAGGTGGACGAAGAGACCGCCGGCGAAGCCCGCGAGCGCCCCGGAGAGCGTGAAGGCGACGAGCCGCTGCCGGTAGATGTTCACGCCCGAGCCCTGGGCGGCGTACGGATCCTCGCTCGAGGCCCGCAGGACACGGCCCCAGCGGCTGCGCTGGTAGAGGAAGGCGAGGATCGCGACGGCGATCACCCCCACCGTCCCCTGCATGAAGCTGGTCGTCTCGGGCACGAGCGACAGCGTGCGCGCGCCGGGACCGATCGCCTCCCAGTTCCGCAGCACGTTGTTCGTGATCACGAGCACGGCGAAGGTGGCGATGCCCGCGGCCAGGCCCGAGAGGCGCATGAGCGCGACGCCGACGAGGAACGCGAAGAGGCCGCCCACGGCCGCTGCAAGGCCGAGCGACATCGCGTTCCCGACCTCCGCGCTCGCGATGATCGGGAAGAGATCGGGGCTGAGCGAGAGCTTGAGCGCCTCGGGCACCGTCGTCAGGCCGGCCGCGAAGGCTCCCACGGCCACGAAGCTGACGTGGCCGAAGGAGACGACGCCGGAGTTCCCGACGAAGACGTAGAGCGCGATCACGATCGTCGCCATCACGAGCGCGAAGCGGAACTGGAACTGGACGGAGCGCGAGGTGAAGCTGCCGGCCAGCCCGACCAGGGCGAGCAGGGCCACGGGCGCGACGAGCTGCGACGCCGAACCGAGGCGCCTCACACGCGCTCCCAGGCCGCACGCGAGCGTGTGAAGAGCCCGCCCGGACGGACGAGCAGGACGACGATCACGAGCAGGAAGAGCGCGGTGTCGAGGAAGACGCGGCCGTCCGCGGGGAGGACGTCGCCGAGGACGGAGGCCGCAAACCCGACGGCGAAGCCGCCGAGCGTGGCGCTGGTCAGGCGGTCGAGTCCTCCGACGACGACGCCGACGAGGGCCGGGATGACGAGCTGGAACCCGTAGCCCGGGGTCACGAGCGGGCGGGAGACGACGAGCAGGACGGTCGCGCAGGCGGCGAGGACTCCGGCGAGGACGAAGGCGAAGCGGATCACGGTCGTGGCGCGCACGCCCAGGAGCTGCGCGGTGCGGAAGTCCATCGCCGCTGCCCGCATCTGGAGGCCGATGTCGGTGCGCCTGAGGATCAGCGCGGTGCCCGAGAGCAGCACCGCCCCGACGGCGATCGAAACCAGCGTGACCCAACGGACGCGCAGGTCGCCGATGGAGACGGCGGTGTTGAGCTTCTCGAGGACGTTGGCGTTCTGCCCGCGGGCGCCGAACGCGAGCAGCGCGACGGCCTGGAGCAGGAAGGAGACCGCGAAGGTCGTGACGAGCATCGTCGTCGGCGGGCTGGTGCGCAGCGGCCGGTAGGCGACCTCCATCGCGAGGGAGAGACCGATCACCGTCGCGAAGCAGACGACGATGCCCACGACGAGCGGGAGGTGGTTCGTGAGCACGAGCGCGTACGCGCCGAAGGTGATCAGCTCGCCGTGGGCGAAATTGACGAGCCGCATGACCCCGAAGACGAGCCCGATCCCCATGGCGACGAGCGCGTAGACCGAGCCGAGGGCGATCGCGTCGATGATCGTCTGGAGCGCGTCCATCAATGTCCGAAGTAGGCGGCGGCCATCTTGTCGGTGTCGCCCGCGTCCGCGGGCGTGAGCGTCAGGCGCAGCTGCCCGTTCGCGAGCACGTGCGTGCGGTCGGCGAAGCCGACGGCGAACTGGGCGCGCTGCTCGACGAGCAGGATCGTCACGCCGCGCCCGCGGATCTCGGCCAGCGCCGCGAACACGTCCTCGACGACCTTCGGGGCGAGGCCCAGCGAGGGTTCGTCGAGGAGGAGCACGCTGGGCTGCGCCACCAGCGAGCGCGCGATGGCGAGATGCTGCTGCTGGCCGCCGGAGAGCACGCCGGCGGGGCGGTCGCGGGCCTCCCTGACCACGGGGAAAAGCGCCGCCGCCTGCTCCACGTCCTCCTCGGCGCCATCGCGCGAGCGGCGGCCCTGGAGGCCGAGGCGGAGGTTCTCGTCGACCGTCAGCTCGGGGAAGATCCGCCGCCCCTCGGGGACGAGCGAGACGCCGCCGCGGACGATCTCCTCGGTCGAGGAGCCGACGAGCGAGCGGCCGTCGACCAGGACGTCGCCGGCGTGGGGCTCGACCATGCCCATGATCGCGAGCAGCGTCGAGGACTTCCCGGCGCCGTTCGGGCCGACGAGGCCGACGACCTCGCCGCGACCGACCTCGAAGCTGATCCCGCGCACGGCCGGCACGCCCGCGTAGCGGATCTCCAGACCGCGGATCTCGAGCATCGCGTCAGCCACGAACATCTCCCAGGTAGGCCGCGGTGACGTCGATGTTGCGGCGGATCTCCTCGGGCGTCCCTTCGGCCAGCGTCCTGCCCTGGTCGAGCACCTGGATGCGGTCGCAGACGTCGAGGATGAGGCCGACGTTGTGGTCGATCAGCAGGACGCCCGCCTCGCGCTCGTTCCGCACCGTCGTCACGACCTCGGCGAAGTCGGGCACCTCCGCCTCGGAGAGGCCCGCGGCCGGCTCGTCCATGAGGACGAAGCGCGGACGCGTCGCCAGCGCGCGGGCGACGCCGAGCTTGTGCTCCTCGCCGTGCGGGAGCACGGCGGCAGGCGTGTTCGCCCGGTGCCCGATGCCGAGGAGCTCGAGCAGCTCGTCGGCCCGCTGCCGCGCCTCCTTCGGCCCTGCTCCGACTCCGAGCGCGGCAACCTCGACGTTCTCGCGCGCCGAGAGGCCCTTGAAGAGCCGGCTGTGCTGGTACGTCCGCGCGAGCCCGGCGCGGGCCCTCTTGTGCGGCTGCCAGGAGGTGATGTCCTCCCCGGCGAGCTCGACCGCGCCCTCGGTCGGGAAGTCGAAGCCCGTCATCACGTTGACGAGTGTGGTCTTGCCTGCGCCGTTCGGGCCGATCAGCCCGACGACCTCGTGCCGGTGTAGCTCGAGCGTCACCCCGCTCAGGGCCTGGAGGCCCTCGAAGGAGCGCGAGATGCCGCTGGCCCGGAGGGTCTCCCCGGGCCAGCGGCGGGTTTCCGTCGCCGCGTCGCTCACACGGCGATTATTCGATCTCGGCCGGCGAGGTCGCAGCGCGAAGCTCGACGAAGGCCGGCTGGCTGTTCTGCACCTCCATGACGCGGTACTCGCGTCCGAACACCGAGTGGAACTCGGGCGAGAAACTGATCGCCCCGGAGATCGTCTCGAGGCCGTCGAAGCTCTCGAACGCCTCGGCGAGCGCCTCGCCCTCGGTGCCCCCGGTCTCCTCGATCGCGGCCGCGATCGCGTCGATCGCGGCGGCGCCGGTGATGAACCCTCCGGTGCCGGGCGCGGCGTCCTGCTCGGTCATCGCAGCGATGAGCTCCTTCACCTCGTCGTTCGGATCGTCGCCAAAGACCGATGCGTACGTCACGAGGTAGAAGTTGCTCGTCCCCTCGGGGAGCCAGTAGTTGCCGTCGCACGACCAGCCGCAGATGATCGGCGTCTCGTTGCCGAGCGTCCGCAGGCCGCCCACCAGTGCCGGCATGTCGTCGAAGGCCGTCGAGGTGGCAATCACGTCGACGTTCGCCTTGTCGAGCGCGCTGACGACGTTCTGGATCGTGCCGTCACCGTTCGTCCAGGACTCCTCGGTCGTGATCTCGCCGCCCAGCTCCGTGTAACGGGCCGCGAACGCCTTGACGACGTCCTGGAAGTAGACGATCACGTTGTCGGTGACCGTCGCTGCGGTCATCCAGCCCTTCTCGATCGCGTACTCGGCCATGGCCGCGCCCTCGTCCTGGGCGACGTTGCCGATCGAGAACGCGAGCTTGCCGGCGTCGCCGAAGCGCTCCGGGCCCATCTGATCGGTGCCGATGCACGGCGAGACCGCGAGCACGCCGCGGGTGATCGCCTCCTGCACCGCGGGGGTCGCGTAGTCGACGTCGCAGGTGACGAGCAGGACGTCGGCCCCGCCGTCGATCAGCTCGATCGCGGCCGACTTCGTCCGCTCCGGGTCGAGCTGGTGGTCGATGACCTCGAGCTCGACCTGCCGCCCGTCGATGCCGCCGGCCTCGTTGATCTTGTCGACCTGGATCTGCGCCGCCGTGATCGCGGGCCCGTCGAACGGGGCCATCTGGTTCGTGAGGTCCACGGCCGCGCCGATGACGATGGGCTCGCCGCCGCCTTCATCTCCGGACCCCGACGTCTCCGCCGGCGCCGCGTCGTCGCCGTCCTCCTCGTCGTCGCCGCCGCAGGCCGCAACCGCCAGCCCCAGCGTCAACAGGAGGGCGAGCAGCAGGGCCCATCTCGACGTTCCTCTCATGACGCACTCCTCTCCGTTTGCCTATCGCCCGCCACCGCCGCCTCCGGAGCGTTCGCCGGAAACGCCGCTTCCTTCCCTTTCACCAGCCGGTACATGGTCGTGTGGAGCGGAACCGGCACGCCGAGGCGCTCGGCCTCGCGCACCAGTGCTCCCGTGATGAAGTCCACCTCTGTCGGACGGTGCGCGCGGACGTCCTCGAGCATCGAGGGCACGTGCGCGTAGTCGCTGGCCTGGGTCTCGCCCCGCCGCACGGCGAGGACGTTCATCTCCCACGGGTCCTCGTGGAGCGCGACACCGGCCGCGTCCGCCACGCGCTTGCCCTCGTCCACGAGCTGGTGGACGAGGTGACCGAGGTCCGTGAGCTCTTCCTCGCGCGCAAAGAGCCCGACGTGGCCGAGGTCTGTGAGCGCCGAGACCGTGTTCACCGTCGCGTTGAAGATCAGCTTCGACCACTGCGCCGGGAGCAGGTCCGGGAACGCCACGGCCTCGAGGCCCGAGTCGTGGAGCAGCTTCTCGATCTCCTGCACGCGCTCGAACGACGTTGCGGTGCCCGCGTACGGGCCCATCCAGGTCGCGGTGTCCAGCTCGTATTCGACGTGCGCGTCGCCGCGCCTGACGCCCGACATGAACGTGACCGCGGAGACGAGCTGCCAGTCTCCGTGCCGCCTGACGATCTCCTCGGCGCCGAGCCCGTTCTGGATCGTCATGACCGTCGCCGCTGGCACACGGCCCTCGATCGCCGTGGCGGCCTCCTCGAGCTGCGTTGCCTTGGTGGCCAGGATCGCCAGGTCGACCTCGGGAAGATCCTCGGCGTCGGCGGTCGCCCGCAGCCGGGCCGTGAAGTCGTGCTTGCCCGAGATCCGCAGGCCCTCGTTCTCGAGTGCGCGGGCATGCTCCGCGCGCCGCGTGAGCACCCAGACCTCCGCGACCGACGCGATGTGGGCGGCGTAGAGGCTCCCGATCACCCCGCCGCCGACGATGAGTACGCGCTCCATCTACGCCCTCATTCCGACGGTCGCCTGCTCCCAGAGTTGGCGGAAGGCCTCGTGCCCGCGACGGGCGACGTCTCCGGGATCCTCCCGCCAGAGCGAGTCCTCGAAGGCGTCCCCGAACGTCCCGTCGTCGGAGAAGACCTCCAGGTCGTAGCCGCCGCGCCAGCCCGTCTCGTGCAGCGCGCGCAGTATCGCTGGCAGGTCCATGACGCCGTCGCCCGGGAGCACCCGGTCGCACCAGCTGCGCGTCGGCTCGCGCCAGTCGTTCACGTGGACGCAGGCGATCCGGTCGGCGTGGCGCTCGAGCTCGGCGAAGAGGTCGGGCGTGTCCCAGAGGTGCCACGTGTCGAAGACGAGGCCGACGTTGGCGACGCCCGCCTCGTCGGCGAGGTCGGCCGCCTCCTGGAGCGTCGTGATCAGCGTCCAGTCGTCGCGGAAGCTGGCGCTCATCGGCTCCAGCGCCACCGGGATCCCGTGCCGCGCGGCCTCCTCGGCGACGGCCCGCAGCCCCTGGACGACGAGCTGCCGCGCCTCGTCCTCGTCCAGGTCGCCGGGCGGCCCGGTCAGGCAGACGACCGCGGCCGGCTCGAACGGCGCGAGGCGCCGGATGCCCGTGCAGATCGACTCGACGCGCTCCTGCAGCGACTCGGGCCCCGGCAGCTTGGGGAGTGGAAGGAGCGAGGGCACCGCCGGCACGCAGCTCGTGGACGTGAGCCCGCTCGCGCGGAAGGCCGCGAGCTGCTCGTCCTCGCGGCCCTCCTCCAGCTTCAGCTCGCAGATCGCGATCCCGCCCGCGCCCGCGGCCGCATACGCGGCGAGGTCGTCCTCGAAGCTCGCGTTGAGCGTCGTGAACTCGCAGACGGCGAAGAGGGGATCCGTCGCGGCCACCTCAGGCGAGCGCGCGATCCGCGGCCTCGACTCCTGCGCCCTGGCGGAAGTGCGGCATCACGCGCGCGGCGAAGAGCTCCTGCTGCTTGATCGCCTGCCAGTGGTCGAACCCGCCCGCGTTGACGGTGATCGACACCTCGGTCAGGCCCTCGCAGACGTCGCGCACGGCCTCGATCCGCTCGATCACGTCCTCGGGCGTTCCCACCCAGATGATGTCGCCCTCGATCATGTCGTCGTAGGGCGTCTCGGCGAGCTGCTCGAGGATGCCCGCGGCGTAGAAGCCGTAGCCGGCGGCCTGGAGCTCCTCGGCCGGTGGGAGCTCGTCGCCCTCGGTGAGCGGTGACGCATTCCCGGCGAGAAACTGCTTCATGCCCCGCTCGGCCTCGCGCCGCGCCGTGTCGCGGTCCTCGTCGATGTAGCACGCGTGGATCCAGACGATGTCCGGCGTCGTGCCGTGCTCCGCGCACTTGGCGCGGTAGAGGTCGAGCTGCTCCTGGAGCGCCGCGTACGGGAGAAGCGGCGGCACGACCACGGCCCAGCCGCGCTCGGCGGCCAGCTCGTAGGTGCGGTCGCTCGTCCCCCCGAGGAAGACCCGGAACTTGCCGGGGGGACGCGGGACGACGTGCGAGTCGTCGATCTTGTAGAAGTCGCCGTCGTAGGAGAACCGCTCCTGCTCGAGCGCGGTAAAGAGGATCTCGAGCGACTCCTCGTAGCGGTCGCGCGTCTCCGCCAGCGGAACGCCGGCCTTGAGCGGGATCCAGCCGTGGCCGCGCAGCGCGCCGAACTCGTAGCGGCCGCCGAAGAGGATGTCGGCGGCGGCGATCTGCGAGGCCAGGATGGTCGGATTGTGGTACGGGAGCACGTGGCCGAGCGTGCGGAACCTGATCTGCTCCGTGCGCGCCGCGCAGATGCCCCACAGGGCAAACGGGTTCGCGGACACGGAGAACTTCGGGAAGAAGAAGTGCTCGATTACGGAGTACGCGTCAAAGCCCAGCCGGTCGGCGTTCACGACTTGCTCGACGACCTCCTCGTAGAGCTGGCCCACGGGCTTCCCCGGCCAGTGCTGGATCTCCGAGTACAGGCTGAACTTCATTCGTTACCTCCCGTTCGGATCCCGCGCAGCGCGCGACGCCGCGACTCTGATGGATGCTTTATCAAGTGTCAAACGCGCCTCGCGAACGAAGTCAGACGGCCGAGGGCACGCCTCGGCAGGGGCGCCTTGAGGAGCTCCTGGGCGACCAGCGTCCCTGATCCGGCACCGAGTCCAGGGCCCGGATGCGTGCTGGCGCCGATGTGGTAGAGACGGTCGACCGGCGTCGCGTGACCCGGCAGCTCTGGGCGCGGCCGCCAGACGAGGTTCTGGTCGAGCGCGCACGAACCGCTGTAGATGTCGCCGCCGACCATGTTCATGTTCGCGGCCTCGATGTCCGCCGGTGAAAGCGTCACGCGCTTGAGGAGCGCGGAGTCGAGGTTCTCGATCTGCTTCGCGAGCCGCGCCTGAATGCGGTCGGCGTAGCGCTCCCGCAGCTCCTCGGTCCAGGCTCCGTCGCCGACGTCGATCTCTCCTGCCGCGTCGCCCTTGACCAGCGTCGGCAGCTCCTGGAGCTGGATCCAGAGGATGGACGCGCCCTCGGGCGCCCGCGAGGGGTCGACCGCGGTCGGCTGGCCGCAGACGATCGTGGCCTCGGCGGGCAGGAGCCCGCGGTCGGCTTCGTTCACCGCGCGGGAGACGCCGTCGAGCCCGGGCGTCACGTGGACGATCGCCGTCCCGGCAAGGCGCTCGTCGCCGGCCCACTTCGGCTGCTCGGAGAGCGCCATGTGGATCTGCATGCCGGCGCGGCCGTACCGGAAGCGGCGCGCGGCAGCCGTCGCGGTGCTCGCGGCCGGCGTCCCGTCGAGTAGGCGCTCGTAGAGCTGCGTCGGGGTGACGTTGGCAATGACGGCCTCGGCGGCCTCGATCGTCTCGCCTGCGACGACGACGCCGGTCGCCCGGCCCTCGCGCACGACGATCCGCTCGACGTCGCGTTCGGTCTCGAGCGCGCCGCCCGCGTCGACGACGATCCCGGCGAGCGCCTCGACGAGCTTGACCCCGCCGCCACGCGGCACCGGCATCCCGCCCAGCTCGATGGCGACGGCGATCACCCGCGTCATGAACCCGGACGAGGCCGCGTCGGGACCGACGCCGGTGTGGAGCACCCAGGGCGCGAGCAGCCCGTGCGCCTGCGGCGAGGCGAACGTCTCCGTCACCCAGTCGCGGCACGTCGAAAGCACGCCGCCCGCGAACTCGACCAGGCCGCGGCGGCCGAGGCGGCGGTAGGCCTTGACCCCGAGCCCGGCGCCAGAGGACGACCAAAGCTCCGTGCCGAGCACGCCGAACGCGAGGTCGGCATGGGGCATGAACTCGCCCACGGTGCGGTCCCAGGCGGCACCGTCGCCGACCGCGTGACGTTCGAACTCCTCGACGTTCGCCTCGTGCGAGGACGTGAGGAAGGCGCTCTCGCCGTCGGGGAAGAGCGAGCCGGTCGCCAGCTCGGTGTTCAGGTACTCGAGCCCGCGCGCGTGCAGCTCGTCGCCGAGCTCGGCGTAGGCGGCGGAGCCCATGAAGAGCGGGTGCCAGGAGGAGAAGACCTCGTGCGTGAATCCGGGCTCGGTGATCTCCGCGGTCTTGATCGCGCCGCCGAGGTAGTCGTTGCGCTCGAGCACTAGTACGCGCTTCCCGGAGCGGGCCAGAAGGGCCGCCCCGGCGAGCGAGTTGATCCCGCTGCCGACGAAGACGACGTCGTAGCTCACTCGAGCGGGTCTCCAAGCTCGTAGAACGTGCGGTTGAAATGGAGGAGCGGCCCGCCTTCGCGGTCTACGCGCGAGACGACCTCCTCGACGTTCCCGATGAAGAGCGTGTGGTTGGAGACCTCGAAGATCCGGTCCACGACGCACTCGACGTGCACGAGCGCCCCGGCGATCATTGTCGCGTTGCTCCCGGGATCGTTGTCGTGGCAGAACACGTCGACGTACTTCGGCCCGCCGGGCACGGCGCCGAGCTCGGCCAGGTCCTTCTGGTTGTCGCGCAGCACGCTGAGCCCGAAGCGCCCGGTCTCGACGATCGCCTGGCGGCAGCTCGCGTCGTCGGCCAGCGAGATGAGCACCTGCGGCGGCTGTGCAGAGATGGAGCAGCACGCGCTGATCGTCAGGCCCCAGAGGCGGTCGTCCTTGCGGGCGATGACCATGACGACGCCGGTCGCGAGCGCGCGCATCGCGGCCTTGAAGGTCTCCTCGTCGACCGATGTGGCTGGCTCCGGCGGCGCGAAGGACGCGTCGGCCTCCACGTAGCCGCTGACGAGAGTGCGGGGATCGGGCGCGAACTCGGCGTAGTCGCTCATGATCGGAAGAGCTCCTCGGAGCCCATGCGCCCGGCGACCAGGTTGGCCGTCAGCGCCAGGTGGCCCCGGAGCTGCCGCTCGGCCTCGTCGAGGTCGTGCCGGACGCAGGCATCCAGGATCGCCTCGTGCTCCTGGCGGCGCCGCGGGAGCGTCCCGCGCTTCGGGAGCGAGAGCGCGCGGTAGCGCTCGCTGTTCTCCCAGGCAGGCCGGATCAGGCGGACGAGCCAGTCCGAGCCCGACGCCTCGTAGAGGCTGAAGTGGAAGGCGGCGTGCTCGCGCCGAGCCTCCACGGAGTCGCCCTGGCGGTGCGCCTCCGCCCATCGCTCGAGGTGCTCGGTCGAGGTCGCGCCGTCCGCCTCGGTGAAGCGCTCGGCGGCGCGGCGCACCGCGAGCGTCTCGAGGGCGAGCCGCACCTCGTAGGTGTCACGGAGATCGTCGATCGCGAGCTCGCTCACGCGCGCCCCGCGATGGGGCACGTGCACGGCGAGCCCGAGGCTCTCGAGCTGGCGCACGGCCTCGCGCACGGGCGAGATGCTCATGCCGAGCGAGCGTGCGAGCTCCTCGAGCCGCAGCGGCGCGCCCGGCGCCAGCTCACCGGCGAGGATCGCCTCCTGCAGGTCCGCCACCGCCGCCTCGGCCATCGTCTGATGGCGCCTCCCGCGGGCGAGCGTAGTCGGCTTCACGGCGGCATCGTCTCGCTCGTTTGATCAGATGTCAAACGGCACTTAGGCGACCGAGGCCGTGCACTCGATCTCGATCAAGCAGCCCGCCACGGCGAGCCCGGTGATGCCGACGATGGTCTGCGCCGGGTGGTCGGCGCCGCCCGTCACCTCGTCGATCGCGGCCGTGATGACCTCGTACTCGGTCGGGTGCAGCGTGTAGATCGTGCGCCGCACGACGTCGTCCCAGCCGACGCCGACTTCCTTCATCGCCGTCTCGAGGTTTCGCATCGCGGCCTTCGTCTGCTCGCCGAGATCGTCTCCGCCGATGATCCCGAACTGCTGGTCGAGGGCGAGCTGGCCGGCGAAGTAGACGAGCCTGCTCCCCTCGGCCACGCTCACGTGGCTGAAGCCGGGAGCCGGGTGCAGGGAGTCGGGGTTGACGTCCCGCCGGGGCATGTGTTCCTCCTAGGTCGAGGGCTTGCCGTCGAGCGCCCGCGCGAGCTCGGCGAACTCCTCGTCCGTGACGAGGCCGCGCTTCTCGGCGCCGCGGCTCTTGACCGTCGCGAGCAGCTCGCGCTCGCCGTCCTCGGTGAGCTCGAGCCCCAGCTCCGCGGCCTTGATGCGGATGGAGTCGATGCCGCTCTTCTTGCCGAGGACGATGGCGCGCTCGGCGCCCACGAGCTCGGACGAGTAGGGCTCGATCGACGGCGGGTCGTGGAACTGGCTGGCGACCGCGCCGCTCTCACGGCGGAAGAGCGTGTCGCCGACGAGTGGCTTCCACGGCTCCAGCTCGTAGCCGGAGAGCTCGCGCACCCGGGCAGAGACCTCGCGGGCGCGATCGAGGCGCAGGCCGGTGTCGATGCCGTAGAGCGCCTCCAGGGCGAGCCCGACCTCGAGCAGGTTGGCGTTCCCGGCGCGCTCGCCCATGCCGTTGATCGTCCCGTGGATCCAGCGGGCGCCCGCCTTCGCGGCGGCGACTGCCGAGGCCGTCGCCAGGCCGAAGTCGTTGTGCCCGTGGAAGTGCACCGGCACGTCGGCGCCGAGGAGGTCGACCGCGCGTCCGACGAGCGCGGCCGCGGCCTCCGGCGTGGCGATGCCGAGCGTGTCGACAACCGCCACCTCCTGCGCGCCGGCGTCGACCGCCGCCGCATAGGCGTGATCGAAGAAGTCGGGCTGGGCGCGCGTGGAGTCGACGCCGAAGAAGGCGACCGTGACGCCCTGCTCGGCCGCGAAGGAGACCGCCTTGCGGATGCGCTCCAGCATGGTCTCGCGCGAGACGCCGATGGCCTCGAGCTTGAGATCGGAGATCGGCGACTCGATCACCGAGGCCCGCACCCCTAGCTCGAGCAGCGCCTCGACGTCGGCCTGCACCGCCCGCGAGAAGCCCCACACCTCGGCCTGGAGGCCGGCGGCCATGATCAGCTCGAAGGCGCGGCGGTCGTCCTCCGAGACGCGCGGGAACCCGGCCTCGATCCTCCCGATGCCCAGGACGTCGAGGGCCTTGGCGATCTCGAGCTTGTCCTCGGCCGACAGCACGACGCCGACGGTCTGCTCTCCGTCGCGGAGCGTCGTGTCGTAGAGGCCGACGGCGCCCGTCTCGCGGTACGCGTCGTTGAGGCCGCCGGTCCAGACCTTGTCGCCGTCGATCACGTCGCGCGGAAGTCGTCGGGGTAGGGCGAGAGCTGCTCGGCGCCGGCGGCCGTAACGAGGAAGTTGTCCTCGACGCGGAGGCCGCCGCCCCCCTCCCAGTACGCACCCGGTTCGATCGCCAGCACCATGCCCTCTTGGATCATGCCTTCACCGGCTTGATGCGCATAGGGCGGCTCGTGCGCGCGGGCGCCGACCCCATGGGCGACCGGGTGCGACGGCTGGCCCGGATAGCCGGCTTCCGCAAGCCCGTCGCGGATGATCACGTCGAGCTCGGCCAGGCTCGCGCCCGGCTGGACATGGTCGATCGCCGCGCGGTAGACGGCGAGCAGCTTCTCGAGCAGCTCGTCGTACTCGGGCGTCAGGTCGCCGGGACAGACGTTCTTCGTGTGGTCGCACCAGTAGCCGTCGACGCAGACCCAGATCTCGAAGAGCGTCGGCTCCCGCTCCTGCACCGGCCGGTCGCCGGTTGCCGTGAAGGTGCGGATCCCCTGTCCCGACCAGACGAGCGAGAACCCGCGCGCCAGCTCCACCTGTCCCCGGTAGCCGGTGCCCTGGCCGTGCACGAAGCCCTCCCAGAGGGCACCTGCCTCACTCTCCTTCATGCCGGGCCTGAGCTCGCGGCGGACGTGCTCCATTGCCTCCGCGGCCAGCTCGTTCGCGAGGCGCATGCGCTCGATCTCCTGCTCGGTCTTGATCGCGCGCGCCTGGACGAGGAGCGGCGTCGCGTCCTGCGCCTGCCCGAAGGCGTCGAAGAAGCCCTGCGTGTAGGTCGTGGGCTCGCCGACCATGCGGTCGGCGGCCTGCGTGCCGAGCGAGAGCTCGAGCCCGACGCGCTCGTACCCGCCGGCGCGCACGACCTCCTGCGCCAGCTCGAGGGCGCGTGCAGTGGGCGGGCGCGGGTCGCGCTCGTCGTAGCCCTTGAAGAGCCGGATGTCCGTCGTCCAGGCCGTGCGCTCGGCGTCCTCCTGCTGGGGCTCGAGCGCGATCAGGGTCAGGTCGCCCTCCCGGGGAAACACGACCGCGTCGTAGCCCTTCATGGGCCAGTAGTTCGAGAGGTAGAGGACGTTGTCGGGCGCGCGGACGACGAGGGCGTCGAGATCCTGGTCGGCCATCAGGCGGCGGACGCGGTCGAGCTTGGCGCCGTCCGCCGGCCAGCTCACCGCGACGCTTCCGGCTCAGATCCGCGCGCCACGCGCGCGTTTTTCGGCGTTAGGCTCGAGCCATCGGGTTGGGGAGGCGGGTCTCCCGTCAAGACGCGTCTAACAGTTGCGCCTCGGCTCACCAGCGCACCCGCGGAGGAGGCGGCTCGCCGTGGGCCTCCTGCCAGGAGACCACGGGGTTGCGCAGCACGCCGATCCGCTCGATCTCGCCCTCCATCACGTCGCCCGGCTTCAGGTACAGCGACGCCGCGTCCTCGCTGAACCCCGCCACGCCCGAGACCGTTCCCGTCGAGAGCACGTCCCCCGCGCTGTAGCCCAGCGCCGAGTAGTGGCTGAGGATCTCGGGGATCGTCACCGACATGCGGCTCGAGTGGGAGACCTGCCGGGGCTCGCCGTTCACGCGCAGCTCCATGGCCAGGTCGTGCGGGTCGGGGATCTCGTCGGGCGTGACGATCCACGGCCCGAGCGGGCAGAACGTGTCGATCGCCTTGCAGTACGAGAAGACGCCCGACTCCATCTCACGCCGCTGGATGTCGCGCGCCGTGACGTCGTTGAAGATCACGTAGCCGCCGATGTAGTCGGCCGCGTCCTCCGGCGCGAACCACTTCCCCGGCTTGCGGAGGACGACGGCGAGCTCGAGCTCGTAGTCGAGCTCCTCGGTCAGGTGCTCGGGATAGACGACCGGGTCGTCCGTGCCGACGATCGCATCGACGTTCTGGAAGAAGACGATCCACGGCGCGATCTTGTGCGACCAGCCGACGCGCTTCGACTCCTCCTCGTGCTCACGGAAGTTGCCGGCCGTGTGGAAGAACTTCTTCGGGATGATCGGCGCCCGCAATCGCGCGCCCTCGAGAGGAACGCGCTCGCCGGTCTCGTCGGCGCCGCCGCGCTCGAAGTACGTCCGCATGTCGGCGACGTCGAGGACGGCGATCTCGTCGCCGTCGACCGCACCGACCCTGGCCTCGTCGAAGGTGACGAGCTTCATTCCGCTACCCCACAGACTGCCTTCGCCACGTTCGCGTACACCTCCGCCGTCTTGACCAGGCCCTCGATCTCGAGGTTCTCCCCCAGCTCCGCGTCGGGCAGTCCGCTCGACGTCCCGTAGTTCACGGTAGCGATGCCGTACCGCGTG
>DASSCF010000016.1:0-32668 GCA_035698025.1 Gaiellaceae bacterium
GGTCGGCGCCACCGAGGTCTGGGAGTTCTACAACACGACCGCCGACGCCCACCCGATGCATATCCACGAGGCCGCGTTCCAGGTCGTGAACCGGGAAGGTCTCGTCCTGGACGAGGACGGCGAGGTCGTCCAGCCGATCCAGCTCACCGGGAGCATCACCCCTCCCGAGCCCTGGGAGGACGGGTGGAAGGACACGGTCATCGCCTACCCGGGCCAGGTGACCAGGTTGCGGCTGCAGTTCGCCAATCCCGGCCAGTTCGTCTGGCATTGCCACATCGTCGAGCACGAGGACAACGAGATGATGCGGCCGTATCGCATCGGCCCGGTGCAGCCGGGCCAGCCGGAGTAGCCCCCGGCTGCGGGGAATCACGCACTCCCGATCGGGGCGCCCGCCGATGCCGGCTCGCGCCGCGGTCGTCAGGGTGGATCCCAAAGTCACGAAAGGGGGTGCCACATGAAGGCACTCACGTACGGCGGACCTGGTGTGCGGGCGTGGGAGACCGTGCCCGACCCGACCGTCCAGGAGCCCACCGACCTCGTCGTCGAGATCGGCTCCTCGACGATCTGCGGGACCGACCTGCACATCCTCAAGGGCGACGTCCCGACCGTCGAGCCGGGGCGCATCCTCGGCCACGAGGCCGTGGGCACCGTCGTCGCGGCCGGGTCGGCCGTGACCACCGTGGCCGAGGGCGACCGCGTCCTCGTCTCGTGCATCACCGCATGCGGGCGCTGCCGCTTCTGCCGCGAGGGCCACTACGGCCTGTGCTCGGGCGGCGGTGGCTGGATCCTGGGCCACCTGATCGACGGCCTGCAGGCCGAGTACGCACGCGTGCCCTTCGGAGACACCTCCGTCTACCACGTCCCCGAGGCGCTGACCGACGAGCAGGTGCTGTTCCTCGCCGACATCCTCCCGACCGGGTTCGAGGTCGGCGTGCTGAACGGAAACGTCCGGCCCGGCGACACGATCGCCGTCGTCGGGGCGGGCCCGATCGGGCTTGCGGCGATCATGACCGCCCGCCTGCTCACGCCGGGCCAAGTGATCGCGATCGACCTCGCCGACGCGCGTCTCGAGCAGGCGCTGGCCTTCGGTGCGGACGTGACGATCAACAACAGCGAAGCCGACCCGATCGAGGCCGTCATGGAGCTGACCGGCGGCCTCGGGGCGGACGTCGCCATCGAGGCGGTCGGGGTTCCGGAGACGTTCGAGCTCTGCACCGAGCTCATCCGCCCCGGAGGACGTGTCGCCAACGTCGGCGTCCACGGACACCCCGCCACGCTCCACCTGGAGAAGCTGTGGATCCGGGACGTCACCGTGACGACCGGGCTCGTGGACACGTTCACGACACCGCAGCTCCTTCGCCTGATCGAAGGCGGCCGGCTGGATCCGACCGTCTTCGCAACGCATCGCTTCCCGCTCGGGGAGGCGATGGAGGCGTACGACGTCTTCGCCGCCGCCGCGGAGACGCACGCCTTGAAGGTCGTGCTCGAGGGCGAGCACGCCGTCAGGGAAACCCCGGCGGCTCTCGCCGGCACGACCGCCTGAGCATCCCGGAGCGGGCCGGGCCAGCCTCCGAGCCCGGTCCGCTCCGCGCTCGGCCTCGGAGGGCGGAAGAGAAAAAGTCCCTGCTCCGTCAAGGGGACGCACAGTCCAACCCGACGGAGCAGGGGGAACACCATGCTACGCAAGGTCACGCTGGTCGCAACGCTCGCCGCGATCATCGCAGGAATGTTCGCCGTCCCGGGCATCGCCCACAACGGCGTGCAGCACGTGCCTCCGATCGACACGATCCCCGTGGCGCAGCCCGAGCAGGGGCTCATCTACAAGGGCCTCAGGATCGCGACGACCGGCCCGTGCGTCGGCGCGTACAAGCTCGGCACGAGCAACCGCTGTAGCCACGGCCCGGACGCGGCGCCGGAGGGAGTCAACGTCAAGCTCGACGTCGCCGCGATCCGGTTCCTGCCGCTCGCGCCGCTGCCGAAAGTGCAGTGCGACGGCGACGGCGTCTCCGGCAAGCGCGTGCAGGTCATCTACGCACGCTCGTCCGACACGCCGAACCGGTACGCGCAGTACCTGAACTCGATCCGCCAGTGGGCGGCCGAGTCCGATGAGATCTACCGCGACAGCGCCGCCGAGACCGGCGGCGAGCGCCACATCCGCTTCGTGCACAACTCGAGCTGCGTGCTCACGGTCCCGCACGTCGTCATGAGCCCGACCGGCGACGACACGTTCACGAACACGCAGGTCGAGCTGGCCGCGCAGGGCTACAACTCCACGTCCCGCAAGTACATGATCTTCGTGGACGCGAACGTCTACTGCGGCATCGGCAACATCAAGAACGACGACTCGCCGGGCGCGGCGAACCTCAACAACGGCGGCCCCTCCTACGGGCGCACCGACGCCGGCTGCTGGGGCGGCACCACGCCGGCGCACGAGCTGATGCACAACATCGGCGGCGTCCAGCTCTCGGCCCCCCATTCCTCGGGCGGCTGGCACTGCACGGACGAGTGGGACCTCGAGTGCTACTCCGACTCCCCGTACTACCCGACGATGAGCTACCTCTGCCCCGACTCGAGCCACAACCGGCTTTTCGACTGCGGGCATGACGACTACTACCGCGTCGGCTCGGTCGGCGGCTACCTGGCCACGCACTGGAACAGCGCGAACAGCCAGTACCTCGTCGCGCCCAAGCAGCCCGTCTGGGGCTACGTGTGGGCGAACCAGCCGACGGTGGTCAACTACACGCCGAGCGCGACCTACCAGCGGAACTCGACCGGCGCTCTGAACACGATCACGCGCCTCGGGGTCGGCTACTACCAGGTCGTCTTCGAGAACCTCGGCGTCTACTACGGCGGCACCGTCGACGTGACGGCCTACGGCACCGGCTCGGAGACCTGCAAGGTGCAGCACTGGAACCCGACGCTCGCCGACCAGAACGTCTTCGTCCGCTGCTTCGACGCGGCCGGCAACGCCGTGGACACGATGTTCACGGCCGCCTTCACCCGCCCGATCTCGAGCTTCAAGTTCGGATACGTGTGGGCGAACAACCCGAGCGCGGCGGCGTACACGCCGAGCACGACGTATCAGTTCAACTCGACCGGCGCGTCGAACTCGATCACGCGCTCGGACTTCGGCACCTACCAGGTGACCCTCCCCGGCCTCGGCGGCCAGGGCGGAACCATCAAGGCCACGGCCTACGGCCCCGGCAATGAGGCATGCCATGTCTCCTCGTGGTCGTCGCTCGGCGCCAACGCGCTCGTGAACGTCCGCTGCCAGAACCCAGCGGGCCGGCCCGTGGACGCGCTCTACACGCTGACGTACCACGCGTCGTTCGGCCTGCTGGGGACGCTCACCGGCGGCCCGCGGGCCTACGTCTGGGCGAATCTGCAGTCCTCGCCCGCGTACGTGCCGAGCGCCACCTACCGGTACAACTCGACCGGCGGCGTGAACACGATCACGCGCTCGGGCGTCGGCGTCTACCAGGTGACGTTGCCCGGCCTCGGCTCGGTCAGCGGCCACGCGCAGGTGACGGCGTACGGCGCCGGCTCCACGCGCTGCAAGGTGCAGAGCTGGAACTCGAGCGGCGCGGCCAAGCTCGTCAACATCCGCTGTTTCGACACGGCGGGAGCGCCGGCCGACTCGCGCTACGTGCTCGACTTCGCGCACTAGCCGAAGCGGCCAAGCGGTGACATGAGGGCCCGGTACGCCGGGCCCTCAACCGTTAATCGGTCGAGTACTTGGGCTGAACCTTCTCGCCGCGGATCTTGGCGATCGCCTGGTTCGCGGCGATGGCCGCCTCGCCGAAGCCCACGGAGATGAGGGTGATCTTCCCCTCGTAGCCGGCGACGTCGCCGGCCGCGTACACGTCAGGCAGCGAGGTCTCCATCGTCGAGGGCTCCACGAGGATCTGGCGCTTGCCGTGGAAGTCGAGGCCCCAGTCGGCGATCGAGCCCAGATGCGAGTGGAAGCCGAGGAGCATGATGAGCGCGTCGCACTCGACCTCGAAGGTCTCGCCGGTCGACGTGTCCTCGAGGGTCACGGCCTGGATGGAGCCGTCGCCGCGGACCCCGCGCACCTCCGCGGGATTGCAGATGCGCACGTGCCCCTGTTCCTCGAGCTCACGCGCCTCCTTCACCGAGGTCTCGAGCGCGCGAAAGCGGTCGCGGCGGTGGACGAGCGTGATCGGCTTGTTCGCCGTGTCCTGGAGGCCGAGCGTCCAGTCGAGGGCGGAGTCGCCGCCGCCGACGATGACGCACGTCTTGTCGCGGAAGACCTCCTTGCGCCGGACGAAGTAGTGAATCCCCTTGCCCTCCCAGGAGTCGATGCCCTCGATCTCGAGCTTGCGCGGCTCGAACGCACCGTGCCCCGCGGTGACGATGAGCGCGCGGGTCGGGAACGACTCCCCCTGGTGCGTCGTGAGGACGAGGATCTCCTCGCCGTTGGCGCCGACCCGCTGGAGGTCCTTGACCTCCTGGCCGAGATGGACGTCGGCCCCGAACTGGAGGCCCTGCTCGACGCAGAGGTCGACGAGCGCCTGGCCCTGGATCTTGGGGTGGCCGGCGACGTCGTAGACGTGCTTCTCCGGGTACACGGCCGCGACCTGGCCGCCGAGCTGGCCGAGGCTCTCGACGATGCGCACAGAGCCGTCTCGATGCCCGCCGTAGTAGGCCGCCGCGAGGCCCACCGGCCCGCCGCCGATGATCGTGATGTCGACGACCTGATGCTCGCTCACGCCGCCCCTACCCTAACCGGGACGAGCCGCGAGCTAGTGGCTGCAGCCGGCGCCACAAGCGCCGCCCGCATGGGACTCCACGGGCTCTCCGCCCGCCTCGTCCTTGGCCTGGAACGACGAGCCGCATCCACAGGCCGCCTGCACGTTCGGGTTGTTGATGGCGAACCCCGCGCCCATGAGCGCGTCGACGAAGTCGATCTCCGAGCCGGTCAGGTAGGGCGCGCTGTACGGATCGACCACGACCTTGACGCCGTGCATCTCGATCTCGTTGTCGCCGTCCTGGGGGCCGCGGTCGAAGCCGAGCGCGTACTGAAAGCCCGAGCAGCCGCCGCCCTGAACGGCGATTCTGAGGACGCTGATCTCGCCCTCGGGCTCCTGCGCCATGAGCTCCTTGATCTTGGCCGCGGCGTTCTCGGTGACGGTCACCATTGCTTCTCGGAGTGTAGCAATGGCCCAGACGGTCAAAAGCCCTCGACTTTGTAACAATCGATTTATCGTCCCAGCCCTGGCGCAGAGCCGGTTTTCCCATGTCCGCGCAAAGGGCTTGTGAGCGGTAGGATGCCACTCGTGCAGGGCGTCCCGTTCGCCGCGCTCGACGACTGGTTCCCCTTCCTCGTCTACGCGCTCTTCGCCGCGGCGATTCCGGCGTCGATGCTCATGATGTCGTTTGTCTTCTCGACGCGCCGGAAAGACCGCGCGCCGAAGGCCCAGCTGATGCCGTTCGAGTCCGGCGTCTCCACCGGACCGCCCAAGCAGCAGCGGTTCACCGTGAGCTTCTACCTGACGGCGATGCTCTTCATCGTCTTCGACATCGAGATCGTCTTCCTCTACCCGGTGGCGGTCGTCCTCGACCAGGTCGGGGCGTTCGCGCTCGCCGAGTTCGGGTTCTTCATCGGGATCCTCGTGATCGCCTACGTCTACGTCTGGAAGCGGGGTGCGCTCGAATGGCGGTGAGAAAGAAGCGGCTCGCCGACTACGGGCTCCAGTCCGAGCGGACGCTCATGCGCGCGAAGGGCCCGAGCGTCTTCGAGAAGGAGCTGGGCGCCGACGAGATCGAGGACAAGCTCATGCTCACGACCGTCGAGAAGGCGGTCGCCTGGGCGCAGGGCTACTCGATCTGGCCGGACACGTTCGGCCTCGCCTGCTGCGCGATCGAGATGATGTCGATCGTCTCCTCGCGCTACGACGTGGCGCGCTTCGGCGCCGAGGTCTTCCGGTCCTCGCCGCGCCAGGCCGACCTGCTCATCGTCTCGGGCCGGGTCGCGCACAAGATGACGGGCCCGCTGCGCGAGATCTACGACCAGATGCTCCAGCCGAAGTGGGTCATCGCCATGGGCGCGTGCTCGAGCTCCGGCGGGATGTTCAACAACTACGCGATCCTCCAGGGCGTCGACAAGATCGTTGCCGTCGACGTTCACGTGCCCGGCTGCCCGCCGCGGCCGGAGGCGCTGCTCGAGGGCATCGTGCGGCTGCAGGAGAAGATTCACGCCGGCGTTCCGCCCGCCTACGAGATCCGGGGAGCCGCCCAGTGACGCAGTTCGGCGGCGTGCCCGGGCTCGTGGAAGAGCTGGGGGGTCATGGCGAGACGACCGTCGTCGTCGAGTGCGGGCGCCTGCGCGAGGCCGCGTTGTGGCTCCGCGACGAGGCAGGCTTCAACTTCCTCTCCGACGTGGCCGCGGCCGACTACCTCGGCTGGGACCGCCCGCGCGTCGCCGGCTACTGGGGCAACGCCGGAGGGCGCGACATCAACCAGCCCGGCTCGTGGGGCCTCCCTGCGCAGCCCGACCCGAGGCCGCACCGCTTCTCGATCTCCTACCACCTGCTCCGGCTCGAGTCGGGCGCTTCCGAGGCGCCGCGGATCCGCCTCCAGGCGTGGTTCGAGGACGGCGAGACCGTGCCGAGCCTCGTCCCCGTCTGGCCGACCGCGGACTGGCACGAGCGTGAGGCCTGGGACATGATGGGCGTCAGCTTCGAGGGCCACCCGAACCTCGTCCGCATCCTCATGGAGGACGACTGGGACGGGCACCCGCTCCGCAAGGACTACCCGCTCGGCGGCGAGCCTGTCCGGTTCTCGGGCGAGGAATAGCGACCGACCATGGCCGTCACCGAGCCCAGAACAGCCATCTACGAAGGGACGCGCATTCCCTCGCCGGTCCCGAGCATCCTCCAGGTCGACCCGGCGCTGCGCGAGGAGGACGACATCCTCGAGGTCAACTTCGGGCCGAACCACCCGTCCACGCACGGGGTGCTCCGGCTGGTCGTGGAGCTGAACGGCGAGCGCGTCGTCGGCGTCAAGGCGGTGGTCGGCTACCTCCACACCGGCTTCGAGAAGAACATGGAGCACAAGACGTGGTGGAAGGGGATCTCGTACCCGGAGCGCATCGACTACGTCTCCTTCCAGAACAACGAGCTCGTCTTCGTGCTGGCGATCGAGAAGCTCCTCGGCATCGAGCCGCCGCCGAAGGCGCAGTGGATGCGGATGCTCCTCTGCGAGCTGAACCGGATCCACTCGCACCTGGTGTGGCTCGGCACCGCGGCGCTCGAGCTCGGGGCGATCTCGATGTTCTGGTACTGCTTCCGCGAGCGCGACGCCATCCTCGACCTCTTCGAGCTGGTCACCGGCGTGCGCATGCACACGCGCTACTTCCAGGCAGGAGGGCTCGCCGAGGACATCCCGGTCGGCTTCCACGACGAGTGCCGCGCGTTCGCCGACACGATGATGAAGCGCGTCGACGAGTACGAGGCCCTGCTCTCCGGCCAGGCGATCTGGCTCGAGCGGACGAAGGGCATCGGCCTCCTCTCCGCCGCCGACGCGATCGCGCTCGGGCAGTCCGGCCCGGTGCTGCGCGCCTCGGGCGTCGACTGGGACCTCCGCAAGCAGCAGCCGTACCTCGCCTACGACCAGGTCGAGTTCGACGTCCCGGTCTACCCGAACGGCGACGTCTTCGACCGGTACAAGGTGCACATGGACGAGATGCGCGAGTCGACGCGCATCGTCCAGCAGGCGCTCGACGGGATGCCCGAGGGAGCATGGATCGTCGACGACCGCAAGATCGTGCTGCCGCCGCGCCACGAGCTGCACACGTCGATGGAGAGCCTGATCCACCACTTCAAGCTCGTGACCGAGGGCTACCGCGTGCCCGAAGGCGAGGTCTACGTGACCGTCGAGTCGCCGCGCGGCGAGCTGGGCTGCTACGTCGTCTCCGACGGCGGCTCGAAGCCGTGGCGCGTCAAGTTCCGCGCCCCGTCGTTCGTCGCCCTGGAGGCGACGGCGACGTGCATGAGCGACGCGCTCATCGCCGACCTGATCGCGATCGTGGGCTCCCTCGACACCGTCATGGGGGAGGTCGACCGATGAAGATGCTTGCGCATTTTCCTCGGAGTGATCTAGTCCCATCGCTTCGCTCGGGAGGAAAGCCTTGAGCGCCCTGTACGACCAGATTCGCACCGTGGCCTCCGAGTACCCGGAGAGCCGTTCGGCCGTGCTCCCGGCGCTGCGCCTGGCGCAGGCCGAGCACGGCGGCTGGCTCCCCCCGGAGGCCTTCCGCGAGGTGGCCGAGGCGCTCGAGCTGACGCCGGCGTACTGCCATGCGGTCGCGAGCTTCTACGACATGTTCCACCTGGAGCCCGTCGGCAAGCACATGGTCGAGGTCTGCACCAACGTCTCGTGCGCGCTCGTCGGGGCGCAGCAGGTGGTCGAGGCGTTCGAGCGCGAGCTTGGGGTCGAGGCGGGCGGCACGACTGTCGACGGCGAGGTCACCCTGCGCACCGTCGAGTGCTACGGCGGGTGCGGCTGGGGCACCGTCGTCTCGGTCGACCACCGCTACCGCGAGCCGGTCCGCCCGGAGGACGTGCCCGCGATCGTGAGGGAGCTGCGCCATGCCGATTAGGGAGCTCCTCCTCCAGGGCGCGGACGAGCGCGACCTCACGAAGCGCGAGGAGTACGAAGCCGCCGGCGGCTACAAGTCGCTGCGCAAGGCGCTCGGCATGGAGCGCCAGGCCGTTCTCGACGAGCTGCTCGCCGCGAACGTGCGCGGACGCGGCGGCGCGGGGTTCCCGATGGGCCGCAAGGCGAGCTTCCTGCCCAAGCCGGAGGACACCCCGAAGCCGATCTACCTCGTCGTCAACGCGGACGAGTCGGAGCCGGGGACGTTCAAGGATCGCGAGATCATGCTGCGCGTCCCGCACCTCTTCATCGAGGGCGTGATCACCGCGGCGTACACGATCGGCTCGGGAACCGCCTTCATCTACGTGCGCGGGGAGTACCTGACCGAGTTCGAGGTCCTCAAGGCGGCGCTCGAGGAGGCGCGGGAGGCAGGCTACGTCGGCAAGGACGTCCTCGGCTCGGGCTTCGACCTGACCATCGTCGTGCACCGCGGCGCCGGCGCCTACATCTGCGGCGAGGAGACCGGCCTGCTCGAGTCGCTCGAGGGCAAGCGCGGCCAGCCGCGGACGAAGCCGCCGTTCCCGGCGATCTCCGGCCTCTACGCCTCGCCGACGCTGATCAACAACGTCGAGACGCTCGCCACCGTGCCCAAGATCCTCGAGATGGGCGGCGCGAAGTACGCCGCGCTCGGCGTCGAGAACTCGGCCGGCACGCGCGTCTTCTCGCTCTCCGGAAACGTCGCGCGCGGGGGCAACTACGAGCTCGAGCTCGGGACGACGTTGCGCGAGCTGATCTACGACCTCGGCGGCGGGATCCCGGACGGCCGCGAGCTGAAGGCGATCATCCCGGGCGGCTCGTCCGTGCCGGTCCTGAACGCCACGGAGGTCGACACGCCGCTCGACTTCGACTCCATGGCCCAGGCCGGGTCGATGCTCGGCTCCGGCGCCGTGATCGTGATCGACGACCGCTGCTGCATGGTGCAGCTCGGCCTCCGGGTCGCGCAGTTCTACATGCATGAGTCCTGCGGGAAGTGCACGCCGTGCCGCGAGGGGACGCGCTGGATGGTGCAGCTCCTGCGCAAGATCGAGGACGGGGAGGCGACCCAGGGCGAGCTCGACGTGCTCCTCGACGTCTGCGACCGGATCCTCGGCAACTGCCTCTGCCCGCTCGGCGACGCAGCCGCGATGCCCGTCGCCAGCTACGTCGCCAAGTTCCGCGAGGAGTACCAGCGCCACATCGACGAGGGCGCCTGCCCGTTCGGCGGCGAGTCGTCGCTCGAGGGCGTGCTCGCGCCCGTCGACCAGCACCACGCGCACCTGCGCGGCCAGATCGAGG
Source organism: Gaiellaceae bacterium (assembly GCA_035698025.1). Taxonomy (GTDB): domain Bacteria; phylum Actinomycetota; class Thermoleophilia; order Gaiellales; family Gaiellaceae; genus JAIBJN01. Next base: position 9,952 of record DASSCF010000016.1, read on the forward strand.
TTCCCACCCACGCATGAGCGTCGAGCTCGTCACCGTCACCATCGACGACCGCGAGATCCAGGCCCCCAAGGGCCAGGGCATGGTCGAGACCGCCGCGTCGGCCGGAATCGAGATCCCCGTCTTCTGCTACGAGCCCCGCCTCGGCGCGCCGGTCGGCGCCTGCCGCATGTGCCTCTGCGAGGTGGAGGGGATGCCGAAGCTCCAGGCCGCATGCACGCTCACCGCGCAGGACGGGATGGTCCTCAAGACGGCGCAGACGAGCAAGCAGGCCGCGGAGGGCCAGGACGCGGTGCTCGAGTTCATCCTCCTCAACCATCCGCTCGACTGCCCCGACTGCGACAAGGGCGGCGAGTGCCCGCTCCAGGACCTCACGTTCCGCTACGGGCCCGGCAAGACCCGCATGCAGTTCCCCAAGCGGACGTTCGACAAGCCGATCCCGATCTCGCCGTTGATCGCGCTCGACCGCGAGCGCTGCATCCTCTGCTACCGCTGCACGCGGTTCTCGGAGAACGTCGCCGAGGACGGCCAGCTCGTGGCCGTGAACCGCGGCGCGCAGTCGATCATCGCGACCTTCGAGGACGAGCCCTACCGCGCGCCGTTCTCGGGCAACGTGCTCGAGCTCTGCCCGGTGGGCGCGCTCACGTCGACGACGTACCGCTTCCGCGCGCGCCCGTGGGAGATCCAGAACGTCCCGACGGTCTGCGGCATGTGCCCGTCCGGATGCAACGTCTGGGCGACGACGCGCGAGGGGAAGGTCGCGCGGATCCTCTCCCGCAACCACCCCGAGGTCCACGAGGGCTGGACCTGCGACAAGGGACGCTTCACGTACGACCACCTGCGCGCGCCCGACCGCATCACCGCGCCGCTCGTGCGTGTGCGGCGCAGGGGCTTCGAGGAGTCCTCCTACGACGCCGCGCTCGACGCCGCCGAGGCCGGCCTGCGGGAGGCGGGCTCGTCGGTCGTCGTCGCCTTCTCCGGCGGCGAGACCGTTGAGCAGGCCAAGGCGCTCACGCGGATCGTCCGCGAGGCCTGCGGCTCCGAGATGGCGCTCCTCCCCGAGGAGTGGGATCCCGGGCTGGAGGCCTTCCGCTCGCCGCTCTCGGCGATCAGGGACGCGGAGGTCTGCCTCGTCCTCGGCGACCAGCCGGTCCTCGAACGCTCCCCGATCGTCGATCTCTGGCTGCGCTCCGCGCGCCGGGCCGGCGCCGAGGTGATCCAGGTCAACCCCGCCGGGGACGTTCAGGCCGCGCCCGGCTCGGCCGCCCAGGTCGCCGCGTCCCTGCGCGAGGGCGACGTCCCGACCGAGCTGAAGGCGACGGGCAAACGCCTCCGCTCAGCGAAGCGGATCGCGCTCATCTGGTCGGACGACGACCCGAGCGGCGGGCGCCACGTCGGCGCCCTCGCCAACGACCTGCACGAGAACGGCAAGGCCGACGTCTCCGTCTACGTCCTGCCGCGGACGCCGAACGGCCGCGGCGTGCCCGCCGCCTGGTACGAGGCCGGCGAGGGCCGCTCCGAGCCGCCCGAGGAGGGCGAGATCGGCGCGCTCATCGTCTCGGGCGACGAGGCCGCCTACGACCCGCGCGTGGCCGAGCTGGCCGGACGCGCCCGCTTCGTCCTCACGACGGCCATGTTCCAAAGCGACCTCACCGCCTGGTCGCACGTCGTCGTGCCCGGTACGAGCTACCTCGAGCGCGACGGGACGATGGTCAACCTCGAGGGGAGGAAGCAGCGCCTCCGCCGGGCCGTCATCCCGGCCGGGCTGGACGAGCTCGAGTTCCTCTCCCGCCTGGGCGAGCGGTTCGGGCTCGACATCGCTGCCTGGGCCGCGCCGACGGCCGAGGAGCTGGCCGACCTGCCGCCGGGCGACGAGTTCGCCTGGTCGAGCCCCGACCCGCAGGCGCCGACCGGGAAGGCCGCCGGCCCCGGGCTCGACCTGGTGCGCGTCCGCTCGCTCTTCAGCGGCGCCGGGGTCGAGCGAATCCCGCAGCTTCAGTTCCAGCGCCCGGCGCCCGAGATCGAGCTCGCGTTCGACGACGCTGAGTCCCGCGGGATCGCCCCCGGCGAGACGGTGCGCGTGCTCTCGAACGGGACGTCGCGCGACCTTCGCGCTCGGCTCAACCGCAAGCTGCGCGTCGGCGTCGCGCGCGTCGCCGACGAGCACGCGGCGGGCTTCGAGGACCGGGTGCAGGTGGAGAAGATCGGTGCCTGAGAGCCTGAACCAGCCCTGGTGGATCGACGCCATCAAGGCGATCGTGATCGTCAACCTCGTGCTCGGCTGCTTCGCCTACGCGACGTGGCTCGAGCGCAAGGTCCTCGGCCGCATGCAGCTGCGCTACGGGCCGAACCGCGCGGGGCCGTACGGGCTGCTCCAGCCGATCGCCGACCTCGTCAAGCTGATCCGCAAGGAGAGCTTCGCGCCGACCGGGGCGATCGGGCTCCTGTACTTCGCCGCTCCGGTCGTGGCCGCGTTCACCGCGCTCGCATCCTTCAGCGTCATCCCCTTCGGCGACGTCTGGGAGATCGGCGGCTACGACATCACCGGCTCCGTCGTCGACGTGTCGATCGGCCTGCTGCTCCTCTTCTCGCTCGGCGCCGTCGGCATCTACGCGTTCCTCGTCGGCGGCTGGGCCAGCGACTCGAAGTTCTCGCTCCTCGGCTCGATGCGGACGGCCGCGCAGCTCGTCTCCTACGAGGTCTCGCTCGCGCTCTCCGTCCTCGGCGTCGTGATCATGGCCGAGAGCCTCTCGCTCGTCTCGATCGTCGAGAAGCAGCAGGACACGCTCTGGTACGCAGCGCCGCAGGTCGTCGGGCTGCTCGTCTTCTTCGTCGCCGGCGTGGCCGAGACCAACCGCGCGCCTTTCGACCTCCCCGAGGCCGAGACCGAGCTCGTGGCCGGCTACCAGACGGAGTACAGCGGCATGCGCTACGGCCTCTTCGCCATGGCCGAGTACGTCAACATGATCACGCTCTCGGGCCTCGCGGTCACGCTCTTCTTCGGAGGCTGGAGTGGCCCCGTCCTGCCCGGCCCGCTCTGGTTCGTCGTCAAGCTCGCGCTCGTCGTGTTCGTGTTCATGTGGCTCCGCGCGACCCTTCCGCGCCTGCGCTACGACCAGCTCATGCAGGTCGGCTGGAAGGTGCTCCTCCCGGTCGCCACGCTCAACGCGGTCGTGACCGCCGTCATCGTGGTGTACACGGGATGAGCCCGCAGCCGTTCGACAGCTTCAAGGGCTTCGCCGTCACGTTCCGGCAGATGTTCAAGAAGCCCATCACGCAGCAGTACCCGGACTACAAGCGCCCGGTCTACCCGCGCTTCCGCGGGCGCCACCGGCTCTGGAAGCACGAGAACGGCCTCGAGAAGTGCGTCGGCTGCTCGCTCTGCGCCGCGGCCTGCCCGGCCGACTGCATCCGCGTGGTCGCCGACGAGAACACTCCCGACAACCGGGTCTCCGCCGGCGAGCGCTACGCACGGATCTACGAGATCAACCTCTCCCGCTGCATCTTCTGTGGCTACTGCGAGCTCGCCTGCCCCTTCGACGCGATCACGCTCGAGGCCGAGTACGAGCTCTCGGAGTACTCGCGCGACGACCTCATCTACACGAAGGACATGCTGCTCGCGGAGCCGGTGAAGCGCATGCCGGTCGCCGACCGCGACCTCTACGACACGCCCGTCCCGGTCTGGAAGGCCGAGTCCTGATGGACCTGGTCCTGGCGGCGTCCGCCGCGAACATCCTCGTGTGGATCGTCTGGATCGTGGCGGCGCTCGCGCTCCTCGCGAGCGGCATCGCGGTCGTGCTCTTCGCGAACCCCTTCTACAGCGCGCTCGCGCTGATCGGGAACCTCGCCTCTCTCGCCGTCCTCTACCTGCTCCTGGACGCCGAGTTCGTGGCCGCCGCGCAGGTGCTCGTCTACGCGGGCGCCGTGGTGGTCATGTTCCTGTTCGTCATCGCCTACCTCGGCGGCCGCGCCGACGCACCCTGGGCGGGCGGGCCCACGCTCCAGTCCGTCGCCGCCGTGGCCGCCGCCGCGGCCATCGCGCTCGAGGTCGTCGTCGTGATCGCGCTCAAGGCCGACGACGCGCTGAGCACGACCGCCGACGTCGGGGAGTCGTTCGGCTCGCCCGCGGAGATCGGCATGCTCTTCCTCTCCGACCACCTGCTCGCCTTCGAGGTCACCTCCATCGTGTTGCTCGTGGCCGCGGTCGGCGGCGTCATCCTCGGCGGCTCGATGCCCAAGGAGCAGGAGGACTAGGTGCTTGGGCCGGGCATCGCCTCGTACCTCATCCTCTCGGTCGTCCTCTTCGCGACCGGCGCGTTCGGCGTCCTCATCCGCCGCAGCCCGCTGATCATCCTGCTCGCGCTCGAGATCATGCTCAACGCCGGGAACCTGGCGCTGATCGCGTTCGCGCGGCAGCAGGGCGACGGGGACGGGCAGATCTTCGCCCTGACCGTCATGGTCGTCGCCGCCGCGGAGGCCGTGCTCGGCCTGGGCCTGATCGTCGCGGTCTCCCGCAAGCGCGTCGAGCTCGACGTCGACGCCCTCACCTCGCTCAAGGGCTAGCGCATGCGGATCTCCCTCGTGACGGCGCCGTACGACCTCGGGCACGAGGAAGCCGGCGTCGGCGCCGGCCCCGACCGGTTGCTGGGCGAGGGCGCGGTCGAGGCCCTGGAGACCGCCGGCCACGAGGTGGACGTCGTCAGGGTCGCGCCGCAGGTCGAGTCGACGAACGAGATCGGCGCCTCGTTCGAGATCGTCCGCCGCGTGAGCGAGGCCGTGGCACGCGCGGTCGAGGACGGCGCGTTCCCCATCGTGCTGTCCGGGAACTGCCTGAGCTCGATCGGGATCGTCGCCGGGCTGGGGCGCGAGGTGGGCATCGTCTGGCTGGACGCGCACGCCGACTTCAACACGCCCGAGAGCTCGTTGAGCGGGTTCGCCGACGGGATGGGCCTCGCGGTGCTCACCGGGTCGAGCTGGAACACCGTGCGCGAGACCGTGCCCGGCTACCGGATCGTGCCCGAGGAGAACGCCGTCCTCGTCGGGATCAGGGACGTCGACGACCGCGAACAGGAGCGGCTGGACGGCTCGCCGCTCCAGGTCGTTGAGCCGGGCGGTGACGTCGAACCGGCGCTCGAGACGCTGCGCAGCCGCATCGAGGACGTGTACCTGCACATCGACCTCGACGTCCTCGACCCGTCGGAGGGCCGGGCGAACCACTTCGCGGCGCCGGGCGGGCTCACCGCCGACGCGGTCGAGCAGGTCGTCTCCGCGGTCACCGGCCGGCTGTCCGTGCGTGCCGCGGCTCTCACGTCGTACGACCCGGCCGTCGACACCGACGGGCGCATCCCGCCGATCGCGAACCGGCTGCTGACGCGGATCGCCGCCGAAGCGCCGGTGACGGCGAGAGCCTCCTGATGGACGTTCTCGGCTGGACGACGCTCTTCGCGCCCGCGGTCGCCGTCGTCGTGATCGCGCTCGTCGGCGACCGGATCACGAGCTTCGGCGCGGGAGTGATCGCCACCGCCGCGACGGGCCTCTCGTTCCTCTGCTCGCTCGCGATCTTCTTCGACCTGCTCGGGCGCGAGCCGGAGGAGCGCTCGGAGGTCTCGACGGCCTGGACCTGGCTGACGGCGGGAGACCTCCGCATCGGCGCCGAGATCGTGATCGACCCGCTCTCGGTGTTCATGATGCTGGTCGTCTCCGGCGTGGGCTTCCTCATCCTCGCCTATGCCGTCGGCTACATGCGCGGCGACGAGGAGGAGCGCCGCTACCACGCCTACAAGGCGCTCTTCATCTTCTCCATGCTCCTGCTCGTCCAGGCCGGGAACCTCCTCCTGCTCCTGGCCGGCTGGGGCATGGTCGGCCTCTCGTCGTACCTGCTGATCAACTTCTGGCACCGCAGGCGCGAGGCCGTCGCCGCGGGCAAGAAGGCATTCGTGATGAACGCGGTCGGCGACGCGACCTTCGTGCTCGCCCTCTTCATCCTGGTCCAGCAGATCGGCTCGCTCGACTTCGAGACCGTTTTCACCGCCGCGCCCGAGGCCCTGGGCGAGAACTCGACGCTCGCGATACTCGTCGCCCTCGGGCTCCTCGGCGGCGCCGTCGCCAAGTCGGCGCAGATCCCGCTCCACACCTGGCTTCCAGACGCGATGGAGGGCCCGACGCCGGTCAGCGCCCTCATCCATGCGGCGACGATGGTGACCGCCGGCGTCTACCTGATCGCGCGCACGAGCCCGCTCTTCGAGCTCGCGATCGACGTGCGCGACCTCGCCGGAGTGCTCGGCGGCGTCACGCTCTTCGTCGCCGGGCTCGTCGCCCTCGTGCAGACCGACATCAAGCGCGTGATCGCGTACTCGACCATGAGCCAGATCGGCTACATGTTCGTCGCCGTCGGGCTGGGCGCGTACGGGGCGGGGCTCTTCCACCTGATGACGCACGCCTTCTTCAAGGCGCTCCTCTTCATGGCGGCCGGCGTCGTCATCCACGCGCTCACCGGCGAGCAGGACATCCGCCGCATGGGCGGCCTCGGGCGCGAGCTGCCGTGGACGTACCGCGCCTTCCTCGTCGGCGCGCTCGCGCTCGCCGCGATTCCGCCGTTCGCTGGCTTCTTCTCCAAGGACGCGATCCTCGCGAGCGCCGCGAACGCCGGCACCCTGGGCTGGGTCCTCTGGGGCGTCGGCGTGATCGGCGCCTTCCTGACCGCGCTCTACACGTTCAGGCTCGTCTTCATCGTCTTCTTCGGCGAGGTCTCGGCCTTCGCGCGCGAGCACCTGCACAAGGAGCGCTTCGAGGGCCCGCTCGCGATGATGTGGCCCGTCGCGATCCTCACCGTGCTCTCCGCGGTCAGCGGCTTCCTCCAGATCCCCGGCGTCTGGCACGCGGTCGACACCTGGATCGAGCCCGTCGTGCACTCGATCCCGGAGGCCGGCGGCGCCACGGCCGTCTTCTCGGCGCTCGTCGCCCTCGGGGCGGCGCTCGCCGGGGTCGCCGTGGCCTGGGCCCTCTACCGGCGCCCGAGCGAGAGGCCGGCCGAGATCCGCCGCCGCTACCCGTGGGCGGCGCGGACGCTCGAGCACAAGCTCTACTTCGACGAGGCCTACGACGCCGCGTTCTACGAGCCGGCCTCGCGTCTGGCGACCTGGCTCGGACGCTGGGTCGAAGAGCCGATCGTCCTGCGCTCTCTCGGCGGCCTCGGCATCGGCGTGAAGGACGTGTCCGACCGTGTCGCCGCGGCCCAGACCGGCCGTGTGCGCGCCTACGTCCTCGCCCTCGCCATGGGCCTGGCCGTCCTGGCCGTCGTCTTCCTGGTGGCGAGCTGATGGAGACCACCCTCCTCATCGTCCTCCCGATTGCGGCCGCGGTCGCCCTCTGGATCTTCCCCTGGGCATCCGCGAAGGCCGCCGCGGGCTTCGCACTCCTGATCGCGCTGGGCGAGCTCGCGCTGTGGATCGGGGTCGTGCTCAACTTCGACTTCGCCTTCCAGGGCCTGCAGGGCGAGGCGGACAGGACCTGGTTCGCCGACCTCGACGTCTCCTACCGCGTCGGGCTCTACGACTACTCGCTGTGGCTCGTCGGGCTGACGGTCGTCGTGACCGCGGCGGCGGTCGGCTACGGCTTCTGGGTCGGGCGGGAACGGCCGGGCGTCTACCTCAGCCTCCTCCTCTTCCTGGAGGGCGCGACCATCGGCGTCTTCACGGCCCAGGACCTCGTCCTCTTCTACGTCTTCTGGGAGGCCATGCTCATCCCGCTCTACGTCCTGATCGGGGTCTGGGGCGGGCCGGGCAGGCTCGGCGCGACGTACAAGTTCGTCGCGTACACGATCGCGGGCTCGCTCCTCATGCTCGTGGCGATCATCGCGGCGGGCCTGGGCGCCGGCACCTTCGACATGACCCAGCTCGTCGGTCAGGGCACGAGCACGTGGATCTTCCTCGGGTTCGCGATCGCCTTCGCCGTCAAGGCGCCGCTCTGGCCCTTCCACGGTTGGCTCCCGGACGCGTACCGCGAGTCGCCGCCCGAGGTCTCCGCCGTCCTCTCCGGGATCATCTCCAAGGCGGGCGCCTACGGCTTCCTCGCCATCGCCATCCCCTTCTACCCGGGGCCGGCCTCGGACTGGCGGACACCGGCGCTCGTGCTCTCGTCGATCGGGCTCGTCTACGGCTCGCTCCTCGCCTTCCGCGCGCCCGACGTGCGCGGCGTGATCGCGTACTCGAGCCTGGCGCAGATGAACCTGATCCTGATCGGGATCTTCGCGGCCAACTCCTCCGGCTACACGGGAGCGCTGCTCCAGATGGTCAACCACGGCCTCATCTCGGCCGCGCTCTTCCTCCTGGCCGGCGCGATCGAGCGCCGCACGACGACCGGCGAGCTCGCCCGCCTGGGCGGCATGGCGCGCGGGCGGCCCATCCTGGCCACGATCTTGATCGCCACAGGCGTGATCGCCCTGGCGGTGCCCGGCTCGGCGGCCTTCGCGGCCGAGTTCCTCGTGCTCAACGGCGTCTTCGCCGTCGGCTGGGGCTGGGCGGTCGTCGGAGCCGTCGCGATCGTGCTCGCGGCCATGTACATGCTGCGCCTGATCTCGGCGGTCCTGCACGAGAACCCCGGCCCGGCAGTGCCCGCCGAGGCGCTCGACCTCCGCCCGGCGGAGATCGGCGTCATCGCCCCGCTCCTCGTCGTCCTGCTGGCGCTGTCCTTCTGGCCGGCGGCCATCACCGAGCGGCTCTCGGGGGTGCTCTTCTAGTGGAGTTCACCGCCCCCACGATCGACTGGGCGGCGCTCTCGCCGATCCTGATCACGCTCGGCGGCGCCACCGTCGTGCTGCTCGTGAGCCTGTTCCTGCCCCTCGGGGCGCGCCGGGCCTTCGGCTCCGCCGTCACGGCGCTCTGCTTCGTCGCTGCCGGCGCGGCCGCGATCGCGCTCTTCGTCGCGGACGAGACCGGCCGGAGCATCGTCTCGGACGCGATTCGCCGCGACCGCTTGGCCGAGTTCGCTCAGGTCCTGATCATGGGCGCCGGCCTCCTGACCGTCGGCGTCTCCTTCCGCGAGCCGGCGAGGGACGAGCGCGCGGGCGAGTACTACGCGCTGCTCCTGACCGCGGCGAGCGGCATGGCGTTCTTCGTCGCCGCGAACAACCTGATGACGCTCTTCCTGGGGCTGGAGTGGTTCTCGGTCTGCCTCTACGTCCTCACGGCCATCGCCGTCGAACGGCTCCCGGGCCTCGAGGCCGGCCTCAAGTACCTGATCGTCGGCAGCTTCGGCTCGGCGATCCTCCTCTTCGGGAGCGCTTTCGTGTACGGCGCGACCGGCGAGCTCGGCTTCGAGCAGATCGCCGCCGGAGCAGGGGACGGCGAGCATCTCTTCCTCGTGGCCGGCCTGGCGATGGTGATCGTCGGCCTCGCCTTCAAGGCCTCCGCGGCGCCGTTTCACATGTGGACGCCTGACGTCTACCAGGGCGCGCCGACACCCGTGACCGCCTTCATGTCGGCCGCCACGAAGGTGGCGGCCGTCGTCGTGACCATGCGGGTGCTCGTCACCGCCTTCCCGGGCGAGGAGGAGCTCTGGACGGTCGCGCTCGCGGTCATCGTCTGCATCTCGCTCGCCTGGGGGAACCTCGCCGCGATCGTCCAGACCGACGTGAAGCGGATGCTCGCGTACTCGAGCATCTCGCATGCGGGCTTCCTGCTCATGCCCGTGGCCGCGGGGAACGCCCTCGGCGGCCGCGCGCTCCTCTACTACCTCATCCCCTATTCGGCGATGAGCATCGGCGCGTTCGCCGTCGTGGCCGTTCGCGAGCGCGAGCTCAACGCGCCCGTGACGCTCGGCGGCATGGCCGGCTTCGGCTGGGAACGGCCGTATCTCGGCGGCTCGATGGCGCTCTTCATGTTCGGGTTCATCGGGCTGCCGCCGGCAGGCATCTTCCTCGGCAAGTTCTACGCCTTCTCCGCCGTCATCGACCGCGGCTGGGCCTGGCTCGCGATCGTCGGCGTCGTCTTCACCGCGGTCTCGGTCTACTACTACGTGGGCGTGATCCGCGCGATGTACATGCAGCCGCGCGAGCTGGCTGTCGCCGCCGTGGGCGGCTCGCCGCCTCCCGACCGGCTTCTCGCCGCCGCGGTGGCCGCCTCGGTTCTCGTCGCCGTGGGCAGCTTCGTCTTCGCCGATCCGCTGCTGGACGTCGCGCGGGACGCGGTCGCCTCCCTCTCCTTCCCGGTCCGGTAGTGCCCCGCCGGGTCGTCGTCCTCGGCGCGGGCGTCACGGGCGAAGCCTTCCTGGCGGCGCTGGCCAAGCTCGAGCCCGAGGCCGAGATCACGGTCGTCGAGCGCGAGCTCGTCGGCGGCGAGTGCTCCTACTGGGCCTGCATCCCCTCGAAGACGCTGCTCCGGCCGCTCGAGGTGGCACACCGGGCCCGTAGCACGCCGGGCCTCAGCGAGGCGATCGCCGAGGTCGACGTCGAGGCCGTCTTCGCCTGGCGCGACTTCATGGCAGAGAAGGACGACGCGAGCCAGGCCGACTGGGTCGAGAAGCAGGGCGGCAGGCTCGTGCGCGGGCAAGGAGTCGTCAAGGAGCCGGGCCTCGTCACCGTCGGCGAGAAGGAGCTCCCGTACGACGCGCTCCTCGTCGCCACGGGCTCGGTGCCGATCCTCCCTCCGATCGAGGGCCTGGAGTCCGCGCCCCACTGGACGAGCCGCGACGCGACGAGCGCGAGCGCGGTTCCGGCGAGCCTCGTCGTCGTGGGCGGCGGCGCCGTCGGCTGCGAGCTGGCACAGCTCTACGCCCGCCTGGGGAGCAAGGTGACGCTCGTCCAGGGCGGGCCTCGCTTGCTCCCGCAGATCGACGCGGAGGTCACGACGATCCTCGCCGAGCGGCTGGAGGAGGACGGCGTCGACCTCCGTTTCGACGCCACGGCGGCGAGCGTCGAGGGCGGAGGGAGCGCGCCGTTCCGCCTCGAGCTCGAAGGCGGCGACTCGCTCGAAGCCGAGCGGCTCCTCGTCGCCACGGGCCGCAGGCCGAACGTCGACGGCTTCGGGCTCGAGAACCTCGACCTCACCTTCGAGCGGCAGGGGATCACGGTCGACGACCGGCTCGTCGCCGGCGAGAACGTGTGGGCCGCGGGCGACGTCACCGGCGTCGCGCTCTTCACACACGTGGGCAAGTACCAGGGCCGCATCGCGGCGACGAACGTCGCGGGCGGCGACCAGCGCGCCGATTACCGCGCCACCCCGGCAGCCGTGTTCACCGACCCCCAGGTCGCGACGGCCGGGGACACGAGCGGCGAGGGCACCGTCAGCTCCTCGTGGCCGCTCGAGTCCGTCTCCCGCACGGGCACGTACCAGCGGCCGAAGCAGCCCGGCCTCGTCAAGCTGTTCGCGGATCCGAAGAAGGGCGTGCTCGTCGGCGCGGCCGCTGTCGGCCCGGAGTCCGGCGAGTGGATCGGCCAGCTCACGCTCGCCATCCGCGCGGAGGTGCCGGTCGAGATCCTGCGGGACACGATCCAGCCCTTCCCGACCTTCTCGGAGGCGATCTTCTTCGCCGCACGGGACCTGGAGTTGTAGCCTCGAAGGCATGACTGAACGCGACGAACTGGTTCGCAGCCTCTCCGGCCTCTCGCTCTTCTCCGACCTGCGCGACGCGGACCTCGAGGCGATCGCCGATCCCGACCTTGAGCGGCGCTTCGTCGAGGGGGAGCGGGTCCTGCGCCGCGGCCTCTCGGGGAGCGGCTTCTACGTCATCCTCGACGGCGAGGCCGCGGTCGAGATCGCCGGAGACGACGAGCCGCGCAAGCTGCGCCGCGGCGACTTCTTCGGGGAGGTCTCGACGCTCCTCGACTGCAAGCCGACGGCCGACGTGATCGCCCGCACGCAGCTACACGCGCTGGAGATCCCGGGCCCGCAGCTGGAGACCTTCCTCCTGCAGTACCCACGCGTCACCTACCGGATGCTCCAGACCGTGACGCGGCGGCTCCGAGACGTCCTCGGCTAGTGGCAGTGACAGCGAACGACCGGCCGTTTCCTCCGGGGGACTATCCCGTCGTCGTGGTCGGAAGCGGCCCCGGCGGCCTCCAGGCGAGCTACTGCCTCTCGCGGCTGGGAATCGAGCACGCGACGATCTCGCGCGATGACGCTCCGGGCGGGATGTTCCGCTCGTTCCCGATCTTCCAGCGCCTCCTCTCGTGGTCGAAGCCCGACGCCCTTGCCGAGCCGGGCTCGCGCGAGTACGAGTGGTACGACCACAACAGCCTCGTCGCCGAGGAGCCGCGCCACCAGGCGCTCGTTCCGCCGCTCATGGACCGCGCGTACATGGTCCCGTCCCGGGCCGAGATGGAGGCCGGAATCGCGGCGTTCGCCGAGCAGGTGCCCGTGTCCGTGCGGTACGGCTGCGCGTGGGAGTCGACCCGCCGCGCCGACGACGGACGCCTCGTCCTCACGACCTCGGACGGCGAGTACGCGTGCCGGGCCGCGGTGTTCGCAGTCGGCGTGACGACGCCCTGGTTCTCGCCCATCCCCGGCATCGAGGACGTGCCGCACTACGTCGACACCCGGGCGCCCGAGGAGTACCGGGGCCGCCGAGTCTTCGTGATCGGCAAGCGGAACTCGGGCTTCGAGATCGCGGACGGGCTCCTGCCCTGGGCCCGGCAGATCGTGCTCGGGTCGCCCAGGCCGGTGCAGACGAGCGTGCTCGCGCAGGCGACCGTGCGCGTCCGCTACCTGCAGCCGTTCGAGGACCACGCGCTCGGCGGCGGCACGTTCGCCCTCGACCTGGCCGTCGAGCGCCTCGAGCGCACCGCCGAAGGCTGGCGCGTCCACGGCCAGGGCACGACGCGCCCCGGCGAGATCGTGCTCGACGTCGACGACGTGATCGCGGCCACGGGGTTCTCGACACCGCTGCTCGACCTGCCTGAGCTCGGCGTGCACACGGTCGCGCAGGGGCGCATCCCCGCGATGACGCCCTTCTGGGAGAGCTCACCCGGGTCGGGAATCTACTTCGCGGGCAACGCGACCCAGGGAGCGCCGGGTCTGCGCAAGCACGGTGTCGGCGCCGCGTCGGCGGCCGTGCATGGCTTCCGGTACAACGCCCGTGTGATGGCCCGCCACCTCGTGGCCACGCACCTCGGCCCAAAGCCGGCCTGCGCGACCGTCGGAACGCCCGAGCTCGCGCCCTTCCTCCTCGAGGAGGCGACGATCGCGCCCGAGCTCTGGGCGCAGAAGTCCTATCTCGCCCGCGCGGTCTACCGCAACGGCGACACGGAGATCCTGCCGCTGGCGGCCTGGCTCGACGACCCGGGGGAGTTCGCCGCCGCGGTCACCGTGGAGATGAACGCCTCCGGTGACGTCTATCCGGCGGTCTACCTCTCCGAGGGCGGCGACGTCCGCGAGCTGCTGCTTCCGCCCGACCACTTGAACGACTTCCGCGGGCCCGAGCACGAGGCGGAGCTCCGCGCGGCCCTGTGAGACGCCTGCTGCCCTCCCTTGCGGTGCTCGCCGTCCCGCTGGCCGGGCTCTTCCTCCTGCTCGGCGTGCCGCGCCTCGACCTCACCTGGGAGCATCAGCCTGCGCATTTCTGGCTCGTCCTCATCGCCGCGGTGATCAGCTTCCTGATCGGCCTCCTCATGGCCGAAGCCGCCGGCCGGCGCGGAGACGCCCGCGTCCTCCTCGTCGCGCTCGCGTTCCTCTCCAGCTCGGGCTTCCTCGCCCTGCACGCGCTCGCAACGCCCGGCCAGCTGCTCGAGGGCAAGAACGCCGGCTTCCAGATCGCCTCCGCGATCGGCCTCTTCGTGGGCTCGCTCTTTGCGGCAGCGGCCGCCCTCCCGCTCAGCCCGGCGGCCGGCGTCGCGATCGTCCGGCGCCGCGCGCTCCTCTTCGCCTCGGTCGGCGCCGCCCTCGTCGTCTGGGCGGTGGTGTCGCTCGGCACGCTGCCGCCGCTCGACGAGCCGATCACACCCGAGTCGGCGCGCGACCCGCTCCTCGCGCTCTGGGTTCTCGGCGTCCTCTTCTACGGCTACGCCGCCTACCGATACGGACGCCTGTGCACCGTCCAGCGCGCGCCCGTCGCGCTCGCGGTCGTGGCCGGCTGGATCCTGCTGGCGGAGGCGATGCTCGCCGTGGCCATCGCGCGGAACTGGCACGTCAGCTGGTGGGAATGGCACCTGCTCATGCTGCTTGCCTTCGCCCTCGTCGCACGCAATGTCTGGGCCGAGTGGAAGCGGGAGGGCCCCGCTGAGATCTTCGCCGACCTCTACGAGGAGCGGACGCTCGGCCACCGCGAGGACGTGAGCATCCTCTTCGCCGACCTCCAGGGCTACACCGCCTTCGCCGAGCGCACGACGCCCGACGTGGTGCGGGCGATGATGAACGACTACTTCGTCACGATCGCGCCCGTGGTCGAGGCGGAGAACGGGGAGCTCGTCCAGACCGTCGGCGACCAGGTCTTCGCCGTGTTCCGGAGCCCCGGTCACGAGCGGCGCGCGGCACAGGCCGCGCTTCGTCTGCAGGAGGTGACGGGCTCGCTCGCCGAACGCCATCCCGACTGGCCGCGCTTCCGCGTCGGGATCAACTCGGGAGAGGCGCACATCGGCCTCGTGAAGGCGCCGGGAGCGCGCTACTTCTCGCCGACCGGGGATGTCGTGAACACCGCTTCGCGGCTCGAGGGCCAGGCCCGCTCGGGCGAGGTCGTCATCTCCGGCCGGACGCGCCGCGCGCTCGGCGACGACGTCGCGGTCGACGACCTGGGCGAGCTTCCGGTGAAGGGCAAGGACCGCCCGGTGCAGGCGTTCGTGCTACGCGCGCTGACTGCGGACCGGGACGAGCGCGACGAGGGCCTGGAGGATGAGCACGCCGAACGCGATCGCTAGCGTCGCGGCGGCGGCCGTGGGAACCACGTCCTCGGACACGGCGGGGGCCCGGATCGCCGCGCCGCCGACGATCGTGACGACGAGGACGCAGGCAAGGACGGCCTGAAGGCGACCGAGCGCGTCGCCGTTGCCGCCGCCCGCCGCATCCACGACCTCCCCGAAGCAGACGAGGCCGGCGATCGCAGTGACCGGAACGGCCAGGACGAGCAGGTAGAACGAGACCCCGGCGTGGCCGAGCGCGTCGGAGACGGCGGTGGCGAGGAGGAGAGCTCCGGCGAGCTCGACGGCCATCGCCCCGGCGCCGCTGCGCATCTCCCGCATGGGCATACCTCTTCGGCGCGTGCCGCCGTATTCCTCCGTTACGCTGGCCGAAGCTATCGAGGGAGGCTCAGAACATGGCAGACACTGCGGTTACGTGGCTCGGGCACTCGTCGTTCCGGGTCGATACGCCCGGGGGCAAGCGCGTCTACATCGACCCCTGGCTGAACGGCAACCCGAAATGCCCCGAGAGCGAGAAGTCGCCGGAGCGCATCGACCTGATCGCCCTCACGCACGGGCACGGCGACCATTTCGGCGACACCTTCGAGCTGGCACAACGGTTCGAGTGCCCGGTGATCGCGCTCGTCGAGGTCCGCGACTGGCTCGCGATCCGAGGCCTCCCCGAGGACGACGCGCAGGCGGGCAACAAGGGCGGGACGCTCGAGGCCGCCGGCGTCAAGGTCACGCTCGTCGACGCGCGGCACTCGAGCAGCATCTACCACGACGGCGGCATCCAGGCTCTCGGCGAGGCGGCGGGCCTCGTGGTCGAGGTCGAGAACGGGACGAAGCTCTACTTCGCCGGCGACACGTGCGTCTTCGGCGACATGCAGCTGATCGCGCGCCTCTACGCGCCGGACGTCGCGATCCTGCCCATCGGCGGCCACTTCACGATGGATCCGCGCGAGGCGGCAGTCGCGCTCGAGCTCCTCGGCGTGAACCGCTGCATCCCGTGCCACTACGGGACGTTCCCGCTCCTGGCCGGAACGCCGGAGGAGCTCCGCGAGCGGCTCACGACCGACTGCGAGATCCTCACCCCGGAGCCCGGCGAAACCGTCACCGTCTAGATGGCGCCCCTCCAGGCAATCTCGGCCTACTCCTGCCCCGCGATCACGCTGCGCTGGCTTGGTGCTCGCGACGCAGGCGTGGGGCCGAATCACCTGGAGTGGCACTGATGCGAGAGCGCTGGTTCGGGGCGACCGGCCGCCGGGTGCCCGAGATCGCCGTCGAGGGCGAGGACGAGATCCCGCTCGACGAGGCGCTCGTGCTCGACGACGTCGGCGACGGGGAGCGGCTGCGAGAGGCCCACGCGAACGGGACACCGGTGGTCGTGCGCGCCTCCGACGCCGACGGGGTCACCCGCGCGCTTGCCCGCCCCGAGGTCGCCTGCGTGCTCGTTCCCGCCGATCGGCGAGACCTCCGCGACCTCGACCTGCGCAAGATGACGTACGGCTAGCGGAGGTCGCCCGGCAGGCGGACGCCGGCCGCTCGCTCGCGGAACGCGGGCACCGGATCGGCCTCCGGCCGTGCGACGAGCAGCACCGCTCCGTAGCCGTCGCCCACGAGGGCGTCGACGAGGAGCTGGAGCCCGACGGCGAGCGCGAACGCCTTGTGCGCCTGGTCGCCCCCGAAGGGGACGAGATCCTCCGGTCCGGCCTTGCCGGCGATCACCTCGCCGTAGGTGACCTTGCCCATCGAGAGGTCGGCGACGACGGGGGCGCCGTCGGAGCTCGGGATCGCGATCGTGAAGGCGTTCGTCCCCGTGAGCGGCGGGCCGCCGTCGGGGTGGGGCAGACGGGGCGGCGACGTCGCCGTCAACGCCGCGGCGAGGCCGCCGTCGGCGAGCTTCCGCGACCAGTAGCCGAGCGAGCCCGTGGGGAAGCACTCGTGTGCGACGACGACCCTCGCGCGCTCGGGCGGAGCGGCCAGCTGCGCCTCGACGACGGCCGCGAGGGTCAGGTACCCGAGCGCGCCGCGGCCCTCCCAGCGCTCGTAGCCCTCGTCAGCGACCACGCGCTCCGGCCGCGCGGACGTGTCGAGATCGGGGAGCGTGGCCAACCAGTCGACGCGCGAGAGGCCGTGGCCCGCCTTGCCGCGCGCCTCGGCGTCGAGGAAGTGGTCGGCGAGGACACCCGCGTCGCGCTCGTCGAATCCGAGCGCCCGCAGGCGGCCGACAACATCCGCAGTCACTTGTGCGCGTGCGGCTGGAAGACGGGCCAGCGAGCGGGCCCGCCGAGGTCCCCGAAGAGGAGCAGCTCCTCGTGGTTGAGGGTGAGGAAGCGGCGATGGCGGAGCGAGAGGAGCCACACGTCGTCCGAGGCCGGGTACCAGAGGTCGTCGAAGTGGTCGGCGAAGTCGTCCAGCGCGATCTCGGCCGCGAAGGGCTCGAATGGCCACAGAGCACAGACGCGCTCGCCCAGGCGGTCCCGGTATCCCTTCAGCCCTTCGCGCGTCTTCTCGGGGTCGTCGCCGTAGATCCACTGTGCCCCGGCCTCCTTGAGCTGCTCGATGGTCTCGTGCTCGCGCAGAAGCGGCGTGAGCCAGCTGACGAGCAGCTCGGCGGTCGTGGCCCCCAGAACGGAGACGCGTTCTGTGAGGCCCGCCTGCTCGATCCGGTTGAGCATCGCCTCGCGCCTCATGGCGAGCCGAGTCTACGAGAGGTCAGCTGTGGACGAGCGGGAGAGGCTTCACGATGCCGATCCCCTGCTCGCGCTTCGTGTCGGCGACGGCCTCCGCAAGGGCGACGATCGCCCGCGAGACCTCCGCCTCCGGATCGGCGAGCACGATCGGCTCGCCCTCGTCGGCGAGCGCACCGAGCCGCGGGTCGAACGGGATCCGGCCGAGGAGCGGCGCCTCGACCTCGGCCGCGAGCGCCTCGCCGCCGCCGGAGCCGAAGAGCTCCTCGCGCGAGCCGTCCTCGCGGGTCAGATAGGACATGTTCTCAGCGACGCCGAGGAGCCGCATGTTCGTCTTGCGCGCCATCTGCGCGGCCCTGACCGCGACCTGCTGCGAGGCGCGGTGCGGCGTCGTCACGACGACCGCCTCCGCGCGCGGCAGGAGCTGTCCGAGCGAGATGGCCACGTCGCCCGTCCCGGGAGGCATGTCCACGACGAGCGTGTCCAGCTCGCCCCAGTGCACGTCCGAGAGGAACTGCTCGAGCGCACGGTGGAGCATCGGCCCGCGCCACATCACCGGCGTGTTCTCGTCGAGGAAGAAGCCGATCGACATCACCTTGAGGTCGCCGCGGACGGGCGGGACGATCATCGCCCGCTCGCCGTCGTCGACCGCCACGGGCCGCTGATGGACGCCGAGCATGTGCGGGATCGTGGAGCCGTAGACGTCGGCATCGAGGACGCCCGTCTTGTGCCCCAGCGTCGAGTACGCGGCCGCGAGGTTCGCGGCCAGCGAGGACTTGCCGACACCGCCCTTGCCGCTCGCCACCGCGAGCACGCGCGTGCGCGCGTCGACCGAGATTCCCGGCGAGCGCTCGGAGACGCCGCCGCGCAGGCGCGTCGTGAGCGCGGCCTTCTCCTCGGCCGTCATGACGTCGAAGGTCAGCGCGACCTCATCGACGTCGTCGAGCGGGAGCAGCGCGCGGTCGACCTGCTCCTGGAAGCTGGCCCTCAGCGGGCAGCCGGCCACGGTGAGCGCGATCGTCAGGCCCACGCGTGCGCCCTCGATCGCGATGTCGCGCACCATGTCCAGCTCGACGACCGACCGCCCGAGCTCGGGGTCGATCACGTGCTCGAGCGCGCTGAGTATCTCTTCCCGCGTTGCCGCCATGAAGTCAAGGCTACCGCAGGCCGGGCGCCCTCCGGCGGGCTCTACTGCCACACTCAGATCCCTGATGGACGCACATCTCCTGCTCGTCGAGGACGACCCCTCCATCCGCGAGACGACCGCGCTCGGGCTCACCGGGGCCGGCTTCCGCGTGACGACGGCGCCCGACGGGCGCGAGGCGCTCCTCCGCTTTCGCCAGGAGCAGTTCGACCTCGTCGTGCTCGACCTCATGCTCCCGGAGGTGGACGGCTACGAGGTCTGCCGCGAGATCCGGCGCACGAGCCGGGTCCCGATCGTGATGCTCTCGGCGCGCAGCGACACGGTGGACGTCGTCGTCGGGCTCGAGCTCGGCGCGGACGACTACGTGACCAAGCCGTTCGAGATGCCCGAGCTCGTCGCCCGGGTGCGTGCGGCGCTCCGCCGCTCATCGGCGGGCGAGACCGCCGAGGCGCACATCGTCGCCGGCGACCTGGAGATCGACCCCGGCGCCTTCCGCGCGACCAAGGCGGGCCAGGACCTCGAGCTGACCGCGACCGAGTTTCGCCTGCTGCTCGAGCTCGCGCGGCGCCCCGGCCAGGTCTTCACGCGCGAGCTCCTGCTCGAGCGCGTGTGGAACTACGAGTACCTCGGCGACTCGCGGCTCGTCGACGTTGCCGTCCAGCGCCTCCGAGGCAAGGTCGAGGACGACCCGCGCAACCCGGTGCTCATCTCCACCGTGCGCGGTGTCGGCTACCGCTTCGAGCGACCGTGACCGACCGTCCGCGGGTCCACCATCCCGTACGGCTGCGGCGCCGCCTCGCGCTCGCGTTCGCCCTCACCGCCGGGATCGCGGCCCTGGCGCTCGCCGCGGGCTCGTACTTCCTCGTCCGCGACGCGCGCCTCGACGACTCCGTGGAGCGCTCGCTCGACCAGACGCGCTTCAACCTCGTGCTCGCAGCCGAGACGCTCACGAGCGGTAGCCCCGACGACCTGCTCGAGGCCTACGAGCGCCGCGGCGGCTTCGACACCGTGCTGCTCGTCGAAGACCGCAGCTTCCCGTCGAGCCTCTCCCTGGGCGAGGAGCAGGTCCCGGAGGACCTCGAGGAGATCGTCGCCGACGGCCAGCTCGCCTACGAGCGGACAACGGTGGCGGACGCGCCGTATCTCGTCACCGGCGGCCAGATTCCCGGAACCGACGACGAGGCCTACTTCTTCTTCTCCGAGGAGGAGATCTGGGACGACCTGGCGCAGCTGCGCAACATCCTGCTGATCGGCCTCGGGATCGTGATCGTCTTCGCAGCGCTGGCGGGCCTCCTGCTCGCGCGGCGCATGCTGGCGCCCGTTGCGCGCGCGAGCACCGCGGCACGGTCGCTCGCCGAGGGCCTCCTCGACACGCGCCTCCCCGTCGAGCGCGAGGACGAGTTCGGCGCGTGGGCCGTCTCGTTCAACGAGATGGCGGACGCGCTCGAGGCCAAGATCAACGAGCTCTCGGATGCGCAGGCGCGCGAGCGGCGCTTTACGGCCGACGTCGCGCACGAGCTGCGCACGCCGCTGACGGCGGTCGTCAACGAGGCTTCGCTCCTCGCCGAGCACATCGAGCGCATGCCGCCCGAGGCGCAGCGCCCCGCGGAGCTGCTCGTCGCCGACGTCAGCCGGCTCCGCGACCTCGTCGAGGACCTGATGGAGATCTCCCGGCTCGACGCCGGGACGCAGCCGGTGCGGCCCGAGCAGGTCGACCTCGCTTCCCTCGTCACCTCCGCGGTGAGCGCGCGCGGGTGGCGCGACCGCCTGGAGCTGGAAGCGGAAGAGGTCGTGATCACGAGCGATCCCAGGCGCCTCGAGCGCATCGTGGCCAACCTGATCGGGAATGCGCTGGAGCACGGCGGCCGGGACGTTTCCGTCCGGGTCGGCCGCGACGGGATCGGCCCGTTCGTCGAGGTCGCCGACCGCGGCCCCGGCATCGCACGGGAGGACCTGCCGCACCTGTTCGACCGCTTCTTCAAGGCCGACCGTTCCCGCGCAGGGCGCGGAACGGGCCTCGGGCTCGCGATCGCGCTCGAGAACGCACGCCTCCTCGACGGGGAGATCGACGTCTGGAGCGAGACCGGCGTCGGGACGCGCTTCACGCTCCGCCTCGCTGTTACGAAACCGTTACACGACGGTGAGAGCGGCGTTGCGGGCGACGAGCACGATTGAGCTCGAGCGTTCCCCTCGAAGGAGACAATCATGAAGGCCCTGCTCCTGCCCCCCGCCATCGTGCTCGCCGCCACCCTCGGGTTCACGGCCGCGAGCTGCGGCTCGAACGGCGACGCGACCTCCGCCGGCCCGATTCCCTCCGTTCAGGACACGACCGGCACGACGAACGAGGTCGAGACCCCCACCACGACCGAGGAGCAGACCGGCACGACCGAGCCGAGCAGCGAAGGCACGGTCACCTACCAGGTCTGGTTCAGCGACGCCGAGGGGCTCTTCGTCTCCTACCGGACGCAGGAGCGCACGCCCCGCGTGGGCACCGCCGCGCTCGAGGCTCTCCTCGAGGGGCCCGACCCCTTCGAGGAGGACTACGGCCTCCGCACGGCCGTCCCTGACGGGACGCAGCTCCTCGACCTGAAGATCGCGGACGGGATCGCCCGCGTCGACCTGACGTCGGAGTTCGAGTCGGGCGGCGGCAGCGCGTCCATGCAGATGCGCCTGGCGCAGGTCGTCTACACGATCACGCAGTTCCCGACGGTGAAGGGCGTCGTCTTCCTGCTCGACGGCGAGCAGATCGACGTCCTCGGCGGCGAAGGGATCATCATCGACCACCCCCTCACGCGCCGCGACTACGCCGACCTGCTCCCGACGATCCTCGTCACGAGCCCCGCGCTCGGCCAGGAGGTCGGCAGCCCCGTGCTGATCACAGGCAGCGCGAACGTCTTCGAGGCCAACGTCTCCGTGAAGATCCTCGACGAGAACGACGAGGTCATCGCCGAGACCTTCACGACGGCGACCTGTGGGACCGGCTGCCGCGGCACGTACAGGGTCTCCGTGCCCTACGAGGTCGACACCGCGCAGGACGGGACGATCGTCGTCCACGACGATGACGCCGCCGGCGTCGGCAGGCCCCCGCACGAGGTCCGGATCCCCGTCCGGCTCGTCCCCGGGGCGTGAAGAAACCTGCCCGCTCAAACGTCTGAATCCCTGATGGACATCGCGACCGCGCCCGAGCCGGCCGCCGACATCCGTCCCGCAGTGCTCGAACGGGCACGGCGGGGAGATCAGGAGGCGTTTGCTGCCGTGATCAGACATTACGACCCAGGGCTACGAGCTCTCGCCTACCGGCTCCTCGGAGACCGGGCCCGGATGGACGACGCCCTGCAGGAGGCCTACGTCAAGGCGTTCCGCGCGCTGCCGCGCTTCCAGCGGCGCGCCAAGGTCGGAACCTGGCTCTACCGGATCGTCTACAACACCTGCCTCGACGAGCTGCGGAAGGCGCGCCGAACGGCCGTGGAGCCGCTCGACGAGAACGTCGACCAGCCCGGCGGCTGGGCCGACCCCGCAGACGTCGCCGCCGGCCGGGGCGACCTCTCGCGCGCGCTCGCAACGCTTCCCGAGCAGGAGCGTGCGGCCGTGCTCCTCGTCGACGCGCAGGGCTTCGACTACCGCGACGCGGCGCAGGTGCTCGGCGTCCCCGAGGGCACCGTGGCCTCGCGGCTGAACCGGGCTCGCGCCTCCCTGCGAGCCGCGCTCGGAGGTTCGGCATGACGACCGTCCGCGACGAGCGGCTCGGCGCCGCCCTCCGCCAGCTCGACACTCCCGAGCATCGCCCTTCCTTCCACCTCGAGCTCGAGCGTCTGCTTGCGGCCGAAGCGGCGGGGCGGCGCCCAGTGCGCCGTCCCCGCCCGCGCCTGCGCTGGGGACTGCGCGTCGCGTTCGCAGCCGCGCTGGGTGCGCTCGCGTTCGTCGCGCTCGACATCGTCCGCAGCGGCGACACGCCCGGCCCGGTCGAGGTCCAGGAGGCGACGGCAGCCGACGTCAAGGTGGCGGTGAGCGCCGCCGTCGCCCGCGCCGAGAGCCTCTCGGGAACCTATGTCTCCAGGG
>DASSCF010000017.1:0-42930 GCA_035698025.1 Gaiellaceae bacterium
CCTGGACGACTACGGCAAGGCGCCCGACTTCACGGCGATCGAGGAGTGGATCAACTCACGGCCCCTCACGATGGCCGGGCTGCGCGGGAAGGTCGTCCTCCTCGACTTCTGGACCTACTCCTGCATCAACTGCCTCCGCACGCTCCCGTACATCCGCGCCTGGTACGACGAGTACCGCGACGACGGCCTCGTCATCGTCGGGGTGCACACGCCGGAGTTCGCGTTCGAGCGGGAGGAGGACAACGTCCGCCGCGCCGTCCGCGACCAGCAGATCGAGTACCCGGTCGCGCTCGACAACGAGTACGGCACCTGGCAGGCGTTCCAGAACCGGTACTGGCCCGCGAAGTACTTCGTCGACCGCCGCGGCCGACTGCGCTACGTCCATTTCGGCGAAGGCGACTACGAAGAGACCGAGCGCGTCATCCGCACCTTGCTCGCCGAGGACGCGTCGGGGCCGCTCGTCTCCGACCGGATCGAGGACGAGACTCCGAGCGGCAAGCAGACGCCCGAGACCTACCTCGGCTACCAGCGGCTCGACCGCTTCGTCGGCTCCCGCCTGACGCCAGACCAGGAGGCCGAGTACTCGATTCCGGGGCTCGTCCCCTTGCACGGCGTCGCGTACGGCGGCCGCTGGACCGTCGAGGACGAGCGGATCGTGGCCGGGGAGAACGCGCGGCTCCGCCTGAGCTTCCACGGGCGCAACGTCTTCCTCGTGCTGGGCACCGACGGGGACTGGAAGACCGTGGAGGTGACGCTCGACGGGGAGCCGGCCGGCACGGTGCAGGTGACGCAGGACGACCTCTACACACTGGCGCGCATCCCGGGCGAGAAGCGCGACCACGTCCTCGACCTCAGGTTCTCGCCGGGAACCGAGGCCTACGCCTTCACGTTCGGCTAGGACTCGTCTTCGCGGTCCTGCCGGGTCCGCTCCTCGTGCTCCTTGAGGAAGCGGGTCAGCTCGGCCGCGAGCGAATCGCCCGACGGCACGTCGAGCTCCTCGCCGAGCGCGTCGCGCCTGGTCTCGAGCTCGTGCACGTACGCCTCGGTCTCCTCGTCCTGCGCGACGGCGGCGCTCACCTGAAGCTCGTAGGCGTCGGCCGCGCGCTCCAGGTCGGTGAGGTCGACCGACGTGTCGAGGAGCGCGGCCAGCCGCTCGCAGAGCGCCAGCGCGGCCTTCGGGCTCGCAGCGAGGGAGACATAGTGCGGCACGGCGGCCCAGAGGCTCGCCGACGGCAGGCCCGACTCGCGGCAGGCGTCGTGGAGGATGCCGACGATGCCGGTCGGGCCTTCGTAGCGGGACGAGGTCAGCCCCAGCTCCTCGACGAGGTCCGGGTCGCTCGCAGAGCCCGTCACGGGCGACGGCCGCGTGTGCGGCACGTCGGCGAGCAACGCGCCGAGCGTGACGACGAACTCGACCCCGAGATCCTTCGCCAGCCCGGCGATCTCGGCAGCGAAGGTACGCCAGCGCGTGTTCGGCTCGATGCCGAGCAGGAGCACGGCGTCGCGCTCCTTCCCCGGGATGGCGGCGTGGTAGAAGACGTTCTCGGGCCAATCGATGTGCCGCGTGATCCCGTCCTCGAGCCGGACGTGCGGGCGGACGGCCTGGAAGTCGTAGAACTCCTCCGGGTCGATGTCGGCGAAGCGCTCGGCGCTCCAGTTCTGCGCGAGGAAGCTCGCGGCGAGCGAGGCCCCCTGCGCGCCGTCGTTCCAGCCACGGAACGCGGCGATCAGGACAGGCGCGCGCAGGGTGGGCCGGGTATCGATGCGGAGATGCCCTGCGATGGGACCAGTCTACGGCAGCCGAGCGCGCTGCCCGAGCACGATGCGGACGGCGAGCGCGACGACGAGCACCCAGACCGCGGTCGCGACCGTGACGTGGAAGAGCACGAGGCCCCAGGGCAGCCCTTCCCGCCATTGCACCTCGCCCACGGCCATCTGAACGAGCAGGAGCCCGAGGATTGCGCCGGCCATGCGGAGCTCCACACGGGCGCGCCTCCGCTCCGCCCAGAGCAGGACGACCAGCGCCAGGAAGCCGATCCCGAAGAGCGCCGTCGCCCCGATGTGGATGTGCACGGCCTCGATCAGATCACCGAAGCGCACGATGTCCTCGCCGCCCGAGTGCGGGCCCGCGGCGGTGACGAGCGTGCCCGAGACCACGAGCGCGAGCGCGGCGGGCACGAGCGCGATGGCGAGCCAGGCGGAGCCGAGCGGCGACTCCGCGGTCGCGCCACGGGCGAAGTTGCGCGCGCCCTGCACGACGACGACCGCGACGGCGAGGGCGACGAGGGAGAGGAGGAAATGGCCCATCACGATCAGCGGGTGCAGCTCGAAGACGACCGTGATCCCGCCGAGGATCCCCTGTGCGAGCACCGTGAACGGGAGCGCGACCGCGCTCCAGAAGAGCCAGCGGGGAAGGCCCGGCACGCGGAAGGCGGCGCCGGCCGCGATCAGCGTCGTGATCCCGACGGCGAAACCCATCACCCGGTTGCCGAACTCGACGTAGGCGTTGTAGTCCTTGGGCGGAAGCAGCGTCTCGCCGCAGCGCGGCCAGTTCTCGCAGCCCAGGCCCGAGCCGGTCAGGCGCACGGTCGCTCCGGAGACGACGATGAGGAAGAGCGCGGCGAGGGCAACGTAGGCGAACCAGGCGAACGCCGAGGGCGAGACCGTCAGCGAGCGGAGCCGCGCCGTGCGGGCGCCGGCCTCCATCAGGAAACCGCCACCCCGCTCCCTTCCTCGACCCTGCCGACGCGCGCGAGGAAGAGGCCGTCGTCCCGGAACCTGGCGGTGAGCACCGCTGCCTTGTCGGCGGGCATGGACACGAGGAGGCCGCCCGCCGTCTGCGGGTCGAAGCCGAGGGCGACGAGCTCGTCCGCGATCCCGTTCGCCTCGAGCACCCCGGCCGCGAAGTCCCTGTTGCGTCCGTCGCCGCCCGTGCGGACGCCCTCGGCCGCAGCCGCCAGCGCGCCCGGGAGCGCCGGGAGGGCCTCCGCGTCGAGCACGATCCGCACACCGCTCCCCTCCGCCATCTCGCGCGAGTGGCCGAAGAGGCCGAAGCCCGTCACGTCGGTGACCGCGCTCGGCTCGAAGCCGCGCAGGGCCTCGGCCGCGCGCCCGTTCAGCTCCGTCATCCGGCCCGTGGCCTCGGAGGCCTCCGCGTCGCCGAGAACGCCCTTGGCGGCGCCGGCCAGCACGAGCCCGGTCCCGAGCGGCTTCGTGAGGAAGAGCGCGTCGCCCGGCCGGGCCGCGGTCTTGCGCCAGAGCCCGTCCGGGTGGACGGTGCCGACGACGGCGAGGCCGTACTTGGGCTCGTCGTCGCGGATCGTGTGCCCGCCGGCGAGGACGGCGCCCGACTCCTGCACCTTGGCCGCGGCGGCGTCGAAGATCGCGCGCACGGTCTCGAGCGGCAGCTCCTCCGGGAAGGCCGCGATCGAGAGCGCGAGGAGCGGCTTGCCGCCCATGGCGAAGACGTCGTTCAAGGCGTTCGCGGCAGCGATCCCGCCGAAGAGCGCCGGGTCGTCGACCATGGGCGGGAAGAAGTCCGTCGTGAAGATCAGCGCCCGCTCGTCGTCGAGCTTGTAGACGGCGGCGTCGTCAGCCGGTGCAAGGCCGACGAGGAGGTTCTCGGACGCCGCGGGCGCGAACCCGGCGAGCAGCTCCTCCAGGCGGGCCGCGGAGTACTTCGCCGCGCAGCCGCCTCCCGCTTCGAGACCGGAGAGCCGGACTGTAGTCTCCACGCGATGGAGGTTACCGCCCGCGAATATGGGTGTCAGAACATGACCGCGCAGCTGCGCCGGGTGCTCGTGCGGGCCCCGCAGGCGGCCGACGCGGTGCTCTGGCAGGCGTACGGCTGGCGCGGCGAGCCCGACCCGGGCGAGGCCGCGTCGGAGCACGAGGCGTTCCGCGCGCTGCTCGCGGAGGCCGGCGCCGAGATCGTGCTCGCCGAGACGCCGCACGGGCCGGATCCCGACGCGATCTACGTCTACGACCCGGCGATCGTCGCCGACAGCGGCGCGATTCTCCTGCGCCCCGGCAAGGAGGGCCGCCGTGGCGAGCCCGGCGCGATGGGCGCCGACTTCGTCGAGGCGGGCGTCCCCATCGCGGGACAGCTGGACGCGCCGGCGCTCGCGGAGGGCGGCGACACGGTCTGGCTCGACGACCGCACGCTGCTCGTCGGCCGCGGCTACCGCACGAACGACGCGGGCATCGCCGCGCTGCAGGAGCTCCTGCCCGGTGTCGACGTGGTCGCGTTCGACCTGCCGCACTACCACGGCTCCGGCGAGGTGCTCCACCTGATGTCCTTCCTCTCGCCGCTCGACCTCGACCTCGCGGCCGTCTACCTCCCGCTGATGCCCGTGCGGCTGGTGGAGATCCTCCAGGAGCGCGCGATTCAGTTCGTCGAGGTGCCGGACGAGGAGTTCGAGACCATGGGCCCGAACGTCCTCGCCCTGGGACCGCGCGTCGCGCTCGCCCTCGAGGGCAACGACGAGACCCGGCGCCGCATGGAGGCCGCCGGCGTCGACGTGCGCACGTACAAGGGAGACCACATCTCCCGCCTGGGCGACGGCGGCCCGACCTGCCTCACGCGCCCGCTCCTCCGCACCGCGTAGTCCTTTTCAGACCCGCCCCGGGGTCAGACCCCCGGCCATGTCCTGCGCCGGCCCGCACGGCCGGTGTTGCGCGACTTCCGTGACAGACATCCCGGCCGCGGGAGCCATGGCCCGGGGTCAGACCCCCGGGCGTGGCCGGCGGGGACGCGTCCGTCAGCGGAGGAGGAAGCCCTCGCCGAGGGGGTCGTCCGCCGTGAGGACGAACTCGTGCGAGCCGGTGCGCGCGGCGCTGCCCTCGACCTCCGTGAGCACCGCCGGGCGGCCCGCCACCTGGGCGTCGCCGACGACCCTGGCGCGGAACTCGGTGCCCAGGATGCCCTCGTGGACGAGCTCCGTCCCGCGCGGGAGCTCGCCCGCGCGCTCGAGCAGCGCCAGCCGTGCCGAGGTCCCGCTCCCGCAGGGCGAGCGGTCGACCTCGCCGTCGGCGAAGACGGTGACGTTGCGCTGTCGCAGCGGCGGCCCGAAGTCGACCCGCTCCCAGAAGATCACCCCGTAGATGTCCCGCAGCTCCGGCTCTTCCGGGTGGATGTAGGGGCGCTGCGCCTCAAGGCCCGCCTTGACCGCGCGGCCGAGCTCGATGAGCTCCGGGAGATTCCGCGGCGACACGGGGAGCGGCGAGGCCACGGACCCGTAGAACGCGCCGCCGAACGCCACGTCCGCGCGCAGCCCCTCCGCGATCAGCGCTTCCGCCTCGACGTACGAGGGGACGTTCCTGAAGCGCACCGAGACGACCCTGTCGCCTGCGACCCGCGCGACGGTCTCCAGCCGCCCCGAGGGCACGTCCACCACGACGCGGGTCTCCGGCTCCTCGGCGGGGAGCACGCCCGTCTCCAGCGCCCAGGTGACGAGCGCGATCGTGCCGTGCCCGCAGGCCGTCGAGTACCCCGCGTTGTGGAAGAAGACGACGCCGAGGTCGGCGCCCTCGTCCACGGGCTCCGTGACGAAGCACCCGTACATGTCCGCGTGCCCGCGCGGCTCGAAGACGAGCAGGCGCCGCACATGGTCGAGCTCCTCCGCCGCGAAGCGGCGCTTCTCCAGGATCGTGGTGCCCTCGAGCGAGGGCACGCCGCCGGTGACGATCCTGAACGGCTCGCCGGCAGTGTGGTAATCGACCGCGCTGACCTCGATCGGCGCGCTCAGCTCGGCGCCCCCACCACCGAGGTGCAGTGGGCACACCGCCGCGCCCCGGCCGGGATCTCGCTGAGGCACTCGGGGCACTCGCGCGTCGTCGGGTCGTCGCCCTTCGCGCGGCGCTCGCGGAGCGCGTTCACCGGCTTGACCACGAAGAAGAAGAGCACGGCCCCGATGACGACGAACGCGAACAGCGCGTTCAGGAACTCGCCGTAGCGGAAGACGCTGTCGTTGATCTCGAACGTGAGCCCGGAGAAGTCCGGCTGGCCGAAGATGGCGGCGATCAGCGGCGTGATCAGGTCCTCGACGAGCGACGTCACGACCGCTGTCAGCGCCAGCGCGAGCACCAGGGCGACGGCAACCTCGATCAGATTGCCCTTGAGCAGGAATTCCTTGAACTCTCTGAGCATGGGTGCACCTCCCGGCCCGTTGACGGGCCGAGAGTACACCCGATGCGAAACCGCTAGGAGCCCTTCTCGATCGGCACGTCGACGAGGTTGCCCCACTCCGTCCACGAGCCGTCATAGTTGCGGACGTCCTCGTAGCCGAGCAGCTCGCGGAGGACGAACCACGTGTGGGCGCTGCGCTCGCCGATCCGGCAATACGCCGTGACCGGCTT
This sequence comes from Gaiellaceae bacterium, assembly GCA_035698025.1. Lineage (GTDB taxonomy): Bacteria > Actinomycetota > Thermoleophilia > Gaiellales > Gaiellaceae > JAIBJN01. Next base: position 6,358 of record DASSCF010000017.1, read on the forward strand.
CTCGGCGGAGACGCCCTTGCCGACGTAGAGCTCCTTGAGCTCGTCGGCGGACTTGAACGTGCCGTCGTCATTGACGGCGCTTGCCCACGGAATGGAGACGGCGGTCGGGATGTGACCCGCCCGCTGTGCGCCCTCCTGCTCGTAGCCGGGAGGCGCGACCAGGTCGCCGGCGTACTCGCCGGGCGAGCGCACGTCGACGAGTGAGGAACTGCCGCGCTCCAACCCTTCGCGCACCTGGTCGCGATAGGCGCGAATGGACTCGTCCCGCTCCTGCGCCGAGTAGGACTGCGCCGACGGGGACGGTGTGTCCGTCGTCAGCTCACGTCCCTCGTCGATCCACTTCTGCCGGCCGCCGTCGAGGATGCGGACGTCGCCGTGGCCGTACACCTTCAGGTACCAGTACGCGTAGGCCGCGAACCAGTTGTTCTTGTCCCCGTAGAGGATGACCGAGGTGTCGTTGCCGATCCCGCGCTCGCCGAGCACGCGCTCGAACGTCTCCTTGTCGACGATGTCGCGCTCGACGGGATCCTGCAGGTCGTCGCGCCAGTGGAGCTTGACCGCTCCCGGGATGTGCCCTTCCTCGTACAGATCGGGGTTCTCGTCGACCTCTGCGACAACGAGGTTGGCGTCGCCCAGATGCTCGGCGAGCCAGTCCGTCGTCACGAGGACGGCGTTCGCGTATCCGTTCTCCGACATGCAGAACCTCCCACGATGATGGTAGCGCGGGAATCTATCACTTCACAAAGTGAAGCGATAGTGCGGGAGGCGTCGCGCCGGCTAGACGAGCTGCTGGGCGATCAGGCCCAGCGCGGCGAGCCACATGGCCGCCAGAACGCCGAGGAGCGGAGCCAGAGGACGGAGGGAAGGACGCTCTTGCATGTCGAATGGAATCTCGGGTCGCGCGCCAGAGAGTTCGACAAGAGCACGAGGCATCCTTCCCGGCCGTCGAGGAGAATCGGCCGAAGCAAAGGGGACGCGGGCCGCTAGAACCGCAAAGGGGCAAAGCGCGCTGGGATGTCTCCCGCGCGTCTCGGGTCCCTTCCCTGGTACCGGGCAGATGCCGGCGTGCTAGCGGCCGCCGAAATGGCCGAAACCGGCCAGCGGTGCGAGGAACGCGACCAGCGTGGTCAGCGTTAGGAGAGCCTTCACCTTCACAGTCGTCACCTCCTTCTAGAAGTGGAAGTCCTGGAGCGTCTCCGCGGCCTTGCGATAGAGCCGCGCTGCCTGCCGGTCGTCGCCCTGTCGCCCCGCGAGGTCGCCCTGAGCCATCCAGGCGGCGGCGCGTTGACTGACGGCGGACTGCTTGTCGAACGTGGCTTCGGCGGCCGCGAAGTATTCGGCGGCCTCGTCGTAGCGGCCCTGCTCCAGGAGGGAGCCTCCGAGCACGAGCTGCGCGTTGCCAATCTCGTCGAGGTGGTCCACCCGGTCGCCGAGCATCGCGAGGGCTTCGCGCGCCTGCGACTCGGCCAGCTCGATGCTTCCGGTGGCCAGATGCACTCGGGCGAGGGAGTTGATGACCCGAGCGGCGTTCGTGTCGTCGCCGAGGTCGAGAAGGACCTTGAACGACTGCTTGAGGTAGCCGATCGCCTCCTCGGAGCGTCCGAGCTGGTGGTTGAGGGCCCCCATCTCGTTGAGGAGCTTCCCGACGTTCGCTTCGTCGCGGACCTCCTCGTAGATCGACTTCGCCTTCTCGGCGTACGAGCGCGCCTGAACCCAGTTGCCCGTCCGCTCGGCGATGAGCGAGTACTGGAAGTAGACGTGCGCCATCGTGTGGCGGTCGTTGAGCCCTTCCGCCAGCTCGAGCGCGCGCTCGACGTCTTCTTTCGCGGCCTGGTAGTCGCGCGCCTGGCGATAGCAGCGCGAGCGCCACTCGAGGATGTGCGAGCGGAGGCGGTCCGCGGGAACGGGCGAGCGCTCGACGAGCTCGAGGGCCTGCGTGTACAGAGCCTGGGCCGTCGCGAACGAGTTCAGCTTGATGCGGCAGCAGCCGAGGTGGTAGAGCACCTGCGCACGGTCGACGTCCGTGAAGGACGGCTTCTCCGCGATCTCGCGGGCGCTGTCGAGGACGGCGATTGCCTTGCGAACCTCGCCCAGGTACATGCGTGCCCAGGCCTCGGCGAGGTAGGCGCGCAAGGCGAGCTCGGGAGCGGCTGCGAGGTCGAGGGCAGAGGCGAGCGGCGTGAGCTCGGCGACGGCGTCCTCGTACTGGCTGGCCTCGATCGCGGCCTCGGCGCGCGCGATCACGCTCTCGACGCGCTCGCGCTCGCTCGAGGAGACGCCGGTCTCGAGGAAGTTCGAGTCGACGCCCAGGCGAGCGGCGAGCCATTCGATCGTCTCGGCCGTCGGACGCGTCTTTCCGCGCTCGATCTGGCTGACGTATTCCTTGGAGAAGCGCTCGCCGGCCAGGTCGGTCTGCGTCAGGCCCCGAGCGATGCGGAGCTGTCGGACGCGGCCTCCGAGGCTGGGGCGCGACGGTGCTTGGGTGCGGATGAATGCGGCGTTCTCGTTCATGGTCAACCTACGGTGAACTATACGAGCTAAAAACTACTTCACAACCCCACTTGACTTGTGTTGTACCTGGGCTATAGTCAGACCGTTCCGCATTCCTGCCAGACGCCAGGCAAGAGGGGTGCGGGAGGCGCGCCATTCCCGGCGACACCAACCCGGAGGCATCGGCTGGGCCGCAGAGCCGAAGTCTCCGGGTTGTCGCCTTTCTGAAGCATGTTCCTACCGTCGGCAGCAGGGCCGAATCGGTGGATCCCTCGAAGGCGTAGACGTTGACCGCCGGTGAAGCGGTCATACCGTTCGCCTACTTAACTCCTACGCCGCCACCTCCGCGAGCTCGGCGGCGTCCATGTGGCGGTGCTTGCGGATCGTGGCGAACGCGACAACGGCGCCGAGCAGCGCTAACCCGACGCTCACCCGCAGCGCGGCCTGGAAGCCGTCGATGAAGGACGAGGGATCCGGCCGGCCGCCGCCCAGGTCGACATGCGAGGCGACGATCGCGCCCATGACGGCGATCCCGAGCGCCCCGCCGACCTGGCGGAACGTGTTCAGGACGCCCGAGCCGACGCCCGACTTCTCGACCGGCACGGAACCCAGCGCGGCCGCGGTCATCGGCGTCATCACGAGCGCCATGCCGAAACCGCCGATGACCAGGCCCGGGAAGAAGTCCCAGAAGGTCGAGTCGAGCCCGAGCCGCGAGAAGATCGCGAGCGACGCAGCCAGGCAGAGCATCCCGGAGGTCATGAGGGCCCGCGAGCCGATCCGGTCGGAGGACTTCCCGGCAATCGGCGCGATCAGGATGATCAGGATCGTCATCGGCAGGAACGCCGCGCCGGTCTTGGTCGCGGAGTAGCCGAGGATGTTCTGCATGTAGATCGACATGAAGAAGAAGACGCCGAACATCGCGAGCGTCACGAGCATCGCCACGACGTTCGCCCCGGCGAAGGTGGAGTTGCGAAAGAGCGAGAGGTCGAGCATGGGGGAGCGCTGGTGCCGCTCGAGGAGCACGAAGCCCACCAGGGCAACCGCGGAGAGCACGAACAGCCCGATGATGACCGGGTCTGTCCAGCCGTAGGCGTTCGCCTCGATCAGCGCGAAGGTGAGGGCGAAGAGCCCGACCCCCGAGGCGATCAGCCCAGGGAAGTCGAGGCGCTGATCGTGCGACGTGTCGCGCGACTCCCCGATCACGAGCCGGCCGACGATCAGGCCGACCACGCCGATGGGGACGTTGAGGAAGAAGATCCAGCTCCAGTCGATGTGCTCGGTCACGAGCCCGCCGATGAGCGGGCCGATGGCGAGCGCCATCGCCGAGACCCCGGCCCAGATCCCGATTGCCATGCCCCGCTGATGCGGCGGGAAGGTCGCGGAGATGATCGAGAGCGTGGCGGGCATCATCAGCGCGGCGCCGGCGCCCTGCACCGTGCGGGCGCCGATCAGCATCTCGCCCGAGGTCGCCAGCCCGCAGGCGAGCGATGAGAGCGTGAAGATCGCCAGGCCGAGCAGGAAGACGCGCCGGCGCCCGAAGAAGTCGGCGAGCTTGCCGCCCGACAGCATGAGCACGGCGAAGGTCAGGGCGTAGGCGTTCACCGTCCACTCGAGCTCCGAGAGGCCGATCCCGAGGTCGCTCTGGATCGACGGGAGCGCGACGTTCACGACGGTGTTGTCGAGCATGATCATGAAGAGCGCGAAGGCAACGGCGCCAAGCGTCCACCACTTCCGGCTCTCCTCGGCGAGGATTCGTGCCTTCACGAGGGTTCCTCCTTGCTGTTCGGGAGCGAATGACCGCGCGCCCCTGCGGGCGCGAGGCCGAAGACGATGGTGTGGACGAGCTCGCGCGCGAAGACCGCGGGGTCGACCGGCGCCTTGCCGCCGGCCAGCGCGTGCGTCAGCACCTGGTCGCGACACGCGCCGATCAGGATCGACGCGACGACGTCGGGGTGCGCGCGCTCGTCGAGGCGTCCGAGCTCCTGCTCGGCGCCGATGTAGGTCGCCGCGGTCCTGAAGATGGCGACGGGGCCGGTCTCGCGCTCGCGCAGGCGCTCCTTGAAGCGCATGAAGACGCTCCGGTCGCCCATGAGCGCGTAGAAGATCGGCTGGTTGTCGTGCACGAGCTTGATGAGCTCCTCGACCCAGGGGACGAGGTTGTCCTCGACGGTCCCCTCGCCCGCTCGATTGGGCAGCTCCAGAAGCTCGGCGAAATACGGCTCGCGCTCGACCATGACCGCGATGACAAGGTCGATCTTGTCCTCGAAGTGGACGTAGATCGAGCCCTCGGCACAGCCGGCGGCCTTCGCGATCTCGCGCGTGGTCGCACCGGTGAGGCCGTGCTCCCGGATGAGCGTGTCCGCCGCCTCGATGATCCGGCGGCGCAAAGTGGGCTTGGTTTCGATCGTCTCGACCATGAGTGAGTGCTCGCTCATTATGGGTGAGCGTTCACTCAGTGTCAAGCGGGAACCGTCGGAGGCAGGCTCCTCCGTAGACTTGGCGACGCCGTGGCGGAGGTCGTATGGAGACCGGACGAGAAGGCGCTCGAGCGCGCCAACGTCGTCCGCCTGATGCGGAGACACGGAATCGAGGATTACTGGGAGCTCGTCCGTCGCTCGCAGGACGAACCGGCCTGGTTCTGGCCCGCCCTGATCAAGGACACCGGCCTGGAGTTCTCGACGCCGTGGGACCGCGTCTACGACGACTCGCGCGGGCCGGAGTGGACGACATGGTTCCCGGGCAGCACGGTCTCGATCGCCCACAACTGCGTGCACCGCTGGGCAGAGCGGACGCCCGACAAGGTCGGCGCAGTGTTCGCGGGCGAGGACGGGACGCGCCGCGAGCTGACCTTCGCGGAGCTCTCGCGCGACGTGACGCGGCTCGCGGAGGGCCTCGTGCGCCTGGGCGTCCAGCCAGGCGACCGCGTGGCCATCTATCTGCCGATGTGCCCCGAGGTCGCCGTCGCCTCGCACGCGTGCGCTCACATCGGGGCGATCCAGATGCCGCTCTTCTCGGGCTTCGCAGCGCCTGCCGTGGAGCAGCGGCTGCAGGACTCGGAGGCGAAGGTCGTGATCACCGCCGACTACTCGCTCCGACGCGGGAGCCGGCTGCCGATGCGCGAGACGATCGAGGAGGCCGTACGCGAGGCCCCGTCGGTCGAGCACGTCGTCACCTGGGAGCGCGACTCGGGCTGGGGCGGGATCGTCGAGGACAGCGCCGGCACGCTGCCCCCTCTCGAGGTCGACAGCGAGCATCCGTACCTCCTCACGTACACGTCCGGGACGACCGGCAAGCCGAAGGGCGTCGTGCACGTCCAGGGCGGCTTCCTCGTCTCCATCGCGCGCGAAGTCGCCTACCAGGCGGACGCGCACCCCGACGACATCCTCCACTTCGCCACCGACATGGGCTGGATCATGGGACCGTGGACGGTCGTGGGCGCGGGCGCGCTCGGCTGCACGATCGTCTTCGCCGAGGGGGCGCCCGACAGGCCGGTCGACCGCCTCTGGCAGCTCGTCGAGTCCGAGCGCGTCTCGATCCTCGGGCTGTCGCCCACGCTCGTCAGGGCGCTGATCCCCCACGGCGAGCCGCAGGCCGACCTCTCGTCCCTGCGCATCATGGTGACGACCGGCGAGCCCTGGAACCCGGATCCGTACCGATGGCTCTTCGACAAGGTCGGCGGGGGTCGCTGCCCGATCATCAACTGCTCGGGCGGGACCGAGATCGGCGCCTGCTTCCTCTCGCCCACGCCGGCGATCCCGATCAAGGAGTGTTCGCTCGGCGGGCCCGCCCTGGGGATGGCGATGGACGTCGTCGACCCGGCGGGCCGGTCGCTGGTCGAGAGCGGAGAGGTCGGCGAGCTGGTCTGCCGGCGGCCGTTTCCGGGCATGACGCGGGGCTTTTGGCGCGACCCCGAGCGGTATCTCGACACGTACTGGCGCCGCTTCCCCGGCGTCTGGGTGCACGGCGACTGGGCCTCCGTGGACGATGACGGCTACTGGTTCCTGCACGGCCGCTCCGACGACACGCTGAACATCGCCGGCAAGCGCATCGGGCCTGCGGAGCTCGAGTCCGCGGCGGTCGCGCATCCGGCGGTTGCCGAGGCCGCCGCCGTCGGCGTGCCGCACGAGGTGAAAGGCGAGGTCGCATGGATCTTCTGCGTCCCGTCGCCCGGATACGAGCCGACGGAGGAGCTCGCGGCGGAGGTGGCCGAACGGGCCGCCGCGGAGCTCGGCAAGGCCTTCCGCCCCGACCGCGTCGTGTTCGTTCCCGCGCTGCCGAAGACGCGCAGCGCCAAGATCGTCCGCCGAGCCGTCCGCGCGCGTGCGCTCGGCCAGGATCCGGGCGACCTCTCCTCCGTCGAGAACCCTGAGGCACTGGAAGCCATTGCTCGCGCCGTCTGAATACGAGGGGACGCCTACCCGCGGCTACCTGGACAGCGCGACCTACGGGCTCCCGCCCCTCTCCACGCTGGCCGCGCTCGCCGAGGCGAACGAGGGCTGGCGCACGCGCAGGCGCTGGCGCGACTGGGAGGAGGATGGCGAGGCCTGCCGCGCCCTCTTCGCCGACCTGGTCGGCGCGAGCGCTGAGGACGTCGCGCTGATGCCGGCCGTCTCCATCGGAATCGGGCTTGTCGCCGCGAGCATCCCGTTCGAGGCCGGCTCGAACGTCGTCCTCTACGAGCGCGACTTCACGTCGGCGCTTCTCCCCTGGAAGGCGCTGGAGCCGCGGGGCGTCGAGCTGCGCCCCGTCCCGCTCGAGGGCCTCGCGGACGCGGTCGACGAGCGCACCGCCGTCGTCTGCGTCAGCCTCGTCCAGTCCGCGGAGGGGCGCGTGGCCGACCTGGACGCGCTGCGGGCGACCGGCGCGCGCATCTGCCTGGACGCGACCCAGGCCGTCGCCACGTACCCGATCGACCTTCGCGGCGTCGACTACCTCGTCGCGCACGGCTACAAGTGGATGCTGTGCCCGCGCGGGCTCGGGTTCCTCTACGTCAGCCCCGAGCGCCGCGAGGAGCTGGGCCCGTGGACCTCCGGCTGGAAGGCGCGCGTCGACCCCTACGAGGACTACTACGGCTTCCCGGAGCAGACCGACGAAGCGCGGCGGCTCGACATCTCGGTGCCGTGGCTGTCCGCGGCCGGCGCGCGAAAGAGCCTCGAGCTCCTCGTCTCGCTGGGCAACGACCAGATCGCCGCGCACAACCTTGCCCTCGCCCGCTCGCTCACCGAGAAGCTCGGCCTGCCCGCGCCGGAGTCGCCGATCGTGCGCTTCCGCGTCGCCGACGCCGAGGGGGCCGCCGCCAACCTGCAGGAAGCGGGGATCGCCTGCGCCGTCCGCGCGGGGTCGGTACGCCTTTCCTTCCATCTCTACAACGACGAGGAAGACGTCGAGCTCGCCGCGTCCGCCGTCGGCGCGGTCGAGTAGGGTCCCGGCGTGATCCGCCTGCTCGTGCGCGTCGCGGTGGCGGTCGCCGCCAACGCGATCGGCCTGATCGTGGCCGCCGCACTCCTCGACGGCGTGCATCTGAACGGCGCCGCCTTCGTCGTGGCGGTCGTCATCTTCACGGTCGTCTTCGCGCTGCTCCACCCGTTCCTGCTCATGCAGATGCGACGCGGAAGGGGCTTCGCGTTCCTGGGAGCCGCGCTGCTGGCGACGCTCATCGCGCTGATCGTCACGGATCTCGTCTCCGACGGCCTCACGATCGACGGCGCGGGAACCTGGATCGCCGCGACGGTGATCGTCTGGCTCGCCTCCCTCCTGGCGGCCTTCATCCTGCCGTTCCTCGGCCTGCGGAAGCTCATGGAGGATCGGCGGGACTAACCGGTTTTCGCCTTATAGGCGGAAACAGCTACACTTGAGGCGGATGCGCCTCGCGCTCGCCCAGATCGACACGGTTGTCGGCGACCTCGACGGCAACCGAGACCGGATTCTCGCCCGCCTCGACGAAGCCCGCGAGGCGCGCGCCGACCTCGTCCTTTTCCCCGAGCTCGCCGTCACGGGCTACCCGCCCGAGGATCTGCTCCTTCGGCCGAGCTTCCTCCGCGCCGCCCGGCGCACGCTGGACGAGGTCGCCGCAGCGTCCAAGGGCATCTCGGCGCTCGTCGGCTTCCCGCACCTCGACCGCGACCTCTTCAACGCCTGCGCGGTGGTCGTCGACGGCAGGGTCGAGGCGGTGTACGAGAAGCACTTCCTCCCCAACTACGGCGTCTTCGACGAGGACCGCTACTTCCAGCCGGGCCGCGACCTCGTCCTGCTGCGCTGCGGCGAGGCGCTCGTGGGCCCCACCGTCTGCGAGGACATCTGGCAGCCCGGCCCGCCGGCGACCGATCTCGCGCTCGCGGGCGCGCACGTAATCGCCAACATCTCGGCCTCGCCGTTCCACGTTGGGAAGGGCGCCGAGCGCGAGCAGATGCTCGCCGCCCGGGCGCGCGACAACTCGTGCTGGATCGTCTACCTCAACGCGGTCGGGGCGCAGGACGAGCTGATCTTCGACGGGCAGAGTCTCGTCCTCGACGAGAACGGCGACGTCGTCGCGCGCGGGCCGGCCTTCGAGGAGGCGCTGCTCGTCGTCGACGTGGACGCCTCGACGGCGGTCGGCCGGCGCCTCCGCGACGCACGGCGGCGCTCCCTGGCACGGGCGCTGCAGGAGCTGCCGGATCCGCCCGAGATCGAGATTCCGATCGCAGACGGCGACCGACCGCCCGCGACGCCGGTCGTCGCGCCGCTGCTCGACGACCTCGAGGAGATGCGGTTGGCCATCGAGCTCGGCCTGCACGACTACGTGGAGAAGAACAGCTTCGCCGATGTCGTGCTCGGCATCTCCGGGGGCATCGACTCGGCGCTCACGGCCGCGCTGGCGACAGAGGCGCTCGGGCCCGAGCACGTCGTCTGCGTCTCGATGCCTTCGCAGTTCTCGTCCCAGGAGACGAGGGCAGACGCGCAGGCGGTGGCCGAGTCCCTCGGCACCCGGTTCATGGAGATCCCCATCGGCCCCGTCGTCGAAGCGACGGGCACCGCGCTGGCCGAGGCGTTCGCCGGCACGGAGCCCGGCGTCGCCGAGGAGAACATCCAGGCGCGCGCGCGGGGGCTGATCCTGATGGCGCTCTCGAACAAGTTCGGGTGGCTGCTGCTGGCGACGGGCAACAAGAGCGAGCTCTCGGTCGGGTACGCGACCCTCTACGGCGACATGGCCGGCGGGTTCGCGCTTCTGAAGGACGTGTACAAGACGGACGTCTTCCGGCTCTCGCGCCATCTCAACGAGCGCGCGGGCCGGGAGCTGATCCCGGCGTCGGTGCTCGAGCGGGCCCCGAGCGCCGAGCTGCGGCACGACCAGAAGGACGAGGACTCGCTGCCGCCCTACGCCGAGCTGGACAAGGTCCTCGAGGCCTACGTCGAGCTGGACAGCTCGCGGGAGGAGCTGACCTCGGACGGCTTCGACCCTGAGGTCGTCGAGCGGGCGCTCGCGATGATCGACCGGGCGGAGTACAAGCGCCGCCAGGCCCCGCCGGGCGTCAAGCTGCGCCCGAAGGCGTTCGGACGCGACCGTCGCGTCCCGATCACGAACCGCTGGCGCGACTAGGAGATCACGCGCCGGTCCTCGGCGAGCGAGCCGCGTTCTTCGTCGCGCCTCGCCGGTCGCCCTAGTTGCCGAGCCCGATCGTCGGGCGGCCGGGCCTGTCGATGTTGACCCCGTCGAACACCGCTCCGAGATCGACGAAGAACGGGTCGTCCGCGGGACCGACGAAGGACTTGTGGCCGGCGTTGGCCGGGGCCGTGAAGATCGCCACGACTGCGAGGATCGCCACCGTCACTCCGATCTTCCCGAGCATCCTGCGCATCTGAAGCCTCCAATCTGGGTTGACATGCCTCATTCGTAGACCGAGACCGTTCGGTTGACCGACGAGGAGGCGCGGCCCGGCTAGCGGAGGACGTCGGCCAGCGCACGGAACCAGCGCAGGCGCTCTGCGTACGAAACGGCGGCGTTCGCGGGCGACGTGGACGGGACGACGAAGAGCCGCGTGGAGTGGAGCGAACGCTCCTGCGGCCCGAGCTCGCTCCGTGAGAGGCCGAAGGCGCCCTGAAACGCGGCCTTGCCGACGAATGCGATCGTGCCCGGCTCGAGCTCGGCCGCCAGCCGCTCCAGGCGCTCCGCGGAGCCGACGAAGTCGCCGCGGCGCAGGTCGCTCGAGCCCTTTGTCGTCCGGTAGGCGGCGTTCGTCAGTCCGTAGCCGAGCCCGGGCATGTCCCACTGCTCGCTTGGATCGAGCAGCCGCGGCGTCAGGCCGGCGTCCGCGAGCAGGCGCCAGAAGTCGTTGCGCGGGTTGGCGAAGTGGTGCCCGGCCGCCGAGGAGCGGCGCCCCGGGTTGATCCCGCAGAAGACGCAGCGGAGGCCGGGAGCGAGGATGTCAGGCACCGCAGAGACCGACGGCTCCGCCACGGCGATACTCTACGACGAGCGAATCAGGAGGCGAAAGATGGCGCAGGTCGAGGACAAGCCCGGGGTCGCAACCGAGACCCTGAAGAACTTCATCGGAGGACGCTGGGTCGAGGCCGAGGGCGCCGAGACCATCGCGGTGACCAACCCCGCGAACGGCGAGACGCTCGGCGCGGTGCCGCTCTCCGGCGCCGCCGAGGTAGACGCGGCCGTTCGGGCGGCGCGAGAGGCCTTCCCGGCCTGGCGCGCGACGCCCCCGGTCGAGCGCGCGCGGGCGTGCTTCGAGCTCAAGTATCGGCTCGAGGCGGCGCTCGACGAGCTCGCCTCCCTCGTCACCAGGGACAACGGGAAGGCGATCAAGGACGCGACCGGCGAGGTTCGGCGCGGGATCGAGTGCGTCGAGGTCGCCACCGGCATCCCATCGCTCATGCAGGGGTCGAACCTCGAGGACGTCTCTCGCGGGATCGACTCCGACATGATCCGGCAGCCGATCGGCGTCTTCGCCGCGGTAACGCCGTTCAACTTCCCGTTCATGGTGCCAATGTGGTTCCTGCCGTTCGCCATCGCGTGCGGGAACACGTTCATCTGCAAGCCGTCCGAGCAGGACCCGCTCGCCGTCCAGCGCATCTTCGAGCTGCTCGAGGACGTCGTGCCGCCGGGCGTCGTCAATCTCGTGCACGGCGGCAAGCCGTCCGTGGACGCGATTCTCGAGCACCCCGGCATCGACGGCGTCTCCTTCGTCGGCTCGACGCCGGTCGCGCACTACATCTACGAGACCGCCGCGAAGCACGGCAAGCGCGTCCAGGCTCTCGGCGGGGCGAAGAACCACGTCATCGTGATGCCCGACGCCGAGCTGGACTCGGCAGTCGACGGCGTCCTCTCCTCCGCGTTCCACGCCGCCGGGCAGCGCTGCCTGGCGAACTCGGTCTGCATCGCGGTCGGCGACGCCTACGAGCCGCTCAAGGCTGCCCTGGCCAAGAAGGGCGCCGCCATGGTCGTCGGGGACGGCTCCGATCCCGAGACCGAGGTCGGCCCCGTCATCTCGGCCGCCTCGCACGAGCGGATCCTCGGCTGGATCGAGAAGGGCGCCGGCGCCGGCGAGGTCGTGCTCGACGGCCGCGGGCGCGGCTCCGAGGACGGCAACTTCATCGGCCCGACGATCATCGAGTCCGAGCCCGGCTCCGAGCTCGCGCGCGAGGAGATCTTCGGCCCGGTGCTGACGTTGCTGAAGGCGGCGGACTTCGACGAGGCGATCGAGATCCTCAACTCCTCGACGAAGGGCAACGCGGCGTCGATCTTCACGACGAGCGGCGGCGCGATGCGCCGGTTCCGCTACGAGGCGCAGGCCGGAATGCTCGGCGTCAACATCGGCGTCGCGGCCCCGATGGCGTACTTCCCCTTCACCGGCTGGAAGGACTCGTTCTTCGGCGACCTGCACGCGCACGGGCGCGACGGGATCGAGTTCTACACGGAGAAGAAGGTCGTCATCACGCGCTGGCCGAAGATCTAGCACGTGGCCAAGCGGTTCGAGTACGCGGCGAGCCTCGACGCCGAAGGAGGGCTGCTCGCGGGCGGCGAAGCCCCGCTCGCCCCCGGTGAGCCGTGGACACCCGAGCACCTCGTCCTCGCGGCGCTCATGCGCTGCACGCTGAAGAGCCTCCGCTTCCATGCCGAGCGCGAGGGCGTCGCCGTCAGCGGAAGCGCAGCAGCCGAAGGCGTCGTCTCGAAGCGCGAGGAGGACGGCCGCTACGCCTTCGTCGAGATCGAGGTCGGGCTCGACGTCGGGCTCGACCCGCTCCCCGAGGAGACCGCGCTCGTCGAGCTGCTCGACCTCGCGGAGCGCGACTGCTTCGTGGGTGCCTCGCTGACGCAGTCTCCCCGCTACGAGTGGCGCGTGAACGGCGAGGTCGTCAGGTGAGGGTTCTCGTCCTGGGCGGAACGCTCTTCGTCGGGCGGCATCTGGTCGAGGCATCCCTGGAGCGCGGCCACGAGGTGACGCTCTTCAACCGCGGGCAGACCGATCCCGGGCTCTACCCCGAGCTCGAGACACGGCACGGCGACCGCGCCGCCGGCGACCTCGAGAGCCTCCGCGAGGGCACCTGGGACGCCGTCTTCGATACCTCCGCGCGCGTGCCGCGCTGGGTCCGCGAGGCGGCGGCGCTGCTCGCCGACCGAGTCGGCCACTACAGCTTCGTCTCGAGCTGCTCCGTCTACGCCGACACGACCCTGCCGGGAACGAACGAGTCGTCGCCGGTGCACGTGCTCGAGGACGAGACGACGGAGGAGATCACGAGCGCCGACGTCTACGGCGGCCTCAAGGTGCTCTGCGAGCGGGAGCTCGGCCGGGCGCTTCCCGGCCGCTCGCTCGCCGCCCGCGCCGGCCTGATCGTCGGCCCGTACGACTCGAGCGGCCGCTTCACGTACTGGGTCCACCGCATCGCCCGCGGCGGTGACGTCCTCGCACCGGAGCCTCGCGACCAGCCGGTGCAGCTGATCCACGGCCGCGACCTGGCCGACTGGCTGCTGGACATGGCCGAGAAGGGCGACTCGGGCGTCTACAACGCGACCGGCCCCGAGAGCCCGCTGACGATGGAGCGCGTCCTCGAGGCGATAGTCGCCGAGACCGGAAGCGAGGCACGCCTGATCTGGGCGGACGAGGACTACCTCGTGGAGAACGGGGTCGAGGCCTGGAGCGACCTGCCGCTCTGGGTGGCGCCGGGCGGCAATCCTGAGGTGGCCAACTTCCTGGCCGTGGACGTCACCAAGGCCGTGACAACGGGCCTGAAGTTCAGGCCGCTCGCTCGAACGATCCGCGACACGCTCGACCAGGCCGAGACCTTCCCCCAGGCGGGCCTCGACGAGACCCGCGAGCGGGAGCTCCTCACGCGATGAGCGCCGTCGCCCTCGATGTCGCGGCGGTGCGCGCGTGCTTCTCGGCGCTCGACCGGCCGCTGGCCTTCCTCGACGCGCCGGGCGGCACGCAGACGCCCGACTCCGTCATCGAGGCGATGGCGGGCTACCTGCGCGAGTCGAACGCGAACCTCGGCGGGCCGTTCGAGACGAGCGTGCGCAGCGACGCGCTGATCGTCAGCTCGCACCACACTGCGGCGCGCTTCCTCGGCTGCGAGGCAGACGAGGTCGGCTTCGGACAGAACATGACCACCCTGAACTTCGCGCTCACGCGCACGCTCGGCCGCGAGCTCCGCGCCGGCGACGAGATCGTCGTCACCCGGCTCGACCACGACGGCAACATCTCGCCGTGGCTCGAGCTGGCGCACGACCTCGACCTCGTCGTTCGCTTCGTCGACGTCCGGGACGAGGACGTCACGCTCGACCTGGACGACCTGGAGCGGCAGCTCGGCGAGCGGACGCGGGTGGTCGCGTTCCCGTGGGCCTCGAACGCCGTCGGGACGGTCACGGACGTCCAGCGGATCATCGACCTCGCGCACGCGGCGGGCGCGCTCGCCTGGGTCGACGCCGTCCACTACGGCCCGCACGGGCCGATCGACGTCAAGGCCGTCGACGCCGACGTCGTTCTCTGCTCGCCGTACAAGTTCTTCGGCCCCCATCTCGGGCTCTTCTACGGACGGCGGGAGCTGATCGAGCGCTGGCGCCCGTACAAGGTTCGGCCGGCCCCGGACGAGCCGATCGGCGCGCGCTTCGAGACCGGCACGCTCCCGCACGAGGCTCTGGCCGGCTTCTGCGCAGCAGTTGCCTACATCGAATCGCTGGGCTGGGAAGCGATCACGGCCCACGAGCGCGAGCTGGGCGAGCGCTTCCTCGCCGGCCTGCCCGAGGGCATCCGACTCCACGGCCTCCGCACGATGGACGGCCGCGTGCCCACCTTCGCGCTCACCGTTCCGGGCCTGACCCCGGAGGAGGCGTCGACCCGACTCGCCGAGCGCGACATCGCCGCCTGGTGGGGCGACTACTACGCCTACGAGGTGATGCAGCGGCTCGGCCTCCCCGACGGCGCGCTCCGCATCGGCTTCGTGCACTACAACACCTCCGACGAGGTCGACCGGGCGCTCGCGGCGCTCGGCGAGGTGGTCTGATGCTGCGGCTCTACTGGGCGCGCAACGACGGTCTGGGCGGCCACGTCTTCCTCGGCCTGGAGGACCTCGAGCGCCTGGCGGGGGAGATGAAGGAGCAGGGCATGACGGGCTGGCTCTCGCTCGACCGCCTCGAGCCGGGGGCGACGATCCCGCCGGGCGCGGTGGACTTCGCGCTCTCGCAGGCCTCGCCCGAGCCGAAGACGCTCGACGACCCGAAGCTCTGGGAGGACTGGCTCGGCTTCCTCGCCGGCGCCGCCGAGAACGGCGGCATAGTCGTCAGCTAGATCGCCGCGCTGGCAAGATGGCGGGCGGTGGGGCGCCCGCCGAGCGCGGGCGGCACGCGGAGAAGTCGAACCGAATCCAGAACGTGGAGGGAGTCAGATGAGCCAAGCGCCGCAGGAACCCCCCGCCGGGCCTCCAGATCGTCCGACATCCGGACCGGGAGGCGGCCGCAACCCGTGGGCCATAGGCGCAGCCGTCGCGGCCGTGGCTGCGCTCGCCATCGTCCTGTTCCTCGTGTTGCGCCCGGGCGACGATGACGACTCGCCTGACACGACGGCGGCCGCCCAGACGACGACGGCCGAGACCACGACCGAGGAGGCGACGACCGAGGAGGCCACCACCGAAGAGGCCACCACGGAGGAAGCACCGACGACCACCGAGGCCGGCCCACCGCCTCCGCAGCGGGTTCTGGTCGTCGTCCGGAACGGACAGCCGGTCGGCGGCGTCAAGGAGGTGCAGATCGAGCAGGGAAGGCAGGTGCTGCTCATCGTTCGCTCCGACGTCGAGGACGAGGCGCATCTCCACGGCTACGACCTCGCTGCGGACGTCGCGCCCGGCCAGCCCGCCCGCATCCGCTTCCGGGCAGACGACGTAGGCGAGTTCGAGCTGGAGCTCGAGGAACGCGGCGTCCCGATCGCCGAGCTCGTCGTCAGCTAGACGCACGTGTCGTTTCCGCTCGCGCACGGGCTGGGTGGAGTCCAAGACCTGCCCGTCCCCGGGTGGCTGTTCTACTGGGGCGCCTCCATCGTCCTGGTCGTCTCGTTCCTCGCCCTCTGGGCCCTCTGGCAGCGGCCGATCCTGGCCGAGGCGAGCCGCGGGCGCTCCGTGCCGCGACTCGAGGCGATCGCGTGGAGCACGGTGCTGCGTGTCATCCTCGGCGCGCTCTCGTTCGCCCTCTTCGTCCTGGTCTTCCTGACGGCGGCGATCGGAGACACGTCACCGGACGACAACTTGTCCCCACGGTTCGTCTTCGTCTACTTCTGGCTCGGCGTCCCGGCCCTGAGCGCGCTCTTCGGCAACGTCTGGTCGGTACTGAGCCCGTGGCGCGCGGCCGCCGACGCCATGGCCTGGACGTCCGAACGCACGCGAGCCCGCTGGGATGCTCCCTTCGCCTACCCGGAGCGGTGGGGGCGCTGGCCTGGAGCCGTCGCCCTGCTCGCGTTCGCGGCCTTCGAGCTCGCGTACTGGGACAACAACAATCCGCGCGCGATCGCGGTCGCGATCGTCCTCTACAGCCTCGTGACCTGGCTCGCGATGCTCGCGTACGGCCGGGACGAGTGGACGGAGAACGGCGAGGGCTTCGCCGTCTACTTCGGCCTCCTCGCGCGCATCGCCCCCTTCGGCGGGCGGGACGGCCGCCTGGTCGTGCGCTGGCCGTTCACCGAGCTCGCGAACCTCGACGCACGACCGGGGACGCTCGCGTTCGTCGCCGTCATGCTCGGCTCGGTCGCCTTCGACGGCTTCAGTCAAACCGACTACTGGGCCGTCGAGGTGCGCGCCAAGCTGACGCGGGAGATCATCGAGCGCTCGCCGACGCTGGCGGACGTCGTCGGAAGCCTCGTCGCGCTCACCGGCCTCCTGATCATGATCGGCTTTGTCGCGCTCGCGTACATCGTCGCGATGAGGATCGCGGCGCGGGCCGTAGCCTACGAGGGCGACCTTACGGACGCGTTCCTCGGCAGCCTCGTCCCCATCGCGCTCGCCTACGTCGTCGCGCACTACTTCTCGTTCCTCGTGCGCGAGTCGCAGTACCTGGCGATCTACGTCTCCGACCCGTTCGGCTTCGGCTGGGACCTGTTCGGGACGGCGGACGTCGTGCCCCGGATCAATGTCATGGCCCCGCAGACGATCTGGTACGTCCAGGTCGCGGCGCTCGTGGTCGGCCACGTCGCGGGGCTGGTGCTGGCGCACGACAAGGCCGTGGAGCTCTTCGAGTCCCCGCGCAAGGCGGCCATCAGCCAGTACGCCATGCTGGCGCTGATGGTCGTCTACACCGTCGCCGGGCTCTGGCTCCTCTCCCGGTAGCGAGAGGCCCGCCGAAGCGGACCCCTCGGTGGTCTTCTAGCCACGCGGCAGCTTCACCGCCTGGCCGTCGAAGCCCGAGCCGCGCTTGATGCCCATCTCCCGGAGCACCGTCGGCAGGATGTCGACGGACCGCAGGTCGTAGGCCGGGGTCGCGCCCGACTTGAGCCCCTCCGCCCAGAAGACGATCGGAATCCTCTGCACGGGCTCCTGCGCGCCTCCATGGTCGCCGGCGACGCCGTAGCTCGCGTTGTCGCGGAGCAGGCCGACAACGTCCGCGGCGAACGGCGCCGCCATCGTGTCGACGAGCTCCTGCGCATGCCGCTTCCACCACTTGCGCTCCGACTTCGACATCGGAGTCGACGTGTCCGTCGTGTACAACACGTAGCGGTTCCCCTGCCGGTAGTACGAGGCGATCACGCTCGGGAGCGTCGCCATCGCCGCCGCCGCCTGGCGCTTCTTCGCCGTCGAGGAGTCGACGAGCCAGGTGCGCACGGCGCTGTCCTGGTAGTTGAAGGCGACGTTTTCGGTGGCGATCAGCGGCGCGAGCTGAGGCTGGGGCATCAGGTAGGTCTCGTCCGCATCGCGGCCGAAGTACCAGTTGAAGTTGCTGCGGTTGGGCGCGTCGATCCCGTGGAAGTTCAGGGACGGGTTGCCGGCATGGTCGGTCGTGAGGACGATCAGCGTCTCGTCGAGCTGGCCGTTCGCACGGAGGTTGGCGATCAGCCGCCCGACCTGCTCGTCGGCGTTCTTGGCGATGAAGCGCTCGTGCACCTGGTCGAGCGGCGACGGGAACACGCCCGTGTCGGTGATCCCGCCCCACATGTGCCCGATCTTGTCGATGCCGCCGAGGCTGACGAGCATCCCGCTCCACGGCTCGCTGTTCATCATCGCCATGGCTGCGTCGGCGACCCACGTGTCCCCGCCGAGGTGGGCGGGATCGAGGCCCGGCACGAAGCGGTTCCCGTCCTCCGGGTACATGCACGCCGGACAGGTCGTCCTCGTCCCGTAGTCGTGGTCGGCGTTCGAGTCGATGTAGTAGCGCCCGCAGGTGGGCGCCGAGAGGTAGGTCGGCACCCCGACGCCCGTCGGGCCGCGGTAGGTGCTGCCGGAGCCGTCGCAATTGAAGTTGCGGCCGCTCAGCGTGACGATGATGTCCGCGGACGGCCCGCCCGAGGTGTAGGTGGCGGTCGTCTTCTCCCCGACCGTGATGAACTTCGTGCCGGGGAAGGCCTCGTGGAGGAAGTCCCCGAGACGCGGCACGCCCGAGGTCGACTGAAGGTCGAAGAACTGGTCGCGCGAGAGGCTCGACGTGACGAAGAAGGCGCCCGGGCCCTCGCCGAGGACATTGCCGACGTCGCGGTGCACCTCGTCCGACCAGCCCATGTTCTTCGGGAAGACTCCGGTGGTCAGGACGTTGTGCGTGATCACCGTCTCGGAGCCCATGTGTCCGAGGTACGCGTCGGTGTAGTCGACGCCGTCCTCGCTGAGCATGCGGACGTTGTCCATGTCGAAGAGGTCGACGTACTCGGGCCGCATCTGGTCGAGGACGACGATCAGCACGCGCGTCGGGCGGTCGCCCGAGGCCTGCGCCGGCGCGGCCATCACCAGACCGACAACGAGGACGAGGAGCGCCAATCCGAGCCTGCGTCTCATGAGTCCTCCTTTTCCCCCCGGGGCTGGCGCGACGCTACCACCCGCGCCGAGCCGAGCCAAGCGCCGCAGGGATCAGCTGTAGGACTTGCGGGCCGCATCCCAGCGTGGCTCGTCCCAGCGGATCTTGTCCGGGTCGACGCCCTTCTTCTCCGCGATCGCCAGGGTGAGGAGCTGGAAGCGCACGATGTCCACGACCGGGTGCTCGGTGGGGACGAGCGTCGTCTCCGCACCGATCTCGCCGAGCGCCTTCACGACGTCCGCGGCGCGCTCGGCTGCCCGGCCCTCTCCCTCGAGCACGAAGACGCGGACGGTCTCGTCGATGGCTGCGAAGTAGCCGTGCAGGATCTGCTCGGTGTGATGCGCCTCGGCGGCGAGGCGGGCGCCCTCGCGCAGCTTCAGCACCGCCTCCTGGGCGGTCGGCCAGTCCTTGCCGGCGCCGACCACGGCGACGCGCTCGGCCTCGAAGGCCTCGAGCGGCGCCGCCTCCAGCACGCGCTCGACCGCGGCGGGCAGGCCGCTCACGTCCTCGCCCCGCAGAGCAGCGAGCGCGGCCACGGCGGCCGTGTAGCTCGCCGTGTGGCAGTAGGACTCCTCGATCTCGGGCGTGACGACGAGCACCTCGTCGGCGAGCCCGGCGAGCGGGCTCTCCTCTTTCCCCGTGATCAGCCAGCTCGGCCCGGAGAACGACTGCACGGCCTCGACCGCGAGCGCGGTCCCGCCCTCGTGGCTGACGACGACGAGGAGGTCGGCGTCCGGCGGGGAGAGCACGGCCTCGAGCGCCTGCAGCGCCTGGCCGCCGGTCTGCGCGGCGTGAAACGACGTCCCGCAGCCGGTGAAGACCACACGGCCCTCCGGAAGCCGCCTGTCGCCCACGCGCCCGGGCACGCCGCGGAGCCACTCGGGCTGCGCATGAATGGCCTTTCGGGTGTGGTCGCCGGGCAACGGAGCCGCGAAAGTACCATGCGGGAGATGGAGGGCTACCGCTTCATCCACGCGCGCGACGTCGAGTTTCGAGACGTCGACGCCGCCGACCACGTCAACAACGCGGTCTACCTCACGTACCTCGAGACGGCGCGCATCGCCTACCTCGTCGACGTGCTCGGCCGGGAGTTCGCGTACGAACTCTCCCTCATCCTTGCCCACATCGCGGTCGACTTCCGCTCGCCCGCGCACTTCCCCGAGAGGCTCGAGGTCGGCGCACGCGTCACGCGCGTCGGAACGAAGAGCTTCCAGATGGAGCACGAGATTCGCGGCGGCGACGGGCGCCTGGTCCTCGAGGCCACGTCCGTCCTCGTCGCCTACGACTACGAGGCGAACGCGCCCATGGCGGTTCCCGAGGACTGGCGCACCCGCCTCCACGCCTACGAAGAGAGGAGCTCTGTGGCCACCTGATGGCGAACGCGTACTCCAAGACAACACTTCCGAACGGCCTGCGGGTCGTGACGGCCGACATGCCGAGCGCCAAGTCCGTCGCGTGCTTCGTCATGGTCGCGGCCGGCTCGCGCTACGAGACGAAGGACACCAACGGCATCGCGCATTTCGCCGAGCACATGTTCTTCAAGGGGACCGAGAACCGGCCCTCGGCGCGCGACATCGCCGGCGAGATCGACTCGATCGGCGGCGAGTTCAACGCGTTCACCGGCAAGGAGTACACGGGCTACTACGTCAAGTGCGCGGCCGAGCACCGCGACACGGCCCTCGACGTCCTCGTCGACATGCTGCGCCACTCGAAGTTCGAGCCGGAGGAGATCGACCGCGAGAAGGGCGTGATCGTAGAGGAGATGAACATGTACTACGACACGCCTCGCGACTACGTGGACGGCGTGTACGACGAGCTCCTGTACGGCGACCAGCCCCTCGGCTGGGACATCATCGGCACCAAGGAGACGGTGCGCGCCGCGACGCGCGAGACCTTCATCGGGTACCTCGACCGCTGGTACCGCGGGCCGCGCATGGTCGCGGGCCTCTCGGGCGCGGTGGGCGGCGACGCGGTCGAGCGCATCTCGGAGCTCCTGGGCGACGTCCCGAACGGCGCCACGGGCGCGCCGGACCCCGTGCAGTGGGAGCAGGATGCGCCGCGCGTCAAGATCCACACGAAGACGTCCGACCAGGCGCACGTGCGCATGGGCGTCCACAGCTACCCGATCGGCCACCCCGACCGGTACCCGCTGATGCTCCTCGCCACGGCGCTCGGGGGCGGGATGTCGTCCCGCCTCTTCACCGAGGTGCGCGAGCGGCGCGGCCTCGCCTACTACATCTACGGCTACAACCAGGCGTACACCGACGCCGGCACGCTCTTCGCCCAGGGCGGCGTCGACATCAACCGGATCGACGATGCAGTCTCGACGATCGTGGGCGAGTTCGCGCGGATCGCAGCCGAGCCGGTCGAGCAGGACGAGCTGGAGAAGGCGCGCAACTTCGCCAAGGGCCGACTCGTGCTGTCGCTCGAGGACCCGAAGGGGATGATCTCCTTCGCGCTCCGCGACGAGGTGCTCGAGGACCGTCTCCGCGAGCCGGACGAGGTGCTCGCGGCACTGGACAAGGTCACCGTCGACGACCTCCAGCGGGTGGCGCGCGACATCATCCGCCAGGAGCGGCTCAACCTCGCCCTCATCGGGCCGTTCGACGACCCCGACCGCTTCCACAAGCTCCTCGAGCTGGAGGTGCCGGCGTGACGCGCGAGCCGGGCCGAACTAGGGCGTCAGGTCGTACGGGAAGTCCGTGAGGACCTCGCAGCCGTCCTCGGTGACGAGCACGAGGTCCTCGAGGCGGCAGCCGCCAAAGCCCTTGCGGTAGAGACCGGGCTCTACCGCGAGCACGTCGCCGGCGACGATCTCCTCGCCGACCCTGCCCAGCGACGGGAGCTCGTGCACCTCGAGCCCGACGCCGTGGCCGAGGCTGTGGAAGAAGCCCTCCTCGAGCACCTCGCCAGGTGCCTTGGTGAGCTGGGTCTCGTACCCGTGCTGCTCGAAGAGCTCGCAGACGGCGCGATGCGCCTCGGAGCCGGCGATGCCCGGCCGGATGGTCGCGTACGCGAGGTCGAGCGCCTCGCGGACGAGGGCGTGATAGCGGACGAGCTCCTCGGGCGGCTCGCCCAGGCAGAACGTCCGCGTCATGTCGGAGTAGCACCCGGAGGCGGGGTCGCGCGGGAAGAGGTCGACGACGATGGGCTCGGACTCGGCGATCGGGCCGTGACCCGGCTCGTGCCCGACCGTCGTTTGCGCGCCCGACGAGATGAGCGCGACGTCGTCCATGAGCACGCCCGCCTCGCTGAAGACGCGCATTGCCTCCCTCTGCAGGTCCTCGCAGGTGAGCGGACCGCCTCCGCGCAATTGTTCGCGGATCGCGTCCATCGCACGCTCCGAGGCGCGCTGGCAGCGGCGGATCCCCTCGAGCTCCGCCGAAGTTTTCACGCGGCGGCGCTCGTCGAAGAGCTCTCCGTGGGCCCTGACCTCGATCTCGTTCTCGCGCAGGAAGTCGGCGAGGCCGAGCGGGAAGTCCCGCGGCGTCACGGCCGAGTCGACCCGGGCGGCGCGGCACGCGCGCAGCACGAGCTGCGGCGTCATGTCGTGCCACGAATAGCCTTGCTGGACGAGCTCGTCGAGCCCGAGCTCCTCCAGCGGGACGACCTCGAGGCCGTCCAGGTCCTGCAGGCGCGGAATCTCGAGGGAGCCGACGAAAGCCGTCCGCGTCCCGTTCTGCTCCAGGTAGACGAAGGGGTCCGGAATGGTCACCGGCACCTCGTGGCGCAGCTCGGGCGAGCGCACGGTGTCGCCGAAGATGATGACGTCGGGCACGGCACCCGATGGTAGCCGCTCCGGGTAGATTCACTGACGTGGACGAGGTTCTCGAGCGGACACGCCGTCTGACCGAGCTGTACGAGCGGGAGCTGCGCGAGAGCCTGCCTTCCGGAGCGACCATCTTCGACGCGCACGTCCACGTCGGCCGCGACATCGACGGGATGATCGCGCCGCGCGAGGAACTGGTCGAGTTCCTCCGCCGCTCGGGCGCCGAGCGGGCGTTCGCCTTCTGCATGGACGAGCCCGACCGCGAGCCGGCCTTTCGCGCGGCCAACGACCGCACGCTCGAGGCCGCAGCACGCTCGGACGGGATGCTCATCCCCTTCGTGCGCCTCGACCTCTCCTCGGGCCCGGTGGAGGAGGCGACACGCTGTCTCGACCTCGGCGCGCGCGGGATCAAGCTCCATCCGCGGGCGCAGCGCTTCCTGCTGGACGACCAGCGGCTCGAGCCGATCTTCGCCCTCGCCGCCGAGCGGCGGGTGCCGATCCTCATCCACGGCGGCCGCGGGCTGCCCCCGATCGCCGACCACCTGCGCGTCCTGCACGACGCCTATCCGGAGGGGTCGCTGATCATCGCGCACGCCGGCATCGCCGACCTCGCCGCGCTCTCCGAGTGCTTCGCGGGGCGGCAGGGCGTCTACTTCGACACGTCGGTGTGGAGCCCCATCGACCTGATGGACATGTACGCGCGGATCTCGCCGGGGCAGGTCGTCTTCGCCTCCGACTACCCCTACGGGCAGCAGCCCGGCTCGCTTCTCCTGGCGCTGCGAACGGCGCAGATCGCCGGCCTCACCGAGGAGGAGATCCGCGACATGCTCGGGCGGTCCGCCGCGCGGATCGCCGAGAACGAGGAGCCGGCGCCGCTGACCGCTCCGCGCGGGCCGGGACGCCTCGACCAGCCGCTGACGTTCGCGCGCATCCACCACTACCTGGCCATGGCCATCCCGCTCCTCTGGACGCGGCAGACGGACACGATCGGCGTCCTGGGCCTGGCGCTCAACACGTGCGCCGAGCGGGACGGCTACGTCGAGGAGCGCGAGCGGATCGCCGAGCTCGTCGACACGGCGCGCGACCTCTGGCGCACGCTGCCCGAGGCGAAGGACGAGGCCGAGGCTCGCGGGCTCACGCGCGCGACGTTCCGCCTCATCCACATCGCCGACATACTCACGCTGACGGTGGGCGCTGACTGAGCTCGTCGTCAACGGTGGCCGCTACGCGGTCGACGGCCCCGTCCTGAAGACCCTTGCCGAGACGCTCCGCGACGATCTCGGGCTGACGGGGACGAAGATCGCCTGCGGCGAAGGGCACTGCGGCGCGTGCACCGTGCTCCTCGACGGCGCGCCCGCGCTCTCGTGCATCACGCTCACCCAGGCGGTCGGCGAGCGCGAGGTGACGACGATCGAGGGCCTGCGCGACCACGCGCTCGTGGACGCCTTCGTCCGCGCGGACGCGCTCCAGTGCGGCTTCTGCACGCCGGGCCAGATCGTCGCAGCCGCCGCCCTTGTGGAAGAGACGCCCGCGCCGAGCCGCGAGGAGATCCGGCACGCGATGTCCGGCAACCTCTGCCGCTGCGGCGCCTACCCGAAGATCGAGGAGGCGATCTCCACGTGGCGCGACTGATCCGCACCGAGAAGGAGGTCGAAGGCGAGTACAGCGAGCAGTGGATCGTCGTCGAGGAGGACCCGCTCGACCACTGGCCCGAGGGGCCGCTCGAGGTCGTCGGCCGCCCGGCCGCGCGCCTCGACGGTCACGCGCGCGCCCGCGGCCAGGTGGGCTACACGGCCGACCTCCAGCTCCCCGGCATGCTCCACGTGGCCGTGCTGCGCAGCCCGCACGCCCACGCCCGCGTCGAGCGCCTCGACGTGGCGCCGGCGCTCGCCGCGCCCGGTGTCCGGGGCGCTGTCGGGCCCGACGAGTGCCCTGTGCTCGTCCGCGAGGCCGGCTTCGCGGGCGCGCCCGTCGCCGCCGTCGCCGCCGACTCGTTCTCCGAGGCCCGCGCCGCGCTCGAGCTCGTGGAGGTGGAGTGGGAGGAGACCGGCCCGCTCCTCGACCCGGACGACGCGATCGCGAAGGGCCGGGCCTTCCAGGAGCCGACCCGCTACGAGCGCGGCGACCTCGAGCGAGGGCTCGCCGAGGCGGACGTGGTGGTGGAGGCCGAATACCGCACGCAGACCGTCCTCCACAACGCGCTCGAGACCCACCAGGCCGTGTGCGTGTGGGAGGGCGACGAGCTGACCGTCTACACCTCGACGCAGTACGTCTGGGGCGTCCGCAGGCGCATCGCGACCCGCCTTGGGATCCCGCAGGACAAGGTGCGCGTGGTCTGCCGCTACATGGGCGGCGGCTTCGGCGCGAAGAACGGCCCCGGCGACCACACGTACATCGCGATCGAGCTTGCCCGGCGCACGGGCCGGCCGGTTCGGTGCGCGCTCACGCGGCGCGAGGAGAACCTCGCGAGCGGGAACCGCAGCGCGTCGATCCAGCGCCTGATCGCAGGCGCTCGTTCCGACGGAACGCTGACGGCACTCGCAGGCGAGTTCGTCATGTCCGTGGGCTGGGACGGGTTCGTCAGCTCGACCGCCGGGCCGATGCAGATGCTCTACGCCTGCGAGAACGTGAGGACGACGGAGACCGGCGCGAAGGTGAACACCGGCCCGAACGCCGCGTTCCGCGCGCCGGGGTTCGTCGAGGGGACGTTCGGGCTCGAGTGCCTGCTCGACGAGCTCGCCGCGAAGCTCGAGCTCGACTCCCTGGAGCTGCGCCGGCGCAACCACGCGGACGCGGATCCGGTCGACGGGCGGCCCTACTCCGCCAAGAACCTCGCCGAGTGCTACCGCCGTGCGGAGGCGCACTGGGGTCGCAGGGCCGAGGTGCGGTCGCGCTCGGAGGGCCCGTGGCGCCGCGGCGTGGGGCTCGCGAGCCAGATCTGGTACGGGGGCGGCGGCCCGCCCTCCTACGCCTGGGTACGGGTCGGCGCGGACGGACGCGTGACCGTCGTCACGGCCATGCAGGACATCGGGACGGGGACACGGACGGCCATGGCGCAGATCGCGGCCGAGGAGCTCGGCCTGCCGCTCGAGCACGTCTCCGTCTCGCTGGGGGACACGGCGCGCGGCCCCTACGCGGCCATCTCGGCCGGCTCCTCGACGACGCCGAGCATGGGCCCCGCTGTCCGTGCCGCGGCAGCCGACGCGGCGCGCCAGATCGTCGAGATCGCGGCGCAGCGCTTCGACCGCGAGGAACGCATCCTCTCGCTGCGCGGCGGCCGGGTCGTCTGTGACGACGGCGGCTCCTGGGCGCTCGAGGACGTCACCGGGCTGCTCGGCGACGCGCAGATCCTCGGGAAGGGCTCGCGCGGCCCCAACCCGACCGGCATGCGCGTCCTCACCTTCGGCGTGCAGGTGGCCGAGGTGGCGGTCGACGTCGAGACCGGCGAGGTGCGCGTCGAGCGCATCGCGGCCGTCCACGACGTGGGCCGGGTCATCAACCCGCTCGGCGCCTCGAGCCAGGTCGAGGGCGGGATCATCCAGGGCCTGGGGCACACGCTCTCGGAGCAGCGCCTCCTCGACCCCGAATCCGGCGTCGTCCTCACGCAGACGCTCGACGCCTACAAGCTGCCGACGATCGCGGACGTGCCGGAGATCGTCACCGAGCTCGTCGACATACCCGACGAGCACCTGACCAGCCTCGGGTCGAAGGGGCTCGGAGAGCCGCCGATCATCCCGACCGCAGCCGCCGTCGCCAACGCAATCCGCGACGCGACCGGGGCCGACGTGCGCTCCCTCCCGATCACGCGCGAGGAGATGCTGCGGGCGCTGAAGGAGGCCGGTGAGCGAGCTCGCGCTCACGAGACCGTCTAGCCTCGACGCGCTCGAGGGGACGCCGCTCGCGGGCGGCACGGAGGTCGTCCCGCTGCTGCGCGACGGGCTGCTCCGCACCGAGGCGCTGGCCGACGTCCGCGGTCTTCTGCCGCGCGGCGTGGAGGGCGACGTAGTGGGAGCCGGGGCGACGCTCGCCGACCTGGAGCGCTCCGCCGACGTGCCGGAGGCGCTCCGCGAGGCCTGCCGGCTGGCCGCGTCACCGCAGCTCCGGGCGATGGGGACGATCGGGGGCAACCTCCTCCAGGCGACGCGCTGCTGGTACTGGCGCCTCGACTTCCAGTGCTTCCTCCACGGCGGCGACCGCTGCCACGCCCGCGAGGGCGAGCACCGCGAGCACGCGGTCTTCGCCGTCGAGCCGTGCGCATCCGCCCACCCCTCCGACCCGGCCGCCGCGCTGCTGGCGCTCGGGGCGACCGTCGAGACGACCGCACGCCGCTTCCCGCTCTCCGAGCTCTACCGGCTCCCGACCGAGGACGACCGCCGCCTGACGGCGCTCGAGCCCGGCGAGGTGATCCTGCGCCTGGAGCTCGAGCGGCCGGACGCGAGCACGTACCTGAAGGCGATGGACCGCCGCCGCTTCTCCTTCCCGCTGGTCGGCGTCGCCGCCGCACGGTACGGAGACGAGACCCGCCTCGCCCTCGCGGGCGTCGCGCCGATCCCGTGGCGGCTCACCGCGGCGTCCGACCTCGACGCGGCCACGCCGCTCCCCGGCACCGCCTACAAGCTCGAGATCGCCCGCGCGCTCGTCCGCCGTGCCCTCGACGCCGTCCACTAGGGCCATGTCAGGGGGTCAGACCCCGGGGCGTGGCCGGGATGGACAGGTTGCGGCCGTCGTGCTCGCGGCCGGTGCGGCAACACGGTTCGGATCGCCGAAGCAGCGGCTCCTCCTGCCCGCAGTGCTCGAGCGGCTTCAGGGCGCGTCGGTGAAGGACGTCGTCGTCGCCGCGGGCGCGTACCAACTGGAGGCCGAGGGCGTCCGCGTCGTCCCGTGCCCGGACTGGGAGCTGGGCCCCGGGGCGTCGCTGCGCTGCGCGCTCGGAGCGCTCGGGCCCGACGTGCAGGCTGCCGTCGTCGTGCTCGCCGACGGGCCTGACCTCGCGCCCGAGGCGGTCGACCGCGTCGTCGCGGCCTGGCGCGAGACGGAGAGCCCACTGGTGGCGGCGAGCTACGCGGGCGACCGCGGCCACCCGCTCGTGGTCGGCCGCGAGCTCTGGGGCTCGGTGCCTGACGAGGGACTGCGTGGGCTCGACCCCGTGCTCGTCCCGTGCGACGACCTCGGGCCTCCCGGCGACATCGACCGTTCCGAGGATCTGACGTGAGGCGCCGCCTCCTCCGGCCCGCGATCCTGCTACCCCTCTTCGCGATCGTCTCCCTGGGCGCGGGCATCGCCTACGCCGCCTACACGCAGCTCGACGCCGGCCGGATCGATGCGAACCTCGAGCTGCTCGACTCCATGCCGACCTATCCGGGCTCCACCGAGATCGAGCGCATGACGCGCACCGCGACGGGCGAGGGGCTGCCGATCCCGGACGAGATACTCACGAGCGCCCTGTATGCGCCCCCTCCCGGCGCGACTCAGGAAGACGTGCTCGAGTTCTTCGTCCGCGAGCTGACGCCCGAGTGGGACTCCTCGACGAGGACGGTGACCGCGAGCGGTGAGGACGTCGACCCGGACGCCGCAGCGCCGTCCTCCTTCCGCGTGTTCTTCTCGCGCGGCGACGACTGCGTCCAGCTCTTCACCTACGGCATGGCGCCGGGCCACATCGGCGAGCCCACGTTCGCGCTCTCGGCCGAGAGCGGACAGGGCCCGTGTCAGGTCGACTGACCTCCCTCAAGGGCGACGCCCAGCTGCCGATGAGAGAGGCAGGTTGCCGGAGCTCCCTGCCGAAGACTGATTCCCGCACATGGAGGCCCACGCCGCACACTCGCCTCTGGTCGCCGCCCGGCTGCGGCGCCAGCTGACCGTCGAGGAGGCGGCGGCCCGCGCGAGCCTCGACGTCGACGCGGTCAAGTCCATCGAGGAGAGCCGCACCTACGTCTTTCCCTCGACCGCCGACGCGATCGCCACGGCGGTCGTCTACGCCTCGTCGCTGGGCATCACCGAGCGCGAGGCACGCGAGCTCGCCGGGCTTCCCGTCGAGTCGATCGCCGAGCGCTGGTCGCTCCATCGCTGGGCCTTCGTCCTCGTCTTCACGGTGGCCTTCGCCGCGCTCCTGATCTTCGTCCTGCGGCCGCAGTTCATCCCGGGAAGCCCGCCCCTTCCGCCGGCGCCGGTGGCCAAGACCGCCGCCCCACCCGCCGAGCCGCTCCCCGAGCGCTGGGAGATCCAGGTCGACGTCTACAACGGCAGCAGGATCGGCAATGCCGCCTCCGGCATGGCCAACGAGCTCGCAGGACTCGCGTACCGCATCGGCGTGGTCAAGAACGCCGACCGCCGCACCTACGGCGAGACGCGCGTCTACTACCCGCCCGGTGGCGAGGAGATCGGCGAGCGCCTCGCGAAGGAGCTCGGCGTCGGCACGACCGCGCTGCCGGGCGGCGACGACCCGCTCCGGCTCGTCGTCATCGTCGGCCGCAAGGGCTGACGGTTACTCGGCGAGACGGAGGTTGGCGAGCTTCGCCTTGAGCTCCGAGGACATCTCCTCGGAACAGCAGCTGCGGACGTAGCGCCGCAGACTGATCTCGAAGCGGTACCGCTTGCCGCAGTAGTCGCACTCGGCGAGATGCGTCTCGGCCTCGAGGCGCTCCGCTTCGCTCAGCTCACGGTCGAGGAAGGGCTGGAGCCGCTCCTCGCACTTCTCGCAGATGGGCTCGAACTCGCTCACGGCTCGTCCCCGTCCGAGACCGCGCTCTCGGCGAGCTCGCTCTTCAGCACCCTCCGACCGCGGTGCAGGCGGGACATGACCGTCCCGATCGGCACGTCGAGGATCTGCGCCGCCTCCTGGTAGGAGAAGTCGCCGATGTCGACGAGAACGATCGCGTCGCGGAAGTCGTGGGGAACGTTCGAGAGGGCCTCGACGATTGAGTCCTGCGAGAGCCGCTCGACGATGCGCTCCTCGTCGGCCGGGCCGGACGTCTCCTCGAGACGGTTGTAGAGGAAGTAGTCGCCCTCCTCCATCGGCTGCATGTCGGGCGCGCGCTGCTCGCGGCGGCCCCGGTCGATGTTGAGGTTCGTCAGGATGCGCATGAGCCACGCGCGGAGGTTCGTGCCAGGGGTGTACGAGCGCCAGCTGCGAAAGGCGCGCGCATAGGTCTCCTGCACGAGGTCCTCGGCCTCTTCACGGGAGGGTACGAGGCGGCGGGCGACGCGATAGACCTGGTCGGCCAGCCCGAGCGCCTCCTCCTCGAAGCGCACGCGGTCGCGCGCTTCTGTCGCCAGCCGGCGAGCGTCGGTTTCGGCCTCTGCCATTCGCCGGACACTAACAAGCAAACGCCCGGCCTCCGGCCGCTATTCCGGGTAGGCGCCGGCGGCCACCGGGCGGAACCCCGCCCGGCTGAGCGTCGCCACGATCTCTTCCCGCTCGACCCGCTCGTCGTCCCATGCGAGCATGACGTCGCCCACGAGGTTCGCGCTGGCCGACTCGAGCCCGTCGAGCTTCTCGAGAGCGTGTCCGAGCCGCATGACGCAGCGCTCGCAGCGGATGCCGCTCACCTGGATGGTCTCCGACCTGATCGCCATCACAGGCCATCGTATGTGAGGGCCACCAGGGTCCCGCAGAGGGTCTCGAGCCCGTCACGGCGCCCGATCTCGAGCTGCGCGCCCGCCTGGTCGAGGCCGTCGAGGCGTCCCAGCAGATCGCCGGAGCCCAGCCGGCGCGCGGACGGCTCGACCCGCTCCAGGAGCTCGGCGAGCAGCTCGGCGGGAGTCGCCAGCCGCTCCTCGTCGGGATGGATCAGCCCTGCGGCCGCGCCGAAGCGGGCCGCCGCCCACCGGTTCTGGGCATACACGGCCCGATCGGCCGCCTGCGCGCCCGGGTCGGCTGCGGCAACGAGCGCGTGGACGGCCGCGGCGAGCGCGCCCGTGTCGGCGAGGCGCGTCGGCTGGTCGGGCGTGCGAACCTCGAGCGTGCCCAGGCGAGGGTGCGGCCGCACGTCCCACCAGAGGCGCATCAGGTCGTCGGCGAGCCCGAGCCGCACCAGGCTCTCCGCGAACCTCGACCACGCCTCGTAGCCGTCGAACACCGGTGGCGCGCCGCTCCGGGGCAGGAGCGCGAGCAGCTCGGCCCGCGTCGAGGCGAGCCCGGTCTCCCGGCCGGCGACGTAGGGGGAGTTCGCCGACACGGCCAGCAGGACAGGGAGCCAGGGAAGCACGGCCTCCAGGCGCCCCATGCACTCCTCGGGGCTCGCCACGCCCACGTGCACGTGGAGCCCGGCGCAGTGCTGGCGCTGCGCGGAGGAGCCGGCGTACTCGGCGAAGCGGAGCAAGGGCTCCTTCGGCGTCACCTCCTCGCGCTCGGCGACGGCGGTCGGCCACGTCCCGACCGCGACGAGCTCGAGCCCGGCGGCCTGCACGTGCCGACGCGCCTCGGTCCGCAGCCCGGCAAGCTCCGCCACGGCCTCGTGCACGTCCTCGCAGACGGACGTGGTGAGCTCGAGCATCGACCTGAAGAGCTCGGCCTTGAAGCGGACACCGTCCAGGAGCCCGGGGGGAACCGGTGCAGGCTCGAGGGTCTGGGGCTCGACGACGAAGAGCTCCTCCTCGAGTCCGACCGAGAAGGGCGAGGAGCGGCCGAAGCGATGCGGCACCACGGCGGCGCAGTCTACGGAGGGAAGAAGGAGGGTCGGAGGCCCGGGCAGGCAGTGCGGGCCTCCGACCGGTCAGGCCCCTGGGGGGAGGGGCCGCGGGCGCGCTAGCCGGATGGTGTAGTCGGCCGGCGCCCGAGCGTCACACTTACAGTTCGTTTCGAGTCCCCTCGTCGGATGTCGAGGGTGATTGCATCGCCCGGATCCTTCGCCTCGATCAGCCGGCGCAGATCGTCCGGCGAGGCAACCTGCTCGCCGTCCGCCGCGGTGACGATGTCGCCGCCGAGCGTGTAGCTCGTGCCGCCGAAGATGACCTGCCGCTCGCCCCCCTTGAGGCCGGCGTCCTCGGCCGGGCTTCCCGGGATGACCTCCGTGATGATCACGCCGGTCTCCACAGGCAGACGATAGGTCGTGGCCAGGACCTCATCGATCTCCTGCGTCTGGACGCCAAGGTAGGCATGCTCGACCTTACCGCTTTCGCGGATCTGTGCGAAAACCTCGCGGACCGTCGCAGCGGGAACGGCGAAGCCGATGCCGAGGTTGCCGGTGCCGCTGTCGCCCGGCTCGATCTGGGAGTTGACCCCGATCACCTGGCCGCGCGTGTTGAGCAGCGGCCCACCCGAGTTGCCCTGGTTGATGGGCGCGTCGGTCTGGATCACCTTGTCGATCGTGTAGCCGTTCGGCGCCGTGATCTCGCGCTGGAGCGCGCTCACGATGCCGGCGGTCACGGTGCGCTCGAGCCCGAACGGGTTCCCGATAGCGACGACCGCGTCCCCAACGCGCACTGCGTCCGAGTCACCCAGGGGGAGGGGAGTGAGAGCCCGGACCTGCGCGTTGATCTTGAGAACGGCGAGATCGGTGGAGGGATCGACTCCGACGATCGTCGCCCGGACGCGGTCGTCGCCCGAGAAATTGACCTCGATCTGACGAGCGCTCTCGATGACGTGGTAGTTCGTGACGATGTAGCCGTCCTCGTCGATGACGAACCCGGAACCGAGCGAGACGCGCGGCTGCGGGCCGAAGAAGGGGTCGCCCGAGTCGACCGACGTGGACGTGACCTGGAGGACGCCTGGGCCGGCGTGCTGGTAGATCTCCTGGACGCTCATCGCCGAGGACGAATCCGCCTGGATCCGCGTCGACGTGTCGACCGGTCCCGCGACCTCGCTGAAGACGGTGGTCGTGCCGCCGCCGTCGGAGTCGACAACCGCGCCGATCGCGACGGCCGCGCCTCCCCCGACGAGGGCCGCGAGGAAGAGTGAGCCCATGCGGGTCCAGCCTGCGCCCGATTCCATGTCCTCCTTATAACCCGAGGCCCGTGAAGTCCTGGTTGACCCAGGTTAAGAGCGCGTTAAGCAGGCACTTTTTCCTTCGGTCGCCTACACGACCTGCGCGTTCTGAACGGAGTGACGCGCGAAGAACGCTGCGAGCGCCTCGGCCATCCCGCCCGGGCTCACGACATGGAGGAGATGCGTGGCGCCGGGTAGCTGAAAGTGCTCGACGTAAGGAGGTCAAGCGTTGCGGCCGGCGCAAGTACCACTCCCCTCTGCGAGCCGATCAGGCGCGTCAGACGCGGGCTCGGATCTCGGACGCGGCGTTCCAGCTCTTCGCCAGGCGCGGCTACGCGGCAACGACGATCGCGGCGGTGGCCGCCGAGGCCGGCGTCTCGCAGGAGACCGTCTACCTCACGTTCGGCGACAAGCGCGGCCTCCTCGAAGGTGTGATCGGACGGGCGATCGCCCCGGCGGAGGATCTGGCCGCGCAGGAGAAGGAGTGGCGACGGGCGATCGGCGAGCTGCCGACCGCCTCCGAACGACTCGCGCGCATGGTCGCGTACAGCTGCGAGACGCTGGCCCGCACGCGCCAGATCCACGCCGTCATTCGCGGGGCTGCCGACAAGGAGCCGTTCGCCTTCGAGCTTCGCCGGCGACTGCTCGAGGAACGGCTCTCGAACCAGACCGGGCGCATCCGCCTCGGCCTCGAGGGCGACCTCCGGCCCGGCCTCTCCGCAAAGGCGGCGGGGGAGCGGTACTGCGCCCTCGCGAGCCCTGAGCTCTATTACCTGCTGACCGTCGACCTCGGCTGGACGCCCGACTCGCACCGAAGGTGGCTCACCCAGCTTCTCGAGGCCGAGCTCCTCGGCGTGGCGGCGGTCGCCTGACTTGCGGGCCGGCCACTACCCGTCCCTTTCCACGAGGTCCGCCTAGCCGTCCTGGGTGAGCCCGATCAGGTTGCCGTCCGGGGCTCGGAGGACCGCGAGCCGACCGCCCGGAACGTCGACGATGCCGGTCGCCGGGTCGCCGTTCGTGACCTCGGCCGTGCCGAGCTCGGCGAGGGAGCCCCCGGCGACCTCACCCAACGGAGTCCCCCCGCGGGCCACGAGCGTGCGATGGGAATCCTCGATGTCGTCGACCTTCCAGAACACGAGCGGATGGTCGACCCAGGGAAGGGCCGTCAGTCCCACCTCCACGCCGTCGCCGCTGAAAACGGCGAAGTCGTCACCGACGAAGGCCGGCTCCCGGCCAAGCATCGAAGTCCAGGCTGCCACTCCCGCATCCAGATCGCGGGCAGGGAAAACGACGTTCGCGAAGCCCTTCACCTCACCCATGGTTCTGCTCCTCCTTTGGTCGCCTGACGGGATTGTGTGCGAAGGACGTCGCCGCCGCCTCTTTGCCGGGAAAGTCGCTCCGCTACAGTCGCCGCGTCAGCGACGAAAGGGAGACATGGCCACTACTCGACACGCTGAGGTCACCTGGCGGGGGAGCCTCATGGACGGCAGCGGACGGATCGACGAGGTCGGGAGCGGCGCATTCGGGCCCCTCGACGTCACGTGGGCCTCGCGGACCGAGGAGCCCAACGGGCTGACGAGCCCCGAGGAGCTGATCGCGGCCGCGCACGCATCGTGCTTCTCGATGGCGCTCTCGCACGCACTCGCGGAAAGCGGCACCACGCCCGAGGAGCTGAAGACGACCGCGGACGTCACGTTCGTGCCCGGCACCGGCATCACGAAGATCGAGCTCGCCGTGCGCGGACGCGTGCCCGGCCTCGACGAGGCCGGCTTCCGACAGGCCGCCGAGGGCGCGAAAGACAACTGCCCGGTCTCTCAGGCGCTCGCCGCCGTAGGCGACATCTCGGTCGAGGCGACGTTCGAGGCCTAGGCGTCGCGCCGCTGGATCAGGAACGCGGCGATCGCCAGCGCGCCCAGCGCGTAGGCGCCGAGCACCGCCAGCCCTGCCCACGGGCCGATCGGGATCGAGTCGGGACGCTCGACCGTCTCCTGGACGGCCAGGCCGGCCATCGGCGAGAGCTTCTGAAGCGGCTCGCTGAGACCCTCGGGCAGCATGCCCGCCGCGATCGGCGGCACGAACATGAGCGCGAGCACGACCGTGATCGCCGTGGCCGTGCGACGGACGATGGCCGCGATCCCCAGTGCCAGCAGCGCGAGCCCCGCGAGGTAGAGGCCGCTACCGGCGACGGCGCGCAGCGCCGGCCCGTCGGTGAGAGACGCGTGTGGGTACCCGCCCGCGTAGTCGAACCCGTTCCCGCGCAGGAGCGACTGCCCGAGGAGGAAGCACGCCGTCGCGGTGAGGAGACCGGCGAGGAGGACGACCAGCCCTGTCACGAGCGACTTCGCGCCGAGCACGAGACGGCGGCGCGGAAGCGCGGCGAACGTCGCGCGGATCGTCCCGGTCGAGTACTCGGAGGTGACGACGAGGACGGCGAGGACGGCGAAGAGGATCTGCCCGAGCCAGACGCCCGCCAGGCTGTCGCGGACGATGTCGTTGTCGCCCGGATGCCCGGGGCTGCCGCCTTCGGTCGTCGTCCCAGCGCAGATGAGAAACGTCCCGAGGAGGCTGAACGCGAAGGCCGCGAGCACCATCCCGGTCGAGCTGCGAACAGAGCGAGCCTTGATCCACTCGGCGCTGACAGCCTGCGGCAGGCCCGGCCGCGTCACGGTGCCTTCCCAGCCGTGTAGTCGACGGACTCCCGCGTGAGGTTCATGAAGGCCTCCTCGAGCGTGACGCGATGCGGCGACAGCTCATAGACGCGCAGGCCGTGGTCGGCAGCCAGGTCGGCGATGCGGGCGGCCTCGAGGCCGGCGACGGTGAGGGCCTCGTGATCGGTCGAGGTCACGAGTGCCCCGGCCTCCGCCAGCAGCGCCATGAGCGCCACGGGCTGGGGCGTTCGTACGCTGAAGCGCAGCCCGGCCGCCGTATCGAGCAGATCGCGCACGGTTGTGTCGGCGATGAGGCGCCCGCGGCCGATGACGAGCAGGTGGTCGGCGGTGTCCTCGAGCTCGCTCATCAGGTGGCTCGAGACGAGCACCGCCCGGCCTTCCTCGGCGAGCGACCTGAGGAAGCCGCGGATCCAGCGGATGCCCTCCGGGTCGAGCCCGTTGACGGGCTCGTCGAAGAGCAGCACCGGCGGGTCGCCGAGGAGCGCGGTGGCGATGCCGAGCCGTTGCGCCATGCCCAGAGAGAAGCCGCCGACCCTCCGGCGTGCGGCCCTGGTCAGGCCGACGAGCTCGAGCACTGCGTCGACTCTTCCTCGCGGGATGCCGTTGCTCGCGGCCATCCAGCGCAGGTGCTCGCGCGCGGAGCGGCCGGGATGAAACGCCCGGGCGTCGAGCAACGCCCCGACCTCCCTCAGTGGGACGTCGAGCGACGCGTACGGCCGGCCGTTGACGAGGGCCGTGCCCCGGTCGGGCGCGTCGAGGCCGAGGATGAGCCGCATCGTGGTCGACTTGCCGGCGCCGTTCGGCCCGACGAAGCCCGTCACCCGGCCCGGCTCGACGGTGAAGGTCAGCCGGTCGACGGCGAGCGTGGTGCCGTAGCGCTTGCTGAGCCCGTGAAGTTCGATGGAGGCCTCCATGGCTCCGACGGTACGACGCGCCGGCGCGTTTCGCATCGCGCCCGAGAGCCGTCTTTCACGACCCCCGTCACGGTGAAGGCCTCGAGCCGCGCCACCCTCGGGAGGGAGGCCGAAGATCGTGGCCCGGGGCGACGCGCGACGACCGTTCCGGGGGGACAATAAGCCTCGTGAACGTGACCTTCGACGATCTCGTCTCGGACGTGCGCCGGATCCTGTCCGGCCCCGACGGACCGATCGCCCTTGCCCTCGCCCTCGCCCTCGGCGCCATCGTGGAGACGTTCCTGTACGCGGCGCACCCGGGCGACCGCGCGAGCGGCCTGATCGCCAACCTGCTCGCGACGCTT
>DASSCF010000018.1:0-11694 GCA_035698025.1 Gaiellaceae bacterium
CACATGACGGGCCCGTGGACGGCCTGCGCCTCGGGGAAGACCTACACGGGCCTCAAGCCCGGCCTGCACACGTTCCGCGTCCGCGCGATCGACCCGGCCGGGAACGTGGATCCGACGCCCGCCGTGGACACCTGGCGCGTCAACGCGTAGCGGCTCTTCCCTTTTCCTGCCAACTCGTTCATCATCCCTCGTCGGGTTATGGGCAATGCGGCAATGCGGCTGCCGGCGCTCCTGGCGTTGGCGATTCTCTTTTTCTGTGCCTCCGGCGCGGGCGCCGGCGCGGATTCCTCCGCGCCTGCAGCCGGCCTGGAGCGCCACGGCGTCGGGGCTTCGGCCCCCGAGTACGTGCCGGGCGAGGTCGTCGTCCGCTTCCGTGCGGGCACGAGCTCCGTGGCGCGCACGAGCACGCTGGCGAGCGCAGAGGGCAAGGCCGTCCAGAGCCTCGGGCTTCCGGGCGCGACGCTCGTCAGCCTGGCTGAGGGCGTCTCCGTCGAGGCTGCGGTCGCCGAGCTCGCGAGCGACCCCGACGTCCTCTACGCCGAGCCGAACTACGTCTACCGGCTGAGCACCGTCCCGAACGACCCGGACTTCGACCGCACGTGGGGCCTCTCGCAGGCCACCGACAAGGACATCGACGCGCCGGCGGCGTGGACGCGCACGCGCGGCAGCTCGAGCGTCCTGGTCGCGGTGATCGACAGCGGCATCGCGTACAACCACCCCGACCTGGCCGGGAACATGTGGCTGAACGACGATCCGGTCGACGGCTCCGACAACGACGGCAACGGCCTCATCGACGACCGCCACGGCTGGGACTTCGTCCAGGAAGACGCGACGCCGTTCGACTTCAACGGGCACGGGACGCACGTGGCCGGGACGATCGGCGCGGTCGGCAACAACGCTCGCGGCGTCCCCGGCGTCAACTGGGACGTCTCCCTGATGGCGCTCCGCGCGGCCGACCCGGACGGCAGCCTCACGAACACCGACATCACGCAGGCGATCAACTACGCCTGCCTGAACGGCGCCGACGTCGTCAACGGGAGCTTCGGCGGCAGCGGCGCGAGCACGCTGGTCCGCGACGCGATCCTCCAGGGCGGCTGCGCGAACACGCTCTTCGTCTTCGCCGCCGGGAACAGCGGCTGGGACCTCGACGGCAACACCGGCGTGAACGATCAGGCGTATCCCTGCGAGTTCCACCGCCCGCCGGCCGAGGGCGGCGCGAACGCTGCGAACATCATCTGCGTCGGCGCAACCGGTAAGACCGACGCGAGGGCGAGCTTCTCCAACCACGGCACGTCCGCCGTCCAGATCGCTGCGCCCGGCGTCGGCATCCGCAGCACCTGGCCCGGGTTCTCCAACGTCATGTCGGAGAACTTCGAGGGGACCGTGGCGCAGTTCAACGCCCGGTGGGGCAACCGCATGCCGGCCGCGAACCCCTGGAATCGGACGAGCGCGACGCGTACGAGCCCGACGTTCAGCATCACCGACTCGCCGGTCGGCCTTTCGCTCAACTCGGACACGTCGATCACGAGGCTCGCAACGTTCAACCTTGCCGGCCGTACGGGGTGCCGGATCAACTACAACATGCGTCTCAACACGGACAACAACCAGGGTGGGAACGCAACGGACGACATCCTCTGGATCCTCGTCGATGGATCGACCTACAGCGGCTGGTCCGGGAGTACGGGAGGCGCCTGGTTCGCCTTCAGCGACGACTTCTCCGGCCACGACGGGGACACGAGCGTCCAGATCGGACTTGGCCTGGATGCCGACGGGGACGGCTTCGTCCTCGACGGGGGCTACATCGACGACCTCGCGCTCGCGTGCCTGCTCCACAACGGCAACGCGTACAACTCCATCGACGGCACCTCGATGGCCACGCCGCACGTGGCGGGCGTCGCAGCGCTCCTGCTTGCGGACAACCCGTCGCTGACGGTGGCGCAGCTCAAGAACGCCATCCTCGGCGGCGTCGACACGCCTGCCGGGCTCAACGTCTTCATCCAGAACGGCCGCCGCCTCAACGCGGCGAAGGCGCTCGGGATCACCCCCGACGACTCGAAGCCGAACACGACGATCACGGCCGGGCCGCGCAATCCGACG
This sequence comes from Gaiellaceae bacterium, assembly GCA_035698025.1. Lineage (GTDB taxonomy): Bacteria > Actinomycetota > Thermoleophilia > Gaiellales > Gaiellaceae > JAIBJN01. The sequence continues at coordinate 2,098 of DASSCF010000018.1, forward strand.
ACGGCGCGTAGCGCGACGTTCAGGTTCAGCTCCTCGCAGGCGGGCTCGAAGTTCGAGTGCAAGCACATGAGCGGGCCGTGGACGTTCTGCACGTCGCCGAAGACGTACTCGGGCCTCGCGTTCGGCCTGCACACGGTGCGCGTGCGTGCCATCGACCCCTCCGGGAACGTCGACGCGACTCCGGCGTTGCGCACGTGGCGCATCAACCGCCCGTAACCACTTCCCAACAACCGCCGAGGGCGTTACAGTCCCGCGCACGTTGATTCGCCGAGTTCCTTCTTGGGTGGTGCTCGGAGGTGCGGTCATCCTTCTCGCCGCAGGCTGCGGCGGGGGTGGCGGAGGCGGCGGGGACGGTGGAAGCGGCGACCTGGCCACCGAGGCGCAGGAAGTCGGCGCGATCCTCGACCGCATCGAAGCCCTCGGCGAGAGCACGACCACCGAGCAGGCGTTCACGACCGAGCTCGATCAGATCAGCACCGAGGTGCAGGCGGCGATCGAAGAGGTCTCGGACGCGGACGCGCCCGAGGAGCTCGAGGCGGAGAAGGCCAAGCTCTCCAACCGGCTCCTTGCCCTGCGCACGCAGCTGAGCCGGGCAAAGGGCCTGGCCACCGGCGGGGATCTCGAGGCCGCTCAGGCCGCGGTGGGGAGCTTCCTCTCGATCGGCGACATCCGCACGACGATCGAGAACATCGAGTCCGGCTCGACCGGCTAGCCCGCGCCGACGGCCTCGGGGGTGAGCTCGCCGATCGACGGCAGGACGAGGTCTGCCGCCTCGAGCGCCTCGTCGGCGGGCGGGTACCGCGGGTTGGGGATCGCGAGCACGCGCATCCCGGCGGCCTTCGCGCTGTGGATCCCGTTCTCCGAGTCCTCGACGGCCGCGCACCGGGTGGGCTCGACACCGAGACGCAGCGCCGCCTCGAGGAAGACGTCCGGCGCGGGCTTGCCGCGTGACACCTCCTCGGATGAGACCGTCGCCGCGAAGAAGCGGCCGAGGCCCGAGGTCTCGAGTACGAGGTCGATCAGCTCGCGGTTCGATGATGAGGCCAGGCCGAGCGGCCAGCGGGCGGCGAGCCGTTCGACCGCGTCCGCAGCGCCCGGGATGAGCGGCGCGCCCTCCTCGTAGGCCGCGTGCATCCTGCGCACGACCTCGGCGTTGATCTCCTCCGGCGACTCCGAGAGGCCGATGACGTCGTGCATGTAGCGGGACCACTCGGGAGAGCTCATGCCCATCATGTCCCGCGAGGCCCGGTCGTGCCAGGCGCCCCCGCGCTCCTCGGCGAGGCGCTGGCGCACCTCGTCCCAGACGTGCTCGGAGTCGATGATGATCCCGTCCAGGTCGAAGACGACGGCCTCGATCACAGCGGCACGTACCCCTGGCCGACGTGCACGAGCGCCGGGCCGTCGCGCCCGCGCTCGACCGCCTCGACGGCGCCGACGAAGAACGTGTGGTCGCCGGTCGCGAGCTCGGACTCGACGCGGGCCTCGACCCAGCCGAGGGCCCCGTCGAGCAGCGGCGCGCCGGTCGTGCCGTCGTGCCACTCGACTCCGTGCCAGTGCGCCACCGGCGGGACGCCGCGCGCGAAGTGCTGCGCCACCGCGTCCTGGTCGCCGGCGAGCAGGCTCAGGGCGAAGGCCCCGGCCCGCCGCAGGAGCTCGTGCATGGCGGCCTGACGGGCGACCGAGACCCCGACGAGCGGCGGCTCGAGCGAGAGCGAGACTGCGGTGCCCACGGTCAGGCCCAGGCGCTCGCCGTCCGCGTCCACGGTCAGGACGGCCACCCCGGCGGGGAAGCCGCGCATGAGGGCGCGGAGCTCGTCGCCGGTCTGCGTCAGCTGCGCCGCTCGACCTCGAGCGCGTCGAGCATCTCGGTCTCGCGTGCGGTCGGCTCGAGCTCGGGGAAGAGGTCGTTGAGCTGCGAGGCCATGTCGCGCAGGCTCTCGACGACGCGCTGGCGCCGCTCTTCCAGCGAGCGTACCTCCTCCCGCAGCCGCTCCTGGCGCCGGCGCGCGTCGCCCTCGATCTGGAGTGCCATGTCCTGCGCCGCCTCGCGGGTTGCGCGGGCCTGCTCCTCGGCGTCGGCCAGGATCCCGCGGGCCTCCTCCTCGGCCTCGCGCCGCTGCTGCGTCCCGTAGCTGTCGACGGCCTGGCGGATGTCGCGGGCGTAGTCCTCGGCCTCCAGGCGCGTGCGCTCAGCCTCGCGGCTGAGCTCGTCCACGCGGGACGAGGCATCGCCCTTTGCGCGCTCGACGATCTCGCTGGCCTGCGTCTGTGCTTCGGCCTTGATCTTCTCCGCCGCGTCTTCGGCTGCGCGGAGAACGCCGGCGACGGCATCACCGACGTCTGTGTAGCCTCGGGCCGGCGCCGCAGACTGCTCGAGCGGGGGTGCCTCCTGTTCGAACTCGCGATTGGCGTCGTCCGACCGACCTAGCACTTCACTCTCCTTCGCTGGGAACTGACCCTTGGCAGGGGAGGGAACTTATTGCATCCCTCCGGATCAGATGCAAATGCGGCGAGGGGTGGGGCAGACTACGCGTCCATGCCGCACCTCAGGCTCATCGACGTCGACGAGGCCACCGGACAGCTCGCCCAGGAGTACTCGGCCGCGATGGGCCGCGCCGGCAAGGTCTTCAACATCGTCAAGTCGATGAGCCTCAACCCGAGCGTCCTCAAGCGCTCGATGGGGCTCTACAAGGCCGTCATGTTCGGCCCGTCGGAGCTTTCGCGGGTCGAGCGCGAGCTCCTGGCCGTGGTCGTCTCGAACGCGAACGACTGCCACTACTGAATAGAGGCACACGCAAACGACCTCCGTGCCGAGGGCGCAACCGACGAGCTGGCGGAACACGCGAAGCACGACTACCGAGCGGCCGACCTCGAGCCGCGCGTCAGAGCGCTTTGCGACATGGCTGTCAAGCTCACGCACGAGCCGGCGGAGATGGGTCAGACGGACGTCGACGCGCTCCGGGCCCACGGCTGGAGCGACGAGGCGATCCACGACGCGTTCCAGGTGGTCTCGTACTTCAACTACATCAACCGGATCGCGGACGCCGTCGGCATCGAGGACGAGCCGGAGTGGCCACTGTCCCAGCGTTGACCTGCTCCAGAGCTAGGCTCCGCGCGTGAAGATCGTCGTCCTGGGGGCCGGGCAGGTCGGAACGACCATCGTCGAGGCGCTGCAGAGCGACCACGAGATCACCGTGGTCGATCTCGATGCGAAGCGGCTCCAGGCGCTCTCGTACCGCCACGACGTCCACACGGTCGCCGGCAACGGCGCCACCCGGCGCATCCTGCTGGAGGCCGGAATCGACCGGGCGTCGCTGATGATCGCCTGCACGTCGCGCGACGAGATCAACCTCGTGGCCGCGTTTCTCGTCAAGAAGATCTCCGAGGCGCAGACGATCGTCCGCACCACGAATCCTGAGTACATCGAGGCGTGGCAGGAGCGGGACATCGAGGTCGACTTCATGGTCTCCTCCGAGCTCGAGACGGCCTACGCGGTCTCGCAGACCATCGGCGTCCCGGCCGCGAAGCAGACCGACGTCTTCGCGGACGGGCAGGTGCAGATCGTCGAGTTCGACGTCCCGAGGGAGGGCTCGGCCGACGACCTGACCGGGATCCCGCTCACCGAGGCGGCCGAGAAGGCTGCCGGGCGAGTGCGGGGCGGCGGCTACGACCAGGTCGTGGGGCTTCCGCTCAAGCGCGCGACGATCCCCGCGGACTCGAAGGTGGCGAGCATCATCCGGGGCGAGCGGACGCTCGTCCCCCGCGGCGACGAGTCGATCATGCCGGGCGACCGAATCGTCGTCATCGGCTCTCCCGACGCGGCGAAGGAATGGGGCCGGATCATGGCGCGCGGAACCCAACGCGTCGACGACGTCGTCATCTTCGGCGCCGGAGGCACCGGGCTCGCGATCGCCCGCGTGCTCCTCGAGCAGGGCATCCGCGTGCGTCTGATCGAGTACGACGAGGAGCGCGCACGCGAGGTCGCCGACGAGCTGCCGGGCGCCCGGGTCTACGCCGCAACCGGCGTCGACCCCGACTTCCTCGAGCGCGAGCGCATCGGCCATGCGAGCGCGGCGGTCTTCGCAATGCGCGCGGACTCGAAGAACCTCTACGCGGCGATGCTCGCCAAGGTGCACGGCATCGGCTTCACGATCGGGATCGTTCACGACGACATCTCCATCGAGGTCTTCGAGCGCGCCGGAATCGATGTCGCCGTCAACCCGCGCTCGGTCACGGCGGAGGAGATCGTCCGATTCGCCCACGACCCGCGCGTCCGCCAGCTCGCCATGCTGGAGGGCGACCGGTTCGAGATCCTCGACATCACCGTGCGTGACTCGAGCAAGCTCGTGCGGAGGCCGTTCAAGGAGCTGCCGATGACCGGCTCGCTGATCGGAGCGATCGTCCGTGACGGCGAGGTGATCTTCCCGCACGGAGACAGTCAGCTCGAGCCCGGCGACCGCGCCATCATCTTCACGGAGTCGAGCCGCGTGCCGGAGGTCGAGAAGGCGCTGTGACCTCGCCGGTCGGTCGCCTGCGGCGCGTCGTGGGCGTCGACGTCGGAGCGGCTCTCAACCTCGTCGGGGCGCTCCTCAAGTACTTCTCGCTCGCGTTCCTCTTCCCGATCGCGATCGCGCTCGGGCATGCCGAGACGCCCTGGCCGTTCGTGGTGGGGGGAGCGATCACGGCGGGCGTCGGGCTGGGCCTCGAGCGGTTCTCGCACGGGAAGGAGCACGTCGGGGTGCGCGAGGGCTTCCTCGTCGTCTCGCTGACGTGGCTGCTCGCCGCGGGCGCGGTGTCCCTCCCCTACGTGCTCTCGGGCGAGTCCCAGCTCGACCACCCGGTCGACGCCCTCTTCGAGGCCATGTCGGGGATGACGACCTCGGGAGGCAGCATCCTCACCGACTTCGCCGCGGTCGACCGCTCGATGATGATCTGGCGGCAGTTCAGCCAGTGGATCGGCGGAATGGGCATCGTCGTCCTCGCCCTGGCCGTGCTGCCGCGCCTACGGGTCGGCGGCCGCCAGCTGATGGAGCACGAGACGCCGGGGCCTGACCTCGACCCGCTGACGACCTCCATCCGCGACACCGCGCGCCGGCTCTGGATCCTCTACGTCTCGCTGACCGTGGTGCTCGCGCTCGTTCTGGCCGCCTTCGGCTGGACCGGCGTCGACGAGCGGATGGGCGTGTACGAGGCCGTCTCCTACGCGTTCTCGACCCTGCCGACCGGCGGGTTCGCACCCGACCCCCGCTCGGTCGAGCCGTTCGCGGCGGCGTCCCAGTGGGTGATCGCGCTCTTCATGGTGATCGGCGGCATCAACTTCGCGCTCCTCTTCCGCGCAATCGTCCGCAGGCACCCCGGCTCGATCTTCCGGGACGACGAGCTCCGTCTCTACCTGGCCCTGCTCGCGGTCGCCTCCGCCGTCGTGACGGTGCTGATCTGGGACGCGGGCCTCCAGGAGGGCGAGGCGGCCGTCCGCCATGCGGTCTTCCAGACGGTCTCGATCATGACGACGACCGGCTTCGCGACCACCGACTACGCCGTCTGGCAGGCGGTGGCGCCGGCCGCGGCGATGCTGCTCGTGGCTCTCATGTTCGCCGGGGCGTCCGCGGGCTCCACGAGCGGGTCGGTGAAGGTGGCCCGCCACCTGGTCATCGGCAGGATCCTGCGCCGCGAGCTCGACCAGACCGTCCACCCCGAGTACGTGGCGCCCATCCGCCTCAACCGCTATCCGATCGACGAGCGGATGGTCAGCGCGGTGATCGCCTTCGTGCTGCTCTACATCGGGATCTTCGTCGTCGGGGCGGTCCTGCTGCTGCTCGACGCCCATCGGGTGAGCCTCGAGCTGTCGCCCTTCGAAGCGCTGGCGGCCTCGGCCAGCTCGCTGGGGAACGTCGGCCCCGCCTTCGGCTTCGCCGGCCCGATGGGCTCCTTTGCGCCCTTCAGCGACGTCTCGAAGGGGATCATGATCGTGCTCATGTGGATCGGCCGGCTCGAGATCGTGCCGGTCGCCGCGCTCCTCACGAGGGCTTATTGGCGGGCTTGAGGGCGTCGCGGCGCGTGCGTGTGGGTGTGGAGGTCAGCGCCTCGCTGAACCTCGTCGGGGCGCTGATCAAGTACTTCTCGCTCGCCTTCCTCTTTCCGGTCGCGGTCGCACTCGGGTACTCCGAGCCGGTGTGGCCGTTCGTGCTTGCGGGCCTGATCTGCGCCGGGACCGGCTTCGGGCTGGAGACCGTCACGCACGGCAAGGAGCACGTCGGGGTGAGGGAAGGCTTCCTCGTCGTCTCATTGACGTGGGCGCTGATCGCCGCGGTCGTCGCGCTCCCCTATCTCCTTTCCTCGGACGAGCAGCTCGCGAGCCCGATCGACGCGTACTTCGAGGCCATGTCCGGAATGACGACGACCGGGTCGAGTGTGGTCACGGACTTCGCGGCCCTCGACTCGTCCGTGCTCATGTGGCGCCAGTTCAGCCAGTGGGTGGGAGGGATGGGGATCATCGTGCTCGCCCTCGCCGTGCTGCCCCGCCTGCGCATCGGCGGGCGGCGCCTGATGGAGTCCGAGGCTCCGGGGCCGGAGCTCGAGGCGCTGAGCGTGTCGATCCGATCGACGGCACAACGCCTGTGGTTTCTGTACGTAGCCCTCACAGCGCTCCTAATCCTCATCCTGGCCTTCTTCGGGTGGACCGGGATCGACGAGCGCATGGATCTCTTCGCCGCGGTCGGGCAGGCGTTCACCGCCATGCCCACCGGCGGGTTCGGGACCGATCCGCGCTCGATCGAGCCATTCGCCCCCGCGTCCCAGTGGGTGCTCGCGCTCTTCATGGTCATCGCGGGCGCGAACTTCGCGCTTCTCTACCGCGCGTTCGTGCGGCGGAGGCCGGTCGCCCTCGCGCGCGACGAGGAGTTCCGCCTCTACATCGTCCTGCTGCTCGGCGCCTCGGCCGTGCTTGCCGCAGTGCTCTGGGAGTCCGGGATCCAAGAGGGCGAGGCGGCCGTGCGCCATGCGGTCTTCCAGACGGTCTCGATCATGACCACGACCGGCTTCGCGAGCACGGACTTCAACGGGTGGCTCGTCGTGGCGCCGTTCGCGGCGATGATCATCGTCGCGCTTATGTTCCCCGGCGGCTCCGCCGGATCGACGGCCGGCTCGATCAAGGTCGTGCGCCACCTGGTGATCGGGAAGGTGCTGCGGCGGGAGCTCGATCAGACGGTGCACCCGGAGTTCGTCGGTGGGATCCGGATCAACAAGATGCGGGTCGACGAGCGGATGATTCGCGCGGTGATCGCGTTCGTCCTGCTCTATGTCGGCATCTTCGTCGCCGGGGCGATCCTGCTCCTCGTCGACGCGCACCGCGTCGACCTCGAGCTGTCGCCCTTCGCCGCCGTCGCGGCCTCGGCGACGACGCTTGGAAACGTCGGCCCCGCCTTCGGCTTCGCCGGCCCCATGGGGTCGTTCGCGCCGTTCAGCGACGTCTCGAAGGGGATCATGATCGCGCTCATGTGGATCGGGCGCCTCGAGATCATTCCCGTGGCGGTGCTGCTGACGCGGGCCTACTGGAGGGACTGACCTCGATAGAATCGGTGTCGAGCGTCCGCCGACCCAGCCGCGCTGGAGAGCACTCCGTTTTCGGAGACTGAGGAGGCGGTAGGACGCGCCCCGTCCAGGAGGCGCGTTGAAGCAGAACGTCGTCATAGAAGTCGCATGCGTGGTCGCCGATCCGCGCGTGCGTCCTCACGTCGAACCATGAGCTCCGGTCGGACAGGCGACGGCGCCACCAAGCTTCGGAAACCGTGGCTCCGGTCGAGGCGTCCCGTTCCTCGGCTCGTGATGCAGCCTGTCGAGCGGTTTCTCCAGCTCGAAGCCGGAAGCGCGGCGCTGCTACTCGGCGCGGCCCTGGTCGCACTGCTCTGGGCGAATCTGGCGGAAGGGTCGTACGAGAGCTTCTGGACGACGCCGGTCTCGCTCGAGATCGGGTCGTTCGAACTCCATGAGGAAGTGCGCGACGTCATCAACGACCTCCTGATGGCCGTCTTCTTCTACGTCGTCGCTCTCGAGGTGAAACGCGAACTGATCTTCGGTTCACTTCGCGACCGCCGCTCCGCACTCGTCCCCGCGGCGGCTGCGTTCGGCACGATGATCGGCGGGGCTCTCGCCTACCTCGCGGTGAACCTGGTCGCCGATGGCGACCTGCGCGGTTGGGCGATTCCAGTTGCGACCGACATCGCCTTCGCCGTCGGCGTGCTCGGCCTCGCCGGCCGACGCGCGCCTCGTGAGCTTCGTGCCTTCATGCTCACCCTCGCGGTCGTCGACGACCTGGGCACGATCATCGTTATTGCGGTCTTCTTCTCCCAGGGCATCGCCTGGGCGTGGTTGGCCGCCGCGATCGGAGTCGTCGCGATCATCGTGATCGCCCAGCGGATCGGCATCCGCGCCCTTGCCCCCTACGCCCTGCTGGCCGCAGCACTCTGGCTGACCGTCTTCGAGTCGGGCGTCCACGCCACAGTCGCGGGGGTCGTGCTCGGCTTTCTGACGCCGGCCGCCGCGTTCCTTCCCGGTCGTTCGGTGAGCGCGATCGCAGAAGAGCGGCTCGCCAACCTCTCGCACGCGACGTCCGAGGCCGACGCCGAGGCACTGCTCGAGACGTCACGACTGATGAGGGAAGCCGTTTCCCCGCTGGAACGGATGCAGGAGGCCGTCCATCCGTGGAGCGCCTATTTGATCCTCCCGCTCTTCGCGCTTGCCAACGCCGGCGTCGCCTTCTCGCTCGCCGACATCGCGGAGTCGCTCCGGAGCCCGGTCGGCGCCGGCGTCGCCCTGGGACTCGTCGTTGGCGCGCCGGTCGGCGGGTTCCTGCTTGCATGGCTCATCGTGCGGGCCGGCCCGGCTCGGCTTCCGAGCGGGCTCGACTGGCCGGCAATCGGAGGAGTCACGCCGCTCAAGGGCATCGGCTTCACGATCGCCATCTTCATTTCGACCCTCGCCTTCGAGGAGCAGGAACTGCAAGACCAGTCCAAGGTGGCCATCCTGGTCGGATCGACCGTCGCGGCCGTCATCGGGCTCGCCGTGCTCTTCACACGCCATCACCTCGCGCAGCGACGGTAGGGTCTTAGCCGCCTCGGCTACGAGGACAGGCCGAGCGCCTGCTGGAGCAGCGTGCGCGCCTGGGTGAGCGCTCCCGGCGCGATCTGGTGCGCGACCGGATCCTCGCGGTAGTGGACGTCGGCCTCGGCCTCGCGCAGGCGGTCGCGGGCGTCGTGGCCGAAGTCGACGGAGATGACGGGGTCGTACGTCCCGTGCGAGATGGAGACCGGCAGGCCGGCCGCGCTCTCCAAGTCGAGCTCGAACCCCTCGACGTGCGGGATGAACCCGCTCATCGCGATGATCCCGGCCGGGCGCGGCCGCGTGGCGGCCAGGCCGAGTGAGTAGGACATGACGGCTCCCTGCGAGAAACCCCCGAGCACGGTCCGCTCCATCGGCACGCCCGCTTCCTCGAGCGCCGCGTCGAGCCAGGCCGAGGTCTCGCGGAAGGTCTCCGTGAACGTCTCTTCGTCCGGGTAGCCGATCTCGCGGACGATGTACCAGTGGGCGCCGCCGGGCGGA
>DASSCF010000019.1:0-18501 GCA_035698025.1 Gaiellaceae bacterium
GCCGTCGCCCGGCTCTGCAGGGGTCTCCTCGCCCGGGTCGCCCGGCTCGGCCGGGGCGTCGGGATCGGCCGGCGTTTCCTCGGCCGGGGTCTCCTCGGCGGGAGCTTCCTCGGCCGGCGGATCCTCAGCCGGAGCTTCCTCGGCGGGAGCCTCCTCGGCGGGAGCCTCCTCGGCCGGTGCCTCCTCGGTGGAGGTCATCTCGGTCGTCGTCTCGCCCTCGAGAGCCTCGGCGACGACGTCGCCGGCACCCGCCGAGAATGCGGCGCCGCCGAAGAACAGGGTGGCGAAGGCGAGGCTCGTCGCGAGGCGTCGCTTGCTCCACGTCGCGCGCGTGGGCGTGGAGCCCGCCTTCGTCCCGTGAAGGGACTCGGCCGCATCGTCTCCCCGGCCGTCCTGGGCGGGCGTGTTCCGCCCGATCGCCCAGAGTGCCCAGCCGGCGAGAGTGAAGAGCAGAAGCGGCGTGACGAGCCGCCGCGATGTCTTCTTCTGTGGCATGTGCCTGGTGCTCCCGTCTTATGTCGGGCGCCGAGGCCGCCACTTCGGCGCGGAACGTGATTCTTGATCCGCTGCCGCTCCGCGGAACCTGCTCGGACTATCGGGGCGGGGCCTGAGGGCGATCTTCCCCCGAAAGGGGGCAATGGGTGCGAACCACCCAGCCGGGGGATTCTCGCGCCGCTCGCTATCCCCGATGTTGCGGGCAGTTGGAGCCAAACGGCGGAGCGGTCACGCCGAGCGAGCTCTTAGCTCTGGGAGGTTTCATCAACGTGACCACGCTCACCGCCCGCTCGACGAATCGGCTCTCACCGCGCTTGTTCGTTTCAACTTCGCGATTCGATTCGTCGGACGTTCAGCGCGCCGGCAAGCGTGCCCGGAGTAGGAAGGGAGGTGAATCGAGAATGTTCAAGTCCCTCATCAGGCGCGAGGACGGTCAGACCATGGCGGAGTACGGCGTGGTTCTCGCCGTGATCACGCTGGGGATCGTCGTCGCCCTCGGCTTCCTCTCGGGCGCCATTTCGTCTGCGCTCGACGCAGTCACGGCAATCCTCTAGTTCGTTCGAAGCTCAGGCGGGTCCTTCTTCCGCGCCCTCCGCAGAAAAGGACCCGCCTTCCTTCTCCAAGGCAGCACGGTTTCACCCCAAATGCAGAAAACAGTCTCTTCGCCGCACAGGATCACCCGCAGCCAGCAGGGCCAGACGGTCACCGAGTTCGCACTCGTCCTGCCGCTCCTGGCGCTGCTCCTGTTCGGGGTCATTCAGTTCGGGATCATCTTCCACCAGTACGTCACGCTGACGGATGCCGTGCGCGCCGGCGGGCGTCAGGGCGCGGTTGCACGCGACCTGCCGAACCCGAACGCGATCGTCGTGAACCGGGTGCGCAACGCCTCGGTCAACCTCGACCAGTCCAAGCTTTCCGTCACCGTCAGCTCGACGTTCCTGCGCGGAGACGACGTCACCGTCACGGCGACGTACCCGTACTCGATCAACCTCCTCGGGATCATCGTGAAGTCGGGGAATTTCTCAGCAACGACAACGGAGCGTGTGGAATGACCCACCGCCGCGCGCTCGGTGCGGCAGCAAGAAACGGCGCTCATCTCATGGGCCGAGACCGCCGATAAGGCACGTAATTCGAGATCAGAAAGACGTGGTGCAATGACGTATCGACTCCGCAACCTCGGGCTCGCGATCGCGCTCGCCGCCGTCGCGGTGCTCCTCGTTTTCTATTACGTCTCTCAAGAGCGGGGCCGCCTCCAGGAGGATCAGGAGCTCGTCCCGGTCTGGGTTGCCGCGAAGGACATTCCCGCCGGAACCTCGGGCGCCGACCTCGAGGCCGGCGGCTACATCGTCCAGCAGGACATCGAGCGCTCGCAGGTCGCGCCCGGCGCGCTCCTCGAGCCGGCCGACGTCAGCGAGAAGATCGTCTCGAGCGACATCTACAAGGAGGAGCAGGTCAGCCAGCTCCGCTTCCGCTCCGAGGCCGAGAAGGGCATCCGGGCGCAGCTGACGGGCAACCTCCGCGCCGTGCAGCTGCCCGGCAACGAGCACCAGCTCCTCGCAGGAGTTCTCCAGGAGGGCGACAAGGTCGACGTCGTCGGCACCTGGAACGTCCCCGAGGGAGCCACGCACCACGTCAGCCGCGTGATCCTGCGCGACATCCTCGTCATCGAGGGCGCCAAGCAGGGCGACGTCGCGAGCAAGATCTCCGAGGGCGGCCAGGGCCAGAGCCTTTCGGTCAAGCTGGCGCTCACGGACGCGCAGGAGCAGAAGCTCCTCTGGATCCACGCCAACGGCGTGTGGACGCTCGTCCTGCGCCCGCCGAAGGACGACGCGGACAGCCCGGAGAGCGCCGAGAACTACTGGACGCTGTTCGAGGACGGCCTCAAGCTCCAGCAGGTCGAGCAGATCATGGGCACGGTGGAAGCAGGAGGGAACCAGTGAGCGTCGACACCTCCGCACCCACCCGCGAGAAGGCCCGCATCTTCGTGACGGGGTCCTGCGACGGCCTCGACCAGCTGCGCGACGCGCTCGAGCGCCACGCCGAGGTCGAGCTCGTCGGAACGAGCGTCGGCGTCGCGGAGTCGGCCGGCGTCCTGACCGGCGGCCATCTCGAGGCCATCCTGCACGGAACGCGCAGCTCGACCCTGCCCCGCGACGAGATTGCCTCGCTCCGCGAGCACACGCGGGCGCCGATCATCCTGCTCGCCTCGGGAGAGGCCTCGGTCCTCCTCGAGGAGGCGCTGGATGCCGACGTCTCGGACGTCCTCCTCCTCCCGCAGATGACGGAGAACATCGTCTTCGCCATCCGGAAGGCGAGCAAGAACGGCGCGAAGACCCCGGTCAGCGCTCCGACCCGCCGTGGCCGGATCGTGACCGTCTTCTCGCCGAAGGGCGGCACCGGCAAGACCGTCACCTCGACGAACCTCGCCGCCGCCTTCGCCAAGTTCGAGGGCAAGCGCACGCTGCTCCTCGACCTGGACCTCCAGTTCGGGGACGCGGCGATCATGCTCGGCCTCGAGCCGGAGAAGACGATCTACGACCTGGTCGTCGCCCCGGGCGAGCTCGATTCCGAGAAGCTCGCCGGCTACACGACGAAGCACACCTCGGGCCTCGACATCCTCCCGGCGCCGGTGCGCCCCGAGGACGCCGAGCTCGTGACCGAGAGCAAGCTCTCCCGGCTTTTGGAGGTGGCGCGCGAGTCCTACGACATCATCGTCGTCGACACGTCGCCGTTCTTCCACGGGCCGATGCTGGCGACGCTCGACCGCACCGACGAGCTGCTGCTCGTCTGCGGGCTCGATGTCCCGACCCTCAAGAACGTCCGGCTCGCACTCCAGACGCTGGAGCTCCTCGCCTTCCCGCAGAACCGCATCCGCCTCGTCCTCAACCGGGCGAACTCCAAGGTGGGCATGAAGCGGAACGAGGTCGAGGGCGCCCTCGAGACGAAGGTCCGCTTCGAGGTTCCGAGCGACCGGGCCGTCCCGCTCGCGGTCAACCGCGGGAACCCCGCCGTGCTCGCCGAGTCCGGCGCGGACTTCTCCAAGGCGATCCGCGAGATGGCCAAGGGCCTCCAGCCGGCCGAGGTCGCCAAGGGTCAGAAGCGCGGTCTCTTCAGGAAGGGCTAACCATGGGTCTCCACGATCGCCTCAGAAGCTCGAACGGCGGCGGACAGGAGGCGGTGGTCGCTCGGGTCGAGAACGCAGCGCGCGAAGCTCAGCCCGACCAGCGAGTCGCCGATCCCTACGCCGAGCTGAAGACCCGTGTCCACCACGCGTGCATCGCGAAGCTGGGCCCGGAGCTCTTCAGCGCCCGCACGAACGAGGACCTCTCGGAGCGCGTGCTCCGGGCGGTCACCGAGCAGCTCGCGCTCGACCAGACCCCGCTCACGCGCGACGAGCGGCGCCAGATCGTCCGCGAGATCACGGACGACATCCTCGGCTACGGGCCGCTGGAGCCGATGCTCCGCGACGACACCGTGACCGAGGTCATGATCAACGGGCCGGACCGGATCTACGTCGAGCGCGCGGGCAAGCTCGAGCTGACGACGTCGACCTTCGTGGACGACGCGCACCTGCTCCGCATCATCGACAAGATCGTCTCCCAGGTCGGCCGGCGCGTCGACGAGTCGTCGCCGATGGTGGACGCCCGCCTGCCGGACGGCAGCCGCGTCAACGCGATCATCCCGCCGCTCTCCCTGCGCGGCCCGGTGATGACGATCCGGAAGTTCTCGCGCGACCCCTACACGATGGACGACCTGATCAACTTCGGGTCGGTCTCCGCGAAGGCCGCGCACTTCCTGGCCGCCTGCGTCCAGGGCAAGCTCAACGTCCTCATCTCTGGCGGTACCGGTACCGGTAAGACGACGACGCTCAATGCCCTCTCGGCCTTCGTCCCCGGTGACGAGCGCATCGTCACCATCGAGGACGCGGCCGAGCTCCAGCTCCAGCAGCTTCACGTGATCCCGCTCGAGTCCCGCCCGGCGAACATCGAGGGCCAGGGCGAGGTACGGATCCGCGAGCTCGTCCGGAACGCACTGCGCATGCGCCCCGACCGGATCATCGTCGGCGAGGTCCGCGGCGCGGAGACGCTGGACATGCTCCAGGCCATGAACACGGGCCACGAGGGCTCGCTGACCACGATCCACGCCAACTCCCCGCGAGACGCTCTCTCGCGTCTCGAGACGCTCGTGCTCACCGCCGGCGTCGAGCTTCCACACCGCGCGATCCGCGAGCAGATCTCGAGCGCGTTCGACCTGCTCGTCCAGATCACGCGCCTCGTGGACGGCTCCCGTCGTCTCTCGCACATCACCGAGGTCATGCGGATGGAGTCCGACGTGATCACGCTGCAGGATGTCTTCGTGGCGAAGCCGCCGGACGAGGACTCCGCCGCGCCGGGAGCGACCCGGCTCCTCACGCCGCTTCGCTGCACGGGGCTGAAGCCGCACTTCCTGGAGAAGATGGCCGCCAACGGCGTCGTCCTGCCTCCGAACTTCTTCCAGCAGGACTCGGACGAGAACGTGCGGATCAGCTTCCAGGCGGCGAGCACCGGCGGGTTCCACTGATGCGCGGCCGGGCCTTCGGCCTCGCGGCGGCCCTCGCGCTCCTCGTCCTCCCGTCCGCCGCCGTCGCGGCGACGATCGAGGCCGACACCAGCGACTACCCGGTCGTGCGGGCGATCTTCGTCACGGACGAGCCGTCCATCACGGAGCCGACGCTGACCGAGAACGGCGAGGAGGTCACGGGGCTCACGGCCACCAACCTCGGCCGGGCGAAGAGCATCGTCCTCGCCGTCGACCGTTCGCAGTCGATGGACGGAAAGCCGCTCGAGGATGCCGTCGCGGCGGCGCGCGCCTTCGTCGCGGCGAAGCCGGAGGAGGACAGGATCGCGGTCGCGACGTTCGCGACCGAGCCGGTCATGCTCACCGGCTTCCAGACCTCGACGACCGACGCCGACTCGAGCCTCCGCTCGATCTCGGTCGACTCGGTGCAGGGGACGACGCTCTACGACGCGCTCGTCCTCTCCGCGAGCTCGCTCTCTTCGGAGAAGTACCTCGGCCGCGTGGTCATCGTCGTCACCGACGGGAACGAGACCCGGAGCGAAGCGACGCTCCAGCAGACGATTACCGCCGCGCAGGACGCCGGCGTGTCGGTCTACGTCGTCGGGATCGAGAGCAAGCTCTTCAACCCGGGCCCGCTGCAGGAGCTCGCCGACGCGACCGGCGGGAAGTACTACGGCACGGCCTCGACCGAGGCGCTCGCCGAGGTCTACACCTCCATCGCGGAGGAGCTCTCGCGCACGTGGCGGCTCGAGTACGTGACCACGGCGCTTCCGAGCGAGGACGTCGAGGTCGCCGCCACGGCGGCCGGCGAGACGGCCACCCTCAAGCTCACCGTGCCCGGCGAGGGCGTCGCCACCCGCAAGCCCGCCGTGGAAGGACGCCTCCCCGAGCAGTTCTTCGGCACCTTCTGGGGACAGGCGGCCTTCGCCGCCCTGGTCGGCGTCCTCGTGCTCGTCGCGTGCGCCTTCGCGTTCGCGTCGCCGCGGGGCGCCTGGCTCAAGGGGCGGCTGGAGCCGCATCTCGACACGCGCCGCCGGGCCGCGAAGCGGACTGGGCGCGAGCGGCTGAAGATCGCCGCGGGCCTCTTCCGCGCGACGGAGAACGCCCTCGGGAACTTCAAGCCGTGGCTCCGCCTCCAGCGAACGATCGAGCGCGCGGACGTCCCGCTCCGCACCGTGGAGCTCGTGTACGTCATGCTCGCCGCGGGCTTCGTCTCAGGGCTCATCGCGGCCGGCTTCACACAGTCCGTGCCGTGGATCGCAGTCGGCCTCCTCGGTGGCACGTTGCTTCCCTATTTCGTCGTCTCCTTCAAGGCGAAGAAGCGCGTCAGGGCCTTCGAGAACCAGCTGCCGGACCTGCTCGTCACGATGGCCGCGGGCCTCAAGGCGGGGCACAGCTTCCGCCAGTCGCTCCAGAGCGTCGTCGACGAGGACCAGCCGCCGGCGTCGAAGGAGCTCAACCGCGTCCTCACCGAGACGCGGCTCGGCCGGCCGATGGACGAGGCGCTCGCCGAGATGGCCCAGCGGGTCGGCTCGAAGAACTTCGAGTTCGTCATCACCGCGGTGACGATCCAGCGCCAGGTCGGCGGCAGTCTCGCCGGGCTCTTCGACATGGTCGCCGACACCGTGCGCAACCGGCAGCAGTTCGCCAAGAAGATCAAGGGCCTCACCGCGATGGGACGGGCCTCCGCCTACGTCCTCATCGCCCTCCCGGTGTTCGTGGCCGGGATGCTCACCGTCGTCAACCCCGAGTACATGCGCCCCCTCTGGCACACCAGCACCGGCCGGACGCTCGTCCTGATCGGTGTCGGAATGATCGGTGTGGGCGCGCTCATGCTCCGCAAGATCGTCAACTTCAGGTACTGACATGACTTGGCTACTTCTTCTCGCAGGTGCATCGGTAGGCCTCGCCGTCTACCTCCTCATGGATCTCATGACCCAGCCCGCGCGCGAGCGCGTGGGCTCCATCCGCCGTGCCGCGACCTACGGCAAGAACCGGGTCCCGATCGGCAGCATGCTCGACGACGGCACCTTCAAGGACCGGGCGCTCACGCCCATGAAGACGGGCCTCGCCCGCGCCGTCCTCCGCATCACCCCGCGGGCGAGCATCGAGACTGTCTCGACGAAGCTCCTCAACGCGGGCCTGAACCGCCGGATCTCGCCGACGACCTACCTCGCCTCCAAGGCGATTGTGGGCTTCATCGGCTTCGTCGGCGGGCAGATCGTGGCCCAGGCAACGGGCCAGGCCTCGCGCGGCGTGCTCCTCGGGCTCGCCATGGCCGTCGTCGGCTTCATGCTCCCCGACACCGTCCTCACCTTCCGGATGCGCACGCGCAAGGAGATCCTCCGGTCGGAGCTTCCCGACGCGCTCGACCTCCTGGCCGTCTCCGTCGAGGCCGGCATGGGTTTCGACGGCGCCATCTCGAAGCTCACCGAGCACATGGAGGGGCCGCTCGCGGACGAGTTCGCGCTCGCGCTCGGCGAGATGCGGATCGGCGAGAGCCGGACGAACGCGCTCACGAAGATGATGAAGCGCGTCAACACGCCCGAGTTCTCCGCCTTCGTGCGCTCGATCATCCAGGCGGACCAGATCGGCATCTCGCTCGGCCGGATCCTCAAGGTCCAGGCCGCCGACACCCGCACCCGGCGCCAGCTGGCCGCGGAGGAGCGGGCGATGAAGGCTCCGATCAAGATGCTCTTCCCGACCGTGCTCTTCATCTTCCCGGCGATGTTCATCGTCATCCTCGGGCCGGCGTTCCTCAA
The DNA here is from genome assembly GCA_035698025.1 of Gaiellaceae bacterium. GTDB lineage: Bacteria > Actinomycetota > Thermoleophilia > Gaiellales > Gaiellaceae > JAIBJN01. Next base: position 7,815 of record DASSCF010000019.1, read on the forward strand.
CCTCTCGGAGCTGTTCTAGCCGCGGGTACAGGCGATTAGCGGATGGCAGTGAGCGAGGAGACGCAGCAGGAGTCCCCCCAGAACGAGGCCGAGACCGGCTTCGGCACCGGCCTTCGCGGAAAGCTCGAGAAGCGCCGCGATCCTGCGCCGGCGGAGAACGGCGCCGCCGCGCCGAAGGAAGCCGAGGCGGTCGCCGAGCACGTCGCCGAGCCCGAGACGAACGGGGCGGCGGCGGCGGTCTCGTCCGACGAGGCCGACGCGCTCCGCGCGGAGCTCGCCGCCTCGCTCGACCGCGAGCGCGACCTGCGTGCCGAGCTCGCCATCTCCTTCTCGGCGAGCGCCGAGCATGCTGCCGTCGACAAGGATTACGCCGCACGTTCGGCCGAGCTGGACGTCCGCGCCGCGAGGCTGGCCTCCTCGGAGCAGGAGATCGAGCTCCGCGAGGCGCGCCTCAACGAGCAGCTGCAGAACTTCCGCGAAGAGCGGGAGCGCCTCTCAGAGCTGGAGACGCGGCTCACGGCTTCCGACGCGCTCACGAGTGAGCGCGCCGAGCAGGTCGAGTCGAAGCTCAAGGAGCTGAAGGACGCCGACCGCGAGCGCGAGAAGCTCACCTCCGAGCTGTCGAAGCAGGCGCAGTCCCTGAACCAGAAGGAGACCAAGCTCGTCCGGCGCGAGCAGACCGTCGCGAGCCGCGAGGCCGAGATGAAGGCCCGCCAGGAGGCGCGTGACCGCGCGCTGGCCGAACGCGAGGGCGCCCTCCGTGAGCAGGAGAAGAGCTTTTCCAAGCGCGAGGGGACGCTGGCCGCGCGGGAGCGCGAGCTCGCAAAGGAGTACTCGCGCGTGCAGGCCAAGGAGGAGGCGCTCGAGGAGCGCGAGGCCGACATGCGGGCCAAGCACGACCGCCTCCGCCTCGACGCCGAGCGTCTGGAGCGTGACATGTCCGGGCGCGACCGCGAGAGCCAGGCGTCCGCCGAGGTGCTCGCCGAGCTCGAACGGCGCGAGGCCGAGATGGCCGCGCGCGAGGCCGAGCTCCACCATCGCGAGGCGCATCTCGCCCGCGTGGAGTCCGAGACGTCGAAGGCCCTCGACCTCGAGGCCCTCCAGGAGCGCCTGAAGGACCGGGAGCGCGAGCTCGCCGAGCGCGAGGCCGAGCTCTCGAACACCGAGGACGTCGTCGAGTCCCAGCGCAAGCGGCTCGACCGGCGCGAGAAGCGCCTCACCGAGACCGAGTCGTCCCTCCGCGACCGGCTCCTCGACCTCGACGGTCGCGAGAACGAGCTCGACGCCAAGGAAGCGCGCGTCGAGGCCGACCTCGAGATCCGCGAGGACAAGCTCGAACGCCGTGAACGCGAGCTGACCGACCTCCAGGAACGGCTCGGCCAGAAGGAGAACGAGCTGGCCGAGTACGTCGCCCAGGTCCAGACGCAGCTTCAGCGCCGCGAGGACGACTGGTGGGAGAAGGTCACCGGCGGCGAAGCCCCCGGCAACCAGTCTTAGACCGGGCTAGGCGGGCGCCGCGTCGCGCTCGCGCCAGAGCTGCAGCACGTCCCAGCAGGCCACCGTGTCCGCCGACACCTGCGCGCCCAGGTCCGCGGGCGAGTCGGCCCAGTGGATCTGCGTCACCTTCGTCGCGCTCGGCTCGGGCTCGGCGCCTTCGCGCAGCGTCGCGTGGTAAACGATGAGGGCCGAGCCCGTGTCGTCGCTGACGACGATCCCGATCGGGCGGAAGCCCGGGAGGTCCGACTCTTCGAGCCCGATCTCCTCGGCGGCGTCGGCGAGCACTGCGTCCCGTGGCTGCTCCGTCGGGTTCAGCCCGCCCGACGCCGAGGCCGTCCAGAGGAGCGGGTCGCGCCCGATCGAGGGCCCGCGCTGCTGGAAGAGGAACGCCCCCTCGGAGCGCTGGACGAAGAGCTGCACTCCAAGGGCGAATCCCAGCCGGTAGCCGAGCGAGGGCTCCGCGAAGACGACCATGGCCTCGGCGTAGCGTCCGTGCCGGCGCAGGATCGCTCCGTCACGGGAGACGCCGTGGCAGAACGCGATGGGCCCATCGAAGCGGCCCTTCGTCCGCGAGAGGACGAGCGCCGCGTCGTCGACCGCGCGGAGCAGCGGGCTTTCGACGGGCAGGCCGAACGGGAACGGGCGGAACCGCGGCTCCTCCTTGAGTGGCACGATCGCGTGCATCGGCGAAAGTGTGTCTGATCGGCCCGACGGGGCCGCCCGCTAGCGGGGGATGACCGTCTCGACCGCGATCGTGGGCGGGTCGACGCCGACGTCGACGTACGCCGTGTCGGTGCCGGGGCCGCCGTGGATCTGGGCGTCCGGCTCGTCGTCGTCGGCCTCGATGACGTCGTTGTCGAAGCCACCGTTGAGGGTGTCGATGCCCGCGCCGCCGACGATCGAGTCGTTGCCGTCGCCGCCGGCGATCGAGTCGTTGCCGGCGCCGCCCGAGAGCTGGTCGTGGCCGGCGTTTCCGTTGATGACGTCGTTGCCGGCGCCACCCACGATGACGTCGTTCCCGTTGCCGCCGTTGAGCTCGTCGCCGAGATCGCCGCCCAGCAGGGTCAGGACCCCGGCGTAGGCGAGACCGGCGCCGAAGCCGCCGCGGCCGGTGAGGAAGTTGACGCCGCCGCCGCCCAAGAAGTCCATCTCTCCCGGCAGCACGTCGAAGGTCACGTCGACGTCGCCGTCGGAGTTCAGCGAGACGCCGCTCAGGCCCGCCGCCAAGGTGTCGTTCGCCGCCGTGCCGATGACGATCAGCTCGTCGGCCGCGTCGCCGAGCTTGAGCGACAGCTCGATCTCCGGCGTGTTGGACTCGCCGGTCGCGCCCGGGGCAAGCAGACCGGCGGACTGGTCGAGCGTCAGATGCTCGGCCGTGCCCATGACGCCGAGGATCTCGACGGAGTCGGTGTTCGCGCTCGTCGCCACGCCGCAGGCCAAGGGCGTCTCGCCGAAGTGGATCTCGCCGCCGACGACGGCCAGGGTCGCGGTGCCGCTCGTGGGCATGGTCGCGACGACCGCCTTGTCGGCCGCGCGGTACTCACAGGCTCCGGCCGGTGGAGGAGGCGGCGGGGGCGGCGGTTCCTGTCCCGGGTCCGCGATCGCGTTCTCGACGGCGATCGGGGCCGGATCGACTCCGCCGCCGTCGTACCAGGCCGTGTCCGTGTCGGGGCCGCCGTGGATCTGCGTGTCGGCCTCGGCGTCGTCGGCGTTCAGGAAGTCGTCGCCGAAGCCGGCGTTCAGGTTGTCGGCTCCGGGGCCGCCGACGATCTGGTCGTTGCCCTCGCCCGACGTGATGGCGTCGTCGCCGGGCCCGCCCTCGACGTAGTCGTTGAGCTGGTGCGAGAAGATGATGTCGTTGCCCTCGCCGCCGTACATCTCGTCGGAGGAGTGGCTGCCGACGAGCTCGTCGTTCCCCGGCCCGCCCGTGATCACGAGCGGCCCGAGGTAGGCGAGACCGGCGCCGCCCTGGCCGCGGCCGTTGATGAAGTCGTCGCCGTCGCCGGCCTGGATCTCGATCGGGAAGACGCCCGGGTTCGGCGTCCACGTCACGTCGACGTCGCCGTCCGAGTTGAGCGCCATCCCGTTCTGGCCGGGGGCGATCAGGTCGTTCCCGGGCGTTCCGATGACGGTCATCCCGTCGGTGGAGTCGCCGAGGCTCATCGTCATCTCGATCTCCGGCAGGTTGAACTCGGAGGTGAAGCCGGGTCCGAGGAAGCCCGCGGACATGTCCAGCGTGAAGCTCTCCGACGCGCCCGGCGCGCCCAGGACCTGGATCGAGTCGGTGTTCGTCGTCGTGGCGGCGCCGCAGGCGGCCGGGACGAACCCGAAGAGCAGCTCGCCGGTCGCCGCCACCCTGAGCGTCGCCTCGGAGCCGAGCGCGATCCGGGCCGTCACGGCCTTCGTGCCGGCGTCGTAGGAGCAGCTCTCGGTCGGCGCGGCCGGGATGGCCGTCTCGACGGCGCTCGGCGTGGGGTCGAGGCCCGGGTCGTAGTAGGCGATGTCCGTGTCGCCGCCGCCGTTGATGGACGTGTCCGCCTGGCCGTCGTGCGCCACGAGCAGGTCGTTGCCGAAGCCTCCGGTGAATGTGTCCGCCCCGGGGCCGCCGACCATGAAGTCCTTGCCCTCGCCGCCGCTCAGCTTGTCGTTGGCGCCGTTGCCCTCGAGGCGGTCGTCGCCGGCGTTGCCGTTGATCGTGTCGTTCCCGGCGCCGCCGATCAGCTCGTCGTTGCCGTTGCCGCCGTTGAGCTCGTCGCCGAGGTCGCCGCCGGTCAGGGTGACGTTCCCCGCGTACGCGAGCCCGGCGCCCCACCCGCCGCGGCCCGTGAGGAAGTTCACGCCGCCGCCGCCGCGCACCTCGACGTGTCCCGGGAGCGGGCTGAACGTGACGTCGACGTCTCCGTCGTTGTTGAACGAGAAGCCGCTCGCGCCGATCGCCATGTTGTCGTTGTCGGAGGTGCCGATGACGAGGAGCTCGTCGCCCGCGTCACCGAGGCCGACGGTCATCTCGATCTCGGGGAAGTTCGTCTCGGTCGCCGCGCCGGGGCCGAACGGGCCGCCGGACGCGTCGAGCGTCAGGCTCTCGAGCGTCCCCGCCCCGCCGGTGATGGCGATGGAGTCCGTGTTGGTCGTGGTCGCCGCGCCGCACGCGGTGGGTGTCGCGCCGAAGTGGAGCGCGCCCCCCACGACGACCAGCGCCGCGTCCCCGCCCGGGTCGATGGTCGCGGTGACCGCCTTCGTCCCGGCGTCGTACGCGCAAGACTCGGCCGCGGCCAGCGCGGGAAAGACCGCCATGACCAAGAAGACCGCCCCCGTCAGGACGACCAAACGGATGTGTGCGTTGGGTGGCCGCACGATGCTACGGGCCCTACAGAAATCGGACAGTACCCCTGGGTACGACACGCGGCAACCCGCGGATCGCCGGTCCGTTCGAAGGTCTAGTTCCGCGAGTATCTCGCGCGGAAAGTGGATCTCGACAGCGACGAGTCCAGGTTCGAGGGGAGGCCTCGCGGCCTCCCCTCGAAAGGCTTTCGTTACTGCGGCAGGTGGATCTCGACCCCGACCGGCGAGGGATCCAGCCCTGCGTCGGTGAAGGCGGTGTCGATGCCGGCCGCGCCGCTGATCTGCGTGTCGGCAGCGCCGTCGCGGGCGTCGAGCGTGTCGTTCCCGCCCGCTCCGATGAGGGAGTCCGCGCCGGTGCCGCCGACGATCGTGTCGTCGCCGTCGTTCCCACTCAGCATGTCCGCGCCGCCCTGACCGTCGATCTGGTCGTTGCCGAGGCCACCCGTGATCGTGTCGGTGCCGGCGCCGCCGACGAGCACGTCGTCGAGGTCGCCGCCGCTGAGCGAGTCGCCGCCGTCTCCGGCGCGCAGGGTCACGCGCCCGGGAAAGACCTGGCCGGCGCCGAAGCCGCCGCGGCCCGAGAGGACGTCGCCGCCGCCGCCGCCGACGAGCTCGATCGAGCTGGGCAGCGGGGTGAACGTGACGTCGACGTCCGTGTCGTTGTTGAGCGAGACGCCCTTGTTGCCGACCGCGAGCGTGTCCGCGAGCGCCCGGCCCTTGATGACGACGACGTCGGACGCGTCACCCAGGTTGACCGCGAGCTCGATCTCGGACGTGCCGGTCGTCTCGGCGGTGCCGCCGGGAGCGAGGCCGCCGCCGGTCTGGTCGATCGTGAGCGACTCGACTGAGCCCGCAGCGCCCGTGATGTTGATCGTGTCCGTGTTCGCGGTCGTCGCGGTGCCGCAGGCCGTTGGCGATGCGCCGAAGTGGATCGCGCCGCCGACGACCGCGAGCGTCGCTCCGGCGCTCGCCGGGATGGCGGCCGTGACCGTCTTCGTGGTCGAGTTGTAGGAGCAGGCGCCGCCGGGCGGAGGAGGCGGAGGCGGCGGGCCCGGATCCGCGAACTTGTTCTCGACCGCGATCGTGGCCGGATCGAGGTTCGCGTCGTAGTACGCCGTGTCGATGTCCGCGCCACCGTGCAGCTGCGTGTCCGCGACCCCGTCGTCCGCGTGGAGCGTGTCGTTGCCCGCGCCCGCGTTGAACGTGTCCGCGCCGGGGCCGCCGACGATGTCGTCGTTGCCCTCGCCGCCGGTGATCGAGTCGTTGCCCGGGCCGCCGTCGGCGAAGTCGTTCAGCTGGTGCAGGAAGATGATGTCGTTGCCCTCGCCGCCGTACACGAAGTCCGACTTGTGGCTGGCGATGAGCTCGTCGTTCCCGTCCTCACCGTAGACGCGCACCGGGCCGAGGTAGGCGAGGCCGGCGCCACCCTGCCCGCGCATGTTGAGCAGGTCGTCGCCGCCGAGCCCGTGCACCTCGATCACGTGCTGCCCCGGCGAAAGAGTCATGTCGAGGTCGCCGTCGGAGTCGATCGCGACGCCGTTCTGCCCGGCCGCGATCAGGTCGTTGGCGTTGGAGCCGATGATGACGAGCGTGTCGGTGAGATCGCCGAGCGCCGTGGCCATCTCGATCTCCGGGATGTTGAACTCGGAGGAGAAGCCGGGCCCGAAGAAGGCCTCGGACATGTCCAGCGTGAGGGTCTCGTTGGAGCCGACGGAGCCGCTGACCGACACCGAGTCGGTGTTCGTGCTCGTCGCGGCGCCGCAGGGAGCGGGCACCTGGCCGAAGAGGAGCTCGCCGGCCGTATTCACCTTCACCGTCGCGGAGCCGCCCGTTGTGATCGTCGCGGTGACGGCCCTCGTCGTGGGGTTGTACGCGCACGACTCCACGGCTGCGCCCGCGGTTGCAGGCGCGGCCACGAGGAGCAGGCCGAGCACGAGTGGGACAAGACCACGCAGGGACAGACGTTCACGCACGAGAAGGCTCCTTCCTAGCCGCTGAGGAAGTTCTGAGGGTAGTCGCGGGTTCGTGAGGGGACAAGGTCACGGCCGCTTGTCTATTCGTTGGTCTAGGTAGGTTCCTCGCACCCCTGCCGTGGGCAAGAGAAGGCTCATGGCGCGATTGCGACGAGCGGATTCCTCCGGGCCGGGACTCGTGCGCCGGGGACGCGGGCGCGGGTTCGAGTACCTCGACGAGGCGGGGCAGCGCGTGACCGATCCCGTCACCCTCGAGCGCATCCGCGAGCTGGTGATCCCGCCGGCGTGGACGGACGTTTGGATCTGCCCGTTCCCGAACGGACACATCCAGGCCGTGGGCACCGACGCCGCCGGGCGCCGCCAGTACCTCTACCACGCCGACTGGCGCCGCCGGCGCGACCTGGAGAAGTTCGAGGAGATGGAGCGATTCGCCCACGCGCTCCCGAAGCTTCGCCAGGCGGCGGCGCGTGATCTGCGCCGGCGCGAGCTCGTCCGCGAGCGCGTCCTCGCCTGCGCGATCAGGCTGCTCGACCGCGGCTTCTTCCGCATCGGCACCGAGGACTACGCCGAGACGAACAAGACGTTCGGGCTCGCAACGATACGCCGGAGTCACGTGACGCTCGGCGAGGGCGACCTCATCCGCTTCGACTACCCGTCGAAGGGCGGCAAGCGGCGCGTCCAGTCGGTCGTCGACCGGGAGGTCTTCAAGGTCGTGCAGGCGCTGATGCGCCGCCGCGCGGGTACCGAGCTGCTCGCCTACAAGGAGGGGCGCCTCTGGGTGGACGTGACCTCCGACGACATCAACGCGTACATCAAGGAGATCACGCAGGACGGCTTCTCGGCCAAGGACTTCCGCACGTGGAACGCGACCGTCCTCGCCGCCGTCGCGCTCGCCGTCTCGGGCGCCGCGCACGGCACGAAGACGGGGCGGACGCGGGCGATCACCCGCGCCGTGAAGGAGGTGGCGCACTACCTCGGGAACACGCCTGCCGTCGCCCGCGGCTCCTACATCGACCCGCGCGTCTTCGACCGCTTCCGCGACGGGCTCACGATCGGCGGCGCGCTCGAGGAGCTCGGCGAGGTGACCTACGGGGAGCCGGCGACGCAGGGCGCCATCGAGGAGGCCGTGCTCGACCTGCTCGAGCGCGACCTGGCGTCGCCGGCTCTCGAGCGGGTCGCCTGACACGGCGCTAGGCGGTGACTTCGGTCGAGGTGGTGCCCGTAGCGTCCTGGGCGCGCTCGCGCTCGGCCTGCCGGTCCCGGGACGAGAAGTAGTCCCGCACGGCGATCCCCGTGAGGAGGACGAACATCGCCTTGACGTCGTCCTTGCCGTTGGGGATCGGGATGAACATGACGGCTGCGGTGATCCCGACGAGCAGCGTGGTCAGGAAGGCCCGGACGCTGCCGGCGGGAAGGTTGAAAGGCTCCTGCGACTTCGACTCCATGAGGGGTGACCTCCACTCGGTTCGATGCCCACCGGACGGCGGGAGACCGAGTTATCTTCCGAGGCTCAGGGACTCGGGCGGATGCGGCCGCGAGGGCGGCTCGTCAGGCGGGAACTCGGGGAGTGGCGGCGCGAGCCGGCCTGCGGACTGGATGAGGTTGCGCACCTCGCGCAGGGCGACCGAGAGCGTCTCGAGGCTGGCCAGCTCGCCCATGCGGATGTCGCTCACGACCTGGAGCGCGCGCTCGACGCCGGCCTCCCTGGCCGCCTGCCAGGCGTCGACGCGGGCCTCGGCCGGCAGGCCCGGCGGCGCGGCCTGGAGCGCCTCTCGCGTGAGTGCGCCGTGGATGCTGAAGAACTCGTCTCTGAGAGCGGCGCGGGCGAGGGTCTGCCAGCGGTTGTCGCGCGGGAGCGCGGTGATGGCGTCGCGGAGCCACTGGAGGTGGAGCCGCGCGCCGACACCGTGGAAGACCGCCGCGACCTCCTCGGTCGGCTCGCCGGCGGCCGTCGCCGCCTCGACGATGTCGAGCGCGGAGAACATCGTCCCGAGGCCGGCGACCCTGGCCGCGAGCTCGTCCGGCGCGCCGCCTTTCACGTGCTCGGCCGTCTTCTGCTCGACCGCCGAGCGGTCGGCGCCGAGGAGCAGACGCGGCAGCGCCTCGGCGAGGAGCGCGGCGCCGGGCGCGAAGTACGCGATCTCCTCCTCGATCTCGATCGGACGTGGCCGGCTGCGGAGGAGCCAGCGCGCCGCGCGCTCGACGAGCTTGCGACCCTCGAGGAGCATGGCGTACTGCACCTCAGCGGGGATGGAGTCGTCGAGCTCCTCGATCGCCGTCCAGATCGCCCGCAGGTCGAAGACCTCGCGCGCGACGGTGTAGGCGCGGGCGATGTCCGCCGGATCGGCGCCCGTCTCCTCGGCGAGCCGGAAGGCGAACGTGATCCCCGCGCGGTTGACGAGGCTGTTGGTCACGTAGGTGGCGATCAGCTCGCGCCGCAGGCGGTGCTCGTCCATCCGGTCGCCGAAGCGCTCGGAGAGCACGCGCGGGAAGTAGCGGACGAGCTCGTTCGACATGTACGCGTCCTCCGGCAGGTCGGAACCGACCAGGGCGTCGAACAGCTCGATCTTGGCGTAGGCGAGCAGCACGGACAGCTCGGGCGAGACGAGACCGCCGCGCGCGGCCCGCCGCTCGGCGATCACCTCGTCGGTCGGCAGCGCCGCGAGCTCCCGGTTCAGCCGGCCCGTCTGATCCAGGTGCTGGATGAGGCGCGCGTGCACGCCGAGCATCGACGACGCCTGGCCGACGGCCAGGCTGATCGCCTGCGTCTGGCGGTAGTTGTTGCGCAGGACGAGGCGGCCGACGTCGTCCGTCATCTCGGCGAGCAGCTCGTTTCGCTGCTTCTCGGTCATGTCGCCCTTTGCGACCACGCCGCCGAGCAGAATCTTGATGTTGACCTCGTGGTCGGAGCAGTCGACGCCGGCGGAGTTGTCGATCGCGTCCGTGTAGATCCGGCCGCCATGGAGCGCGTACTCGACCCGTGCGCGCTGCGTGAAGCCGAGGTTGCCGCCCTCGCCGACGACGCGCGCGCGAACATCCTTGCCGTCCACGCGCAGCCCGTCGTTCGCCTTGTCGCCGACGTCGAGGTGCGACTCGGACGACGCCTTGACGAACGTCCCGATGCCGCCGTTCCAGAGCAGGTCGACCTCGGCCCGCAGGATCGCGCGGATGAGCTCGTTCGGCCGCAGCTCCTCGTCCTCGACGCCCAGGCGCCGTCGCACTTCGGGCGAGAGAGGGATCGACTTGGCCGACCGGAGGAAGACGCCTCCTCCGGGGGAGATCGCGCCCACGTCGTAGTCGGCCCAGCTCGAGCGCGGCAGGTTGAAGAGCCGCTCGCGCTCGGTGAAGCTCGCCGCGGGGTCCGGGTCGGGGTCGAGGAAGACGTGCTCGTGGTTGAACGCGGCCACGAGCTTGAGGTGCCGCGAGAGCAGCATCCCGTTGCCGAAGACGTCGCCCGCCATGTCGCCGATGCCGACCGCCGTCACCTCGGTCGTCTCGACGTCGACGCCGAGCTCGCGGAAGTGGCGCTTCACGGATTCCCAGGCGCCGCGTGCCGTGATCCCCATCGCCTTGTGGTCGTAGCCCGCCGAGCCGCCCGAGGCGAAGGCGTCGCCGAGCCAGAAGCCGTACTCGGCGGCCACGCTGTTCGCGAGGTCGGAGAAGCTCGCCGTGCCCTTGTCGGCCGCCACCACGAGGTACGGGTCGTCGTCGTCGTAGCGGACGACGTCGGGCGGCGGCACCACCCGGCGCGCACCCCCCGGCTCCGCGTCGTCCGGCACCAGGTTGTCGGTGATGTCGAGCAGCGCCGAGAGGAACGTGGTGTACGAGGCGATGCCTTCGGCCATCCAGGCCTCGCGGTCGCTGGGGTCGGGCAG
>DASSCF010000020.1:0-16482 GCA_035698025.1 Gaiellaceae bacterium
TGCAGGGCCGCTTTCCGTTCGATCGGTTGGTGCAGTTCTACGACTTCGACCAGATCAACCAGGCGGCGGCCGCCACCGAGTCGGGTGCCACAATCAAGCCGATCCTGCGCATCGCCTGAAGCGGCCAACCCGAACCGAGGGTGCGCTCCACACGCCACTCGTGCTCGAGTCGTTGCTCGGCCGGGACACGAGCATGATCCGGGCTGGAACTCGTCCGCCCTCGGTCTCCATGCCACGTCGGTGATCTCAGCGGTGCCGATGCTTCGCGACGTCGGCATCCGCGGCGTTTGCCGGGATTTCCCATGTCCACCTCGAGGGGGAGTCGCTCGCGGGAAAGGACGCGTCGCTCATCTCGTCTACGGTCACGTCGCCGCCCGGCAAGGCGGGTTCGCTTGCGTCGATAGCGCGAGTAGAGGCACGGTCGTCGCCGTCGCCGAGTGGAGGTTTCACGCCTGATGCGAGTGTCGACCTCCCTCGCCGCCTTTGCATTGATCTCGTGCGCGCAACCTGCTCGTGGTCAGAGCTCGCAACTGCAGCCGTCAGCTCCTCGAGACGATGGTGGGCGAGTGCGATCGCCATCGCGCCATCGCCGACGGCTCCCGCGACGCGTTTGGTCGACCCGTGGCGGACATCGCCCGCGGCGAAGAAGCCGGGGACGCTCGTCTCGAGCACGAGGGGATCGCGTGCGAGCGGCCAGCCGGCGGGCCGTTCACCGCGGTCGAGGAGATCAGGCCCCGTAAGGACGTAACCCGCCGTGTCGGTGCGGACGCCGCTACCCGCCGCCCAAGAGGTTCTGGGCACGCCGCCGATGCAGATGAAGAGAGTTCGCGCGGGCAAGCGTGACTCGACACCGTCGGCCCCGGCAATGGTGACGCTCGCCAGTCGGCCGGCATCGGCCTGAACGGCGTGCACTTCGGTTGCGAAGCGAACCTCGATGAGTCGGCTCTCCTCGATCCGGCGCACGAGATACTCCGACATCGTCCGACCAAGCCGGTCGCCGCGAACGATCATCGTCACACGCGCGCCCGCTCGCGCGAGGTGGAGAACGGCCTGTCCTGCGGAGTTTCCTGCGCCGACGACGATCGCGTCTTCGCCGGCGCATTGCGCGGCTTCGCTGCGGCCAGCGCCGTAGTAGACGCCTCGCCCGAGCAGCTCGTCGAGTCCCTCGACGGTCAACCGGCGCCAGTCCATCCCGGTCGCTGCGATCACCACCGGCGCCGACATCTCGTAGCCGCCCTCGACCTCGATCACGAATCGACCGTCGGGTGCCCTTCGGTTGCCGCTGGCGCCTCTGAGCAACGTCAGCTCGGCGCCGAATCCCTCGGCTTGACGTCCAGCCAGCCGCGCAAGTTCGGCACCGCCGATGCCGTCCGGAAAACCGAAGAAGTTCTCGATCGCGGACGTATGGGACGCTTGCCCGCCTGGGATGTCACGCTCCAAGAGGATCGTCGTGAGCCCATCCGAGGCGGCGTACACGGCGGCGGAGAGACCCGCGGGGCCTGCGCCGACGATGGCGATGTCGTACTCGCGCCGGGATGGTGGCTGCGACATGTTCCATGCCTCCGCGAGCGCGCGGGGCGTGACCGCCGACAGCACGCGATCTCCTTCGACGACGATGGGCAGCTCAACCGGCGAGTTCCCGAGACGCGCCATGGCCGCATCCGCGTCGGCCGACCCGGCTTCGAGCCACCGGTGCGGCTGCGCAATCCGGGTGAGGAAGTCGCGCACCTCGTGGTGTCCGGGCTCGAGCCGATTTCCGATAATGGTGACCGTCGAGCGGACAGGGCTCATCCCGAGCCGATCAGCTCGGAGTCGCGCCACGCACGACAAGCACTGAGGAGCCCGCCGCCTGGTGCGCGATCCGCTCGCTGACGATGCCGAGCGCCTTCAGTCCCGCAGCCCCCGACTCCCGACGACGTGTAGATCCGACGTCTCGGACTCGATCATGAGCATTCCAACGCACGACCCTCCCGCACTTCGAGTTCGGGGGCGACTCTACGCGAAAAGAGAAACAGGCCCGCGTTTGCGGGCCTTTTCTCAAGCCCTCTGACGGACTCGAACCGTCGACCCCCTCCTTACCATGCGCTCCGATCGGCAACTGGTCGCAACCGGTGACAACGGTTTTGGCTTGTTAAAGCCGTTTTCGGGGCTCGCCGATATGCCACCGCGCGCCGCTCGTGCTCGGACTGTTCCCGAAGATCCGCCTGCCGGCGAATCGTGCTGGAGATTCTCCTCGGAATCGCAATTGGACCGGACGCTGGGTGGACGTCGAACGAGGCTTACGACGTCAACGTGGACAACGGAGCAGGACAAGAACCGAAGCCCTCTGACGGACTCGAACCGTCGACCCCCTCCTTACCATGGAGGTGCTCTACCAACTGAGCTAAGAGGGCGAGGGGCGAAGTCTAGCCGCGCCTTCCCTCGTCGACCTCCCGCACGATGCGCTCGACGAGCTCGCGCGAGACGTCCTCCTCGGAACGCTCCTCGGGCTCGAGCGCGGCCTCGTCGAGGGCTGCAGCGGGCATTTCCTCGTCGGCGGCCTCGCCCTCCGGCTCGGGCTCGGCCTCGGCCCTCGGCACGCGGCCGGACTCGAGGTCGACCTCGCGGGCGATCCGTTCGATCATCTCGCGTGCGACCGCGTCCTCCGCCGAAGTCGGGTCGGTGGGCGCCATCGAGTGCAGGGGGGAGGATTCGAACCTCCGAAGGCTGAGCCAGCGGGTTTACAGCCCGCCCCCTTTGGCCACTCGGGAACCCCTGCAGGGGGCGCCATTGTAGCCCCCGTCCCGCTGCACGATGGCGCGACCGGCGGCGTACGATCGAGTGCGATGGAGCGGTTCGACGTCCTCGTGGTCGGCGCCGGCCCGGCGGGGTCGTCCGCCGCGATCCATCTCGCGCGGGGCGGTGCCCGCGTGCTGTTGGCGGATCGCGCGCGGTTCCCTCGGGACAAGCCGTGCGGGGGAGGTTTGACCGGGCGCGCGGTCCGGCAGCTGCCCTGCGACGTGTCTCGGGTGGTCGAGCACGTCGTCGACCGGTTGGTGCTCCGCGTCGGCTACGGCGGGAGCTTCGCGCGCTCGAGCGAGGCGCCGCTGATCCTGATGACGCAGCGCCGCCGGCTCGACCTCCACCTCGCCGAGCAGGCGGCCGCGGCGGGCGCGGAGTTCCGCGACGGGGTGCGTGTCGACGGGCTCGTCGTCGGCGACGACGGGGTGACGGCGGACCTCGACGGCTCGCAGGTCGGGGCCGCATACGTCGTCGGCGCGGACGGTGCGAACGGGCAGGTCGGGCGTGCAGCCGGCCTTGGCGAAGGCATCGTCACGGGCGTCGCGCTCGAGGCGAACGCGGCCTGGGGCGACCTCGATCCGAATCCGTACGCCGGGACTGCGTGGGTCGAGCTCGGCGTGGTCGGGGGCGGCTACGGCTGGGTGTTTCCCAAGGGCGACCAAGCGAATCTCGGGGTCGGGGGCTGGCACGAGGAGGGGCCGCGGCTGCGAGTGCACCTGGAGCGCCTTGCGCGCGAGCACGGCGTCGATCCGCGCCGGCTCCGCGACCTCCGCGGACACCGCCTCCCGATGCGGCGCCTCGGCGCGCCCGCGGCCCGCGGCCGTGCGCTCCTGGTCGGGGATGCAGCCGGGCTGGTCGACCCGCTCTCCGGCGACGGCATCTACGAGGCCTTCGTCTCGGCCAGGCTCGCGGCCGAGGCGGTGCTCGCGGGCCGTCCGCAGGAGTACGAGCGCGAGCTCGCGGCTGCGCTCGACGGGCACGCCGCGGCCTCGTGGAAGGCCAAGCGCGTCGCCGACCGCTTCCCGAAGGCGTGCTTCTGGGCGGCGCGCGCACCCGGCGTCTTCGACGCCGTCGCCGGCCTCCTGCGGGGCGACCTCGCCCATCCGCAGAATGCGACCGGTCTCGCGCGACCTCCGCTGCGCGCGCTCTCGCGCCTCGCCCGGCTGGCCCCGCCTACGTCCTGACCGCTACGCGCAGGTGTCGGCCTCGAACCAGCCCTTCGTCTCCGACGTGTCGGAGACGAGCTTCGGGTTCGGGCCGCGGACGCTCCACGTCTTCCCGCCGACGTTCTCCGTCAGGCAGTAGGAGCGCTTCTTCGCCCAGGTGACCGCCACCGTCAGCGAGACGCGGGGATCGATCCTGATGAGGTCGGTCGAGTCGAGGCCGTTGTAGGTCTTGTGGTCCGCGAAGTAGGCGTCCGCCGCGGGCATCGCCGCCCGGAGGCTCGCCTTCGTCTTGCCGTCGGCCGAGCTGCTCCGAAAACCGAGGAAGGAGGGCACGGCGACCGCAAGCGCGACGCCCAGGAGGACGACGACGACGAGCGCCTCGAGCCCGGCCAAGCCACCCTCGCCACCGAGGTGCTGCCGGATCCGCTGAACCACGTACGTGCTCCCTTCCGCAGACAGGTCGAGCCACTCTGACATCGTCGACCGGGGGCGCCCGGGCATCCCCGTTTGGGGGGATATCGCCTAGTAGGCGCCGCGCAGCACGAGGACGGAGCAGGGCGCCTGATGCGCGATCCGCTCGCTCACGCTGCCGAGGGCTCGCAGCCCGCGCAGGCCACGGCTGCCGACGAGGAGGAGGTCGACGTCCTGCGCCGCCTCGAGCAGGGCGTCGAGGGGCTTCGCCTCGCTGTAGGTGACGGCGACACCGCTGCCTTCGATCGCCTGCAGGTCGCAGTCCTCGGCCGAGCCTCCACCCTTCGCGGCCACGAGCTCCACCCGAGCACCGACCCGCTTGCCGAGCTCCTGTGCGACCGCGGCGGCCGCGAGCGACGCGGCGGATCCGTCCACGCCGGCCGCGATAGAGCGCGGGAACTCCTCGACCTCGCCGCGTGAGCGCGCGACGAGCACGGAGCACGGCGCGTCGTGGAGCATGCGGGTCGCCACACCGCCGAGGAGCACCCCGGAGGCCCGGCGACGCTCGTGCGAGCCGACTGCGACGAGGGTCGCCCCGAACTCGGCGGCGATCTGCAGCAGCGCCTCCTCCGGGCGGCCGCGGACGAACCTCGTTTCCCCGCGCCGCCCCGCCATCTCCCGCGCGTCGTCGAGCGCCGCGCGGATCTCGGCTTCCATCGTCTCCACCGCGTGTGAGGCGAGCATCCCCGCGTGCGAGGCCTGGTGGGACGCGCTCACCCCGACGAGGACGAGCTCGCTGTCGGGACGCGAGAAGGCGAGCGTCTGGCGGACCGCGTCGAGGCCGGCGCCGGACGCGTCGATCCCGCACAGGAACCGCTCGAAAGGATCGACCCCCGCCACGTGTCAAAGCCTATCCCGGCCTCGCTCGCGGACGCCCGACTAGCCTGAGCCGGATGAGCACGCAGGCGACACCGGGGAGGGTCGAGGGGAGCTCCTTCCGCCCGCTCCGGATGGCGGAGACGGGGCAGCCGGCACCGTTTCGTCTCGGCGCGCCGGCCTACCTCGTCGCCTTCGCCGGCTGGGTCGTCGCGTCGCTGCTCCTGATGGACTCCGCCTCGGACCTGACCGGGCTCGCGATCTCGGGCACCGGGCCCGTGGGCGCCGCCCACGCGCTCGGCCTCGTGTTCTTCCCGTTCGCGGTGGCCGCCGCGGTGTGGCAGCTGCTTCCCGTGATGCTGCGCAACGATCCGCCGCGGCCGCGGCGTCGCTGGGTCGTCCTCGCGCTGCTCGCCGGCGGCGTCCCGTTGGCGGTCGGCCTTGCCCGCGGGGAGGACATGCTCGCAGCGCTCGGCGCGGTCGTGCTCGCCGCCGGTCTCGTGCTCATGCTCTCGGAGCTCGCGACGATGATCCGGCGCGCGCCGAGCGGGCGCCTGCTCGTCGTGAGCCGTCCTGCGGTGGCGCTCGCAGGGCTCCACGCCGCCGCCGCGTTCGCGCTGGGCGCGGTCGTTCTCCGGGACGGCGGCCCGGAGCCGCTCGGGATTCCGTACGAGCGCATGCTGCTCGTGCACCTCTCGCTCGCCGTGATCGGATGGCTGACGGTTCTCATCACGTCCGTCGGCCGCACACTCGTCCCCATGCTCGGGCTCGCACCCGCAGCCCCGAGACGACGGGTCCCCGTCGCCGAGATCGTGCTCGTGGCAGGCCTCTGGCTCTACCTCGTCGGCGTCGCGTGGTCCGTCGACGCCCTCGTCGCGGTCGGGGTCGTCGTCATGCTCGGCGGCCTCAGTCCCTCCGTACGGCTGTTCGGCCGCGTCGCGGCCTCGGGAAAGATCGGCGTGCGGGAGGGCCCGGTCGCCCACGTCGCCGTCGGGCTCGTCTTCCTCCTGCAGGCGGCGCTGCTCGCGCTCGCCGCGGTCGTCGGGGTCGCCTCGGACCGGCGGGCAGCCGTCGCCGGCGTGCTCTTCCTCGGCCTGGGCTGGGCCGTCGGCGTGGTCGTCGGCCACGCGGGCAAGCTCGTCTCGTTGTCCGGTTGGGGCTCGTGGCCTCCCGGCCCGCGGCCGAAGCAGGCGGACCTGTACCCGCGCGGCGGCTGGCAGGTGGAGGCCGTGCTCTTCGCAGTCGGGGTCGAGCTGCTCGCCGGCGGGGTCGCGCTCGACTCGGAGATCGCCGCCCGGCTCGGCGCCGTCGCCCTCGTCCTGGCCGCGCTCGTCGCGCTCGGCTCCGCGGCGGAGACGGTGCGCCGGGTCGTCGTGTCGCGACCGTAGTTCGGGCGGGCGCGTCAGTCCGCTGGGCGACAGTCCTCGCAGGCGCCGCGCAGGACGACCTCGTGCGCGGCGACGTCGTAACCGCGGCCGCCCGCGACGCGCTCGAGCGCGGCCTCGAGCCCGGGGTCCGCGAACGCCTCGATCTTGCCGCAGTCCGCGCACACCAGGTGGTGGTGGTGATCGAGCGGGTCGGTGCGCTCGAAGCGCGCGATCCCGTCGCCGAGATCGACGCGCTGCACGAGGCCGGCCTCGACGAGGCCCTCGACGGCCCGGTACACGCTTGCGATCCCGACCCGGGCACCCTCGTCCCGCACGCCGTCGTAGATCTCCTGCACGGTGAGGCAGCAGTCTTGCCGAGCGACGAAGTCGACGACTGCGCGGCGTGCGCCGCCGCTGCGGCCGCTCGCGGCGCGCAGGCGGTCGAGGGCGCTGTCGGCCCAGCTCTCCATGGGCGATAATGATACCCGTTCTCAAGGAGTGCTACGGTGGCCGGCACATGCGCTCCCTCCTCGCTCTCGGCGGGCTCGTCGGCGTCCTCGCGGCCGCGGGTTGCGGAGGCGGCGCGGGCGGCGATCCACGCCCGACGGTCGTCGCGGCCTTCTACCCGCTTGCCTGGGCGGCGGGAGAGATCGCCGGCGATCGCTACCGCGTCGTCGACCTCACGCCACCGGGCGCCGAGCCGCACGACGTCGAGCTCTCGCCTCGAGACGTGGAGGCGGTCCGCAACGCAGACCTCGTCGTCTTTGCGGGAGGCGGCTTCCAGCCGGCGGTCGAGGACGCCGTCGCCGACCGAGACGGGCCGTCGCTCGACGTCCTCGACGGTGAGCCAGACCCGCACGTCTGGCTCGACCCGGTCCGGTTCTCGGCGACCGCTCGGGTGCTCGGCGACGCGCTCGGCCGTCCGGCGGCCGGCCGTCGGTTCGCGAAGGCGATCGAGGACCTCGGTCGCGAGTACGAGGAGGGGCTGCGGTCGTGCCAGCGGCGCACGCTCGTGTCCTCGCACGCGGCGTTCGGGCAGTTCGCGGCCAGGTACGGGCTCACTGCGCACGCCCTCGCGGGGAGGTCCCCGGAGGCCGAGCCTGGCCCGCGGGAGCTCGAGCGCCTCGTGGACGAGGTCCGCGCCGCCGGCGTGACGACGGTGTTCACCGAGCCGCTGGTCTCCGACCGGCTCGCCGAGACGGTCGCCCGCGAGGCGGGCGTCGAGGTGGCCACGCTCGATCCGATCGAGGGCCTGAGCGAGGAGCGGCTCGACGCGGGCGAGGACTACCTGAGCGTCATGCGGAAGAACCTCGACGCTCTCAGGGCTGCGCTCGGATGCCGCTAGCCGTCGAGCTCGCGGGCGTCTCGTTCGGCTATCGGCCGGGCCAGCGCGTCCTCGAGGACGTCTCGCTCGGGATCGGGGAGGGCGAGTTCGTCGCCATCGCAGGCCCGAACGGCGGCGGTAAGACGACGCTCGTGCGGCTCGTTCTCGGGCTCGAGCGGCCGACGCTGGGCAGCGCGCTGCTCTTCGGCGAGCCGGCTCACCGCTCCTCGCGGCGGCGCGCGCTCGGCTACCTCGCGCAGCGGTCGGAGCTCGGCGGGGACGCGCCCACCACGGTGCGCGAGGTCGTTTCCGCAGGCCGGCTCGCCGCCGGCGGGCTCCTCGGGCCGTTGCGCAAGCGCGACCGCGCGTTCGTGTCCGAGGCGATCGCGCGGGTGGGGCTCGCGGAGGTCGCGGACCGGCCGCTCCGCACGCTCTCCGGGGGCATGCAGCAACGTGCGTTCATCGCGAAGGCGCTCGCCGCCGAGCCGTCGCTCCTCGTGCTCGACGAGCCGACCACCGGCGTCGACACCGAGTCGCAGGAGTCGCTTGCCGTGCTCCTCGACCGCCTGCACTCGGACCTGCGCGTCACGATCCTGTACGTCTCGCACGAGTTCGGCGCGGTCGAGGGCTTCGTCCAGCGCCTCGTTCTCGTCCGTCGCACGATCGTGTTCGACGGCCCGCCCGGCGACCTCCCGGGCGTCTGGCACGACCCCTCGCATGCGCATGCTCGAGAGTGAGTTCATGCGCCTCGCGCTGGCCGCGGGCGCCGTCGTCGGTGTCCTCGCCCCCGCGGTCGGATTCTTCCTCGTGCAGCGCCGGCAGTCCCTGATCGGCGACGGGATCGGCCACGTCGCGTTCGCCGGCGTCGCTGCGGGGCTACTCCTCGATGTCGCCCCGGTCCTGACCGCGCTCGCAGCGGCCGTCCTGGGCGGCGTCGCGATCGAAGTGCTGCGCTCGCGCGGCGGGACCGCGGGGGACCAGGCGCTCGCACTCGTCTTCTACGCGGGGATCGCGCTCGGCGTCGTCCTCGTCTCCGCCGCAGGCGCGCTCGACGTCGGCCTCTACCAGTACCTCTTCGGATCGATCCTCACCGTCACCCGCGGCGACGTCGCGCTGATTGCGACGCTCGGCGCCGTCGGCCTGGCCGCGGTGGGGCTCCTGTACCGGGCGTTCGCGGGTATCGCCATCGACGAGGAGGGCGCGCGCGTCGCGGGCGTCCCGATCGGGGCCCTGAACATCGCGCTCGCGGCGCTCGCAGCGGTCACCGTCGCGCTCTCGATGCGCGTGGTCGGGATCCTCCTCGTCGCGGCGCTGATGGTGCTCCCGGTGAGCGCGGCCGCGCGGGTGGCCTGGAGCATGCGCTCGACCTTCGTCCTCTCGCTGGCGATCGGCCTCGGCTCCGCGCTCGCCGGCCTCACGATCTCGTACTACGCGGACGCGCCGCCGGGCGGGACGATCGTGCTCGTCGCCGCCGGCGCGTTCGCGGTCGCGCTCGCAGCCAGTGTCGTTCGCGGCCGCTAGCGCCTACGCCGCGACGAGGGCGGCAGCGTCGACGCCCGCCTCGTGGCACCCGCGGCAGCGGGCCTCGTACTGCTCTGCCGCGCCGACGAGCACGGTCTCGCCGGAGTAGGGCGCGGGCCGACCGTCGACGAGGCGCTGCGTCGTCGTCGCAGGACCGCCGCAGCGGTGGCAGACGGCCTGCAGCTTGTCGAGGAACTCCGCGTGCGAGAGCAGCTCGGGCATCGGGCCGAAGGGGAGCCGGCGGAAGTCCTGGTCGAGCCCCGCGGCGACGACCCGGACGCCGCCGTTCGCGAGCTCGAGCGCCGAGCCGACGACCGAGTGCTCGAAGAACTGCACCTCGTCGATGCCGACGACGTCGAAGCCCGCGGAGCGCGCCACGAGCTCCGGCACCGAGGAGACGGGGACGGCGCGCATCCGGATGCCCGCGTGGCTGACGACATCCTCTGCGTCGAAGCGGTCGTCGATCTGCGGCTTGAAGATCACGACGCTCTGCCCCGCGATCTCGGCCCGCCGCAGGCGGCGGATCATCTCCTCACTCTTGCCGCTGAACATCGGGCCACAGATGACCTCGAGCCAGCCGCCGCGCCGGGGTGGGATGCGGATCACGGCGCGATCCTAGTGAGACGGTCGGCCGGCGCTCGGGCTCGGGAGACTCGCGCTCGCCCGCTGCTACACTCTTGCCCGCGCGGCGGCGTAGCTCAGCTGGTTAGAGCGCCGGACTCATAACCCGGAGGTCGGTGGTTCAAGTCCACCCGCCGCTACTCACGCGCCCCTAATGGTTCGCACGACCCACCGAGACAGGTAGAAGAATGGCCACCGGAGTACGAGTCGCGATCACGCTCGCTTGCACGGAGTGCAAGCGGCGCAACTACCAGACCCAGAAGTCGAAGCGGAACTCGCCGGACCGGATCGAGTTCTCGAAATACTGCCGCTGGTGCGGCAAGCACACGCCTCACCGGGAGACGAGGTAGCCGCGTGGCACGCGAGACGCGCAGGCAGCGGCGGGCGGCCCGGGCCGCCGCCGGGGACGGAGCCTCGACCGGCCGCCGCGGCCGCCAGGCGCAGCAGGTCCGTCCGGCCCAGCAGCCCGTCAAGCAGCAGACCGGGCGCAAGGCCGAGCACCAGCGCGGGCAGTTCGTCCGCGAGTCCTACGCCGAGCTGAAGAAGGTCGACTGGCCGAGCCGCGCCCAGACCATCCAGGGCGTCGCCGTCGTCATCATCGCCTGTGCGATCGTGGGGTTCTACCTCTGGGGGCTCGACCAGATCTTCCGCCCCCTCGTCGACCGCGTCCTTCTCTAGGAGTCCAACTGTGTTCCTCTGGTACGTCATCAACACCTACTCCGGGCACGAGAACAAGGTGAAGACCAACCTCGAGCACCGGATCGTCTCGATGAACCAGCAGCCGGCCTTCCGGCGCGT
Organism: Gaiellaceae bacterium; assembly: GCA_035698025.1. GTDB lineage: Bacteria > Actinomycetota > Thermoleophilia > Gaiellales > Gaiellaceae > JAIBJN01. Next base: position 10,866 of record DASSCF010000020.1, read on the forward strand.
CGTCGTGCCGACCGAGCAGGTCATCGAGACGAAGGACGGCCAGAAGGTGCAGGCCGAGAAGCGGGTGCTCCCTGGGTACGTCCTCGTCAACATGAACATGTCGGACGAGGCCTGGACTGTCGTCAAGGGAACGCCGGGCGTCACCGGGTTCGTCGGCGCGGGCACGAAGCCAGTGCCGCTGTCGCAGCCCGAGGTCGACCGCATCCTCCACCACGGCGCGCCCGCAGGGCCGGGCGCCCAGAAGGCCGTGGTCGAGTTCTCGCTCGGCGAGTCGGTGAAGGTCACCTCGGGCCCGCTCTCCGACTTCGACGGCGAGATCGTCGACGTCAACCCGGATCAGCAGAAACTGAAGGTGCTCGTCGACATCTTCGAGCGCCAGGTCCCGGTCGAGCTCGGCTTCGACCAGGTGAAGAAGATCGACTGACGACCATGGCGAAGAAGATCCTGACACTCATCAAACTGCAGATCCCGGGCGGGCAGGCGAACCCCGCTCCGCCGGTCGGTCCTGCGCTCGGCCAGCACGGGGTCAACATCATGGAGTTCTGCAAGGCGTTCAACGCGCAGACCGCGCAGGAGAACGGGCGCATCACCCCGGTCGAGATCACCGTTTTCGAGGACCGCTCCTTCACGTTCATCACGAAGACGCCTCCCGCGGCCGTCCTGATCAAGGAGGCGCTCTCGCTGGAGAAGGGCTCGGGCGAGCCGAACCGAGAGAAGGTCGGCCGGCTCTCGGAGGCGCAGCTCCGCTCGATCGCGGAGACGAAGATGCCCGACCTGAACGCCCGCGACGTCGAGGAAGCGATGAAGGTGATCGCAGGGACCGCCCGCTCGATGGGAGTGGACACCCCGTGACTCTCGCGACCTGCACCACGACCGGCCGCGCCAGCGGCCGCTTCAGGGGTTCTCGCGAGGTCGGATCCGCTCCTGCGGATTCGAGCTCTGCGGAGATGGGAGTGGAGACGCCATGAGTGCGCACGGCAAGCGCTACCGCTCCGTGCGCGAGCAGATCGACCGCGAGCAGGCGTACTCGCCGCTCGAGGCCGTCCGGCTCCTGAAGGCGGGCGAGGGCGCGAAGTTCGACGAGACCGTCGAGGCGCACTTCCGCCTCGGGCTGAACGTGCGGCACGCGGACCAGCAGCTCCGCGGCACGCTGATGCTCCCGCACGGGATCGGCAAGGACGTCCGTGTCGCGGTGTTCGCCGAGGGCGAGAAGGCCCGCGAGGCGGAGGAGGCAGGCGCCGACGTCGTCGGCGCCGCGGATCTCGCGACGAGGATCGAGGAGGGCTTCCTCGACTTCGACGTCGCGATCGCGACCCCCGACCAGATGGGCAACGTGGGCAAGCTCGGCCGCGTGCTCGGCCCGCGCGGGCTGATGCCGAACCCAAAGACGGGCACCGTGACCTTCGACATCGCGAAGGCGGTCGGCGACGCCAAGGCGGGCAAGCTCGAGTACCGCACCGATCGCGGCGGCAACGTCCACCTGCCGATCGGCAAGCGCAGCTTCGACGAGCGCGCGCTGCTCGAGAACTACGCCGCGCTCGTTGAGGAGATCGTGCGCGCGAAGCCGTCCGCGGCCAAGGGGCGCTACATCCGCCAGATCACGCTCACGACGACCATGGGCCCGGGGATCCGCGTCGACTCGACGAAGACGCGGGACATCGCCGAGGAGCTCGAAGGAGCTACAGTCCCGGCCTAGCGACCCACGACACCCCCGCCGAAGACAGCCGGCAGCCCCTTGGGGCAGAGGTCCGGCCGAGGCAGGTTTCATCGCTGCGCGTCACCGCGCCCGATCGAGCCCGCCTCGCGCGGGTTTCGTCATTTCAGGAGGACCCGACGTGCTGAAGATCGACAAGGAGAGGATCGTCTCGGAGCTCGCGGCCGAGATCGGCGCCGCCGAGACGCTCATCGTCGCCGACTACCGCGGCCTCACGAACAAGCAGCTCGAGACGCTGCGCGACCGCCTGCTCGAGCACGGCGCGCGCTTCCGCATCGTGAAGAACACCCTGACGCGCCGCGCGGCCGAGCAGGCCGGGGCGGATGCGCTGCTCGTCCTGCTCGAGGGGCCGACCGCGATCGCGTTCATCGAGTCCGGGGGCGACCCTGCCGCGGTGGCGAAGGCGCTTGCTACGACCGCCCGCGAGACCCAGGTGCTCGCGCTCCGGGGAGGCATCCTCGAGGGAGTCACCATGACCGGGGAGCAGGTCGCCGAGCTCGCGACGCTGCCGCCGGTCGAGCAGCTCCGCGGTCAGCTCGTCGGCGCGATCGTCGCGCCGCTCAACCAGCTGCTCGCGCTCGTCTCGGCCCCGCTCCGCGACCTGCACGGGCTGATCGATGCCCGCATCAAGCAGCTCGAGGAGCAGGGAGAGGTCGTGGAGCCGGCCCCGGCCGACGAGCCGCCGAGCGAGGCGACCGCAGAGGCAATCGCAGACGAGCCCACGGAGGCAACCGCAGACGACCAGCCCGCTGCCGAGGAGGCTCCGGAAGCTTCCGCCTCAGCGGAAGCTTCCGACCAGGAAGACGAACCCACGGAAACCCAGGAAGGCGAGCCAACCGAGACTGAAGCTCAGGAAGAGGAGGAGTAGGACGATGGCGACGGACGTTGCGAAGGTGCTGGACACGCTCGGCAAGATGACGGTGCTCGAGCTCGTCGAGCTGAAGAAGTCGATCGAGGAGGAGTGGGGCGTCACTGCCGCCGCTCCGGTCGCGGTGGCTGCCGCGGCCCCGGCCGGCGGCGACGGCGCCGCGGCCGCGGAGGAGGAGAAGGACTCCTTCGACGTCGTCCTCACGGCCACCGGCGACAAGAAGATCCAGGTGATCAAGGTCGTCCGCGCGGTGACGGGCCTCGGCCTGAAGGAGGCGAAGGACCTCGTCGACGGCGCCCCCGGCCCGGTGAAGGAGGGCGCGGCGAAGGAGGAGGCGGAGTCGATCAAGGCCCAGCTCGAGGAAGCGGGAGCCGAGGTCGAGCTCAAGTAGCGGCGGAAGGCGACTGTCACCGGCGAGAGCCGGTGGCAGTCGCCCGCTTCTGCCCACGCGAGCGCCCAGAAGCGGGTGACATTCACCTCCCGTGACGGTCGCCGGCGCCGGTTCGCGGCGCCCTCCTGCTACCATTTCGGCTCACGCTCCATCCGCTTCCGCGGCGGTTGCGGTGGAGAGTGCTCGTGCGCTACCCTTCGTGGTTCCGCCGAGGCACCGCCCGTTCACGCCTGCCCGTTTACGACCCTGCACGCACCAATCAGAGGGAGACCCATTTGAGCAGCGTCGCTGTCGCGCCGCGCGCGCGCAAGAGCTTTTCGCGACTGAAGCACGTCCTCGACCTCCCCAACCTCATCGACATCCAGAAGGCCTCCTTCGACTGGTTCATGGAGGCCGGCCTGCGCGAGACGATCGACGACATCTCGCCGATCGAGGACTACACGGGGACCCTCGCCGTCGAGTTCGGCGAGTACGAGTTCGGGGAGCCGCAGTTCACGATCCAGGAGTGCCGGGAGAAGGACCTCACCTACCAGGTCCCGCTCTCGATCACGGTCCGCTTCGTCAACAAGGAGACCGGCGAGATCCGCGAGCAGCGGGTCTTCATGGGCGACTTCCCGATGATGACCCCGCGCGGGACGTTCGTCATCAACGGGACCGAGCGCGTCATCGTCACGCAGCTCGTCCGCAGCCCGGGCGCCTACCTGATGGAGCCGAAGGACCCGACGAAGCAGGTCTTCATGGCGAACCTCATGCCCTCGCGCGGGTCCTGGCTCGAGGTGGAGATCGACAAGAAGGGCATCGTCTTCGCACGCATCGACCGGAAGCGGAAGCTGCCGATCACGACGCTCCTGCGGGCGCTGCCGGCCGAGGACCCGACGACCGGGTTCCAGCTCGACACGAGCTCGAACGAGCAGATCCTCGAGCTCTTCGGCGGCTCGATGTTCATCGCCAACACGCTGGAGAAGGATCCCTCGACGCGCGAGGAGGAGGCGCTGATCGAGGTGTTCAAGAAGCAGCGGCCGGGTGAGCCGCCGACCCTCGACAACGCACGCAACCTCCTCCGCTCGCTCTTCTTCGACCCGAAGCGCTACGACCTGACGCGCGTCGGCCGCTACAAGCTCAACCAGCGGCTCGGCGTCGGCGTTCCGGACGACGTCCGCGTCCTGACGACGGAGGACATCGTCGCGCTCGTGCGCCGTCTCATCGACCTGCCGACGAAGCTCGGCATCACCGAGGAGTCGAAGGACTACGCCGCGGACGCGGTCCAGCTCTCGCGCGACCCGATCCGCGGCGAGCTCGACGAGTACGAGGACTTCGGCAACCGCCGGCTGCGGACGACGGGCGAGCTGATCCAGGAGGCCTTCCGCGTCGGCCTGTATCGGATGGAGCGCGTCGTCCGCGAGCGGATGACGACCGAGGACGTCGACACGATCACGCCGCAGACGATCATCAACATCCGACCGGTCGTCGCCGCGCTGAAGGAGTTCTTCGGGTCCTCGCAGCTCTCGCAGTTCATGGACCAGACGAACACGCTCGCGGGCGTCACGCACCGCTGGCGTCTGTCGGCGCTCGGCGCGGGCGGCCTGACGCGCGAGCGCGCGCCGATCGAGGTGCGTGACGTCCATCCGACCCACTACGGCCGCATGTGTCCGATCGAGACCCCGGAGGGCCCGAACATCGGCCTCATCGGTTCGCTCGCGTCGTTCGCGACGGTCTCCGAGTTCGGCTTCATCCAGACGCCGTACCGGGTCGTCAAGGGCGGCAAGGTGACGGACGAGATCGTGTACGTGGACGCCGCCGAGGAGCGCCAGTTCACGATCGCGCAGGCCTCGGAGCCGGTCGACCCGAAAACGGGCAAGTTCCTGAACGAGCAGGTGCTCTGCCGCTCGCGCGAGGGCGAGGCGGTCGCCGTTGCTCCGAAGGACGTCGAGTACATGGACGTCTCACCGGCGCAGATCGTCTCGGTCGCGACGGCGCTGATCCCGTTTCTCGAGCACAACGACGCGAACCGCGCACTGATGGGCGCGAACATGCAGAAGCAGGCGGTGCCACTGATGATCCCGCAGGCGCCGATCGTCGGCACCGGCCTCGAGTTCCGGGCCGCGGTCGACACCGGCGACGTCGTGCTCGCCCGGAACGACGGGGCGATCGTCGACGTCGACGCAGAGCGGATCGTCGTCGAGGGGCGCGGGACGCGGGACGAGTACCCGCTCACGAAGTTCATGCGCTCCAACCAGGGCACGCTCATCCACCAGAAGCCGGTGGTGACGCTCGGGGACAAGGTGAAGAAGGGCGAGGTCCTGGCCGACGGCAGCTCGACGGACCACGGGGAGCTCGCGCTCGGCGCGAACCTGCTCGTCGCGTTCATGCCCTGGGAGGGCTTCAACTTCGAGGACGCGATCGTCATCTCGGAGCGCCTCGTCAAGGACGACGTGCTCAGCTCGATCCACATCCACGAGTACGAGATCGACGCGCGCTCGACGAAGCTCGGCGACGAGGAGATCACGCGGGACATCCCGAACCGCTCGGAGGAGTCGCTCGCCAACCTCGACGAGCGCGGTGTCGTGCGCATCGGCGCCGAGGTCGGCTCCGGCGACCTGCTCGTCGGCAAGGTGACGCCGAAGGGCGAGACCGAGCTGACCGC
>DASSCF010000021.1:0-58373 GCA_035698025.1 Gaiellaceae bacterium
GCTGTGCCCGAGGCGCCGGAACTCGTCCGGGCCCAGCTCGATGGGTGCGTGGCGGTGGGCGCCGTCCACGACGCTCAGCGGGCGGCCGGCCTGACGGCGCCGTTGAGCGGCTCGACGCGAACCGCGCTCGTCTTGTACTCCGGCGTGCCGATCAGCGAGTCGCCGACGTCATGCGTGAGCCAGTTCACCTTCGCCTCGGCGAAGTGGAGCGCCATCCAGACGAGGCCCGGGTAGACGCGCTCGCCGAGCTTGGCGCGGGCCTCGAGCTCGCCGCGGCGCGAGACGAGCCGCACCCACTCGCCGTCGGCGACGCCGAGCGCGGCGGCGTCCTCCGGGTGCATCTCGACGAACGGGTCCTCCTGCTTCTGGACGACCCCGTCCTCGCGCATGGTCATCGTCGCCGAGTTGTAGTGGTAGAGCGTCCGCCCGGTCGAGAGCACGAACGGGTACTCGGAGTCGGGCTGCTCGATCGGCGGCTGGTACTCGACCGGGTAGAACTTCCCCCTGCCGTTGGGCCGCGAGGGATGCGGCGCGTGCAGGTACGGGGTGCCCGGGTGGTCGCGGTCGGTGCACGGCCACTGGAGCCCGACCTCCTCGATCCGGTCGTAGCGGATGCCCGTCCAGAGCGGCGACAGGTCGGCGAACTCGTTCCAGGCGTCCTCCGGGGTCTCGTATGCCGGCCAGTTCGCGCCGAGGGCCTCGGCCATCTCGACGACGATGCGGAAGTCCTCGCGCGCGTTCCCCGGGCACGGGACGGCGCGGCGCACGCGATTCACGCGGCGCTCGGTGTTCGTGAAGGTGCCGTCCTTCTCGGCGAAGCTGGAGGCCGGGAAGATCACGTTCGCGTACTTGCGGTTGGAGTCGTTCAGGAACAGGTCCTGGGCGACGACGAAGTCGAGCTTCTCCATGCCCTCCTCGACGTGGTGGGCGTTCGGCTCGGTCTGCACCGGGTTCTCGCCGATCAGGTAGAGCGCCTTGATCCGCCCGTCGTGGAGCCCCGACATCATCTGGTCGAGCCGGAAGCCGGGCGAGCGCTGCAGCTCCATCCCCCAGGCCTCGGAGAACTTCGCGCTGATCTCGGGGTCGTCGACCGGCTGGTAGCCCGGGAGGTAGGCGGGGTTCGCTCCGGCGTCGTTGAGGCCCTGCACGTTGTTCTGGCCGCGCAGCGCGTTCAGGCCCGTGGACTCGTAGCCCAGATGCCCGGTCATGAGCACGAGGTTCGAGAGCGACCAGATGTTGTCGACGCCGCAGGCGTGCTCGGTGATCCCGAGCGTGTAGAAGATCGCCGCGTGCTTCTCGCGCGCGTACTCCCGCGCGGTGGCGACGATGTCGGCGGCCGGGACGCCGGTGACCTTCTCGGCCTCCTCCGGCGTGTAGCGTTCGACGACCTCGGCGACCGCCTCGACGCCCTCGGTGTGCTCCGCGATGTAGGCGTCGTCCTGGAGGCCCTCCTTCAGGATCACGTGCAGCATCGCGTTGACGAGCCACACGTCGGAGCCGGGCCGCAGCTGCAGGTGGCGCTTGGCGAGCTTCGTCAGCCAGATCTTGCGCGGGTCGGCGACGACCAGCGTGGCGCCGTTCCGCGCCGCCTTCTTCATCCGCAGCGCGAGTACCGGATGCGCCTCGGTCGTGTTCGACCCGATGACGAGGATGAAGCGGGCGTTCTCGATCTCGGGGATCGAGTTGGTGGTGGCGCCTCTGCCTAACGACCTGACCAGGCCGTAGAGGGTCGGAGCGTGTCAGGTGGCTTCGCAGGAATGGATGTTGTTCGTCCCGATCGCCGTCCGCGCGAGCTTCTGGATGAGGAAATTCTCCTCCATCGTGAGCCGCGCGGAGGCGAGGAAGCCGATCGAGTTCGGCCCGTGCTCCGCCTTCACGCGCAGGAGGCCATCGGCGGCGACCTGGTAGGCGTGCTCCCAGGTCGTCGGGTGGAGCTCACCGTCCTCGCCGCGGACGAGCGGCTCCGTGAGCCGGTCCGGGTGGTGGACGAAGTTGAAGGCGAAGCGGCCCTTGACACAGAGGTTGCCCTCGTTGGAGACGTAGTGCGGCTCGGAGGTGACCTTGACGATCCGCTTCGTCTCCGGGTCGACGTTGAGGTCGACCTGGCAGCCGACGCCGCAGAAGGTGCAGGTCGACTTCACCTTCTCGAGGGCGCGTTCCGGGCGCTCCGTTCCTTCCTCGAACTTCTCGTAGATCGCCCCGGTCGGGCAGACGGAGAGGCAGCCGCCGCAGAGCTCGCACTCGGTGTCGAGCCACGAGTACCCGTGCGTGGGGACGATGCGTGCGTGCGGCCCGCGTCCCTCGAGCGAGAGCGCGGAGCACTGCATGACCTCCTGCGTGTAGCGCACGCAGCGGTTGCAGAGGATGCACGCGTCCGGGTCGTAGCCCATCAGCTTGTTCCGGTCGGCGTAGGGCTCCCGCTTCGCGTCGGGGAGGATGAACGGCGCCTCCGCGTCGAGCTCACCCGCGAGGTCGACGAGCTCGTTGGGCCGGCCGCCGGGATCGGGGTTCAGGTGCTCCGTCAGCAGCATCTCGGTCAGCGTCTTGCGGAACTGCGGGACGGAGGAGTTGGTCGAGATGACCATCCCTTCGGTCACGGTGGTCGCGCAGGCGGGCAGCGGGCGCGGTGAGCCCTCGACTCCGACGACGCACATGCGGCAGCCACCGTAGGGGTCGAGCTTGTCGTCGTGGCAGAGCGTCGGGATGAAGACGCCGTGCCGCGCGGCCGCGTGGACGAGCAGCTCGCCCTCGGGCGCGCTCGCCGGCTTTCCGTCGAGCGTGAACTCAACCGTCCGGGCCATGGAGCGAACTGTAACGCCCGACCCCTCAGGTCACGCGTGTGAACGCGGCGTCGACCTGGAGGTACTCCTCCCGCACGATCACGCGCGCGAGGCGCTCGATCGACTCGCGGACGTCGGCGAAGCGCGTGTAGAGCGGCGGGAAGCCGAACCGCACGCTGCCGGGGGCGCGGTAGTCGGGGATCACGTTCGCGCGCTCGATGAGGGCGCGACAGAGGCGCCAGGCCTCGGGGTGGCGGAAGGAGACGTGCGCGCCGCGACACGCCGGATCGCGCGGCGTCCCGAGCTCGACGCCGAGCGGAGCCAGCAGCTCGTCGTGGAGCTCGACGGCGTACCGGGTGAGCGCGCGGCCCTTGGCGGCGATCGCGCCGATGCCCGCCTCGGCGAGGAGCTCGAGGCTCGCCCGGATCGCAACCAGCCCGAGGATCGGCGGAGTGCCGGCGAGGAACCGCGACACACCGTCCGCGGGCTCGTACGGGTGGCCCATGGCGAACTGGTCCCGCTGGCCGAACCAGCCCTGGATCGGCGTACAGAGCTTCTCCTGGAGCGGCTCGCGCACGTACAGGAACGCCGGCGCCCCCGGCCCGGCGTTGAGGTACTTGTAGGTGCAGCCGACGGCGAGGTCGACGCCGTGCTCTTCGAGGCCGATCTCCACGGCGCCGACGGAGTGGCTGAGGTCCCACAGCATCAGCGCGCCGGCCGCGTGCGTCGCCTCCGTGATTCCGCGCAGGTCGGCGAGGGCGCCGGGGCGGTAGGCGACGTGCGAGAGCGCGACGAGCCCGACATCGCCCGCGGCACAGGCGGCCTCGACATCGGCCACCGTCGGCCCGTTGACCGGGTCCGGCTCGATGAAGCGCAGCTCGCCGGCGACGCCCTCGAGCACGTAGCGGTCGGTCGGGAAGTTGTCCACGTCGGTGACGATCGCGCGGCGCTCGGGCCGCGCCGCGAGCACGGCGGAGGCGAGCTTGTAGAGGTTGACCGTGACGGAGTCGGTGACGACGACCTCGCCCGGCCGCGCACCGAGGGCGTGCTCGGCGAGCTCATCGCCGACCGCGGTCGGGAGCTCGATCCAGTTGTGCCAGCCGCGCACGAGGTCGATGCCCCAGCGCTCGACCACCTCGGCGATGGCTGCCTGCGTCCGCCTCGGAAGCCGGCCGAGCGAGTTGCCGTCGGCGTAGATCGGCCCGCCCTCCTCATGGACGAACTCGTCGCGGAAGCGGGCGAGGGGGTCGTCGCGGTCGCGCGCCGCGGCGTCGGTCACGCGGTCGGCGCCGGCTCGCCGAGCGGGGCGAAGAGCTCCGGCCAGTACCGGAAGGCCGCGCGCATGGGGAAGGGTGCGCCCTGCCCGAGCCCGCAGATCGAGGTGGCCGCCATCGCGTCGAGCCACTCTTCCACCTGCTCGCGCGACATGACGACCTCGCCCTTCTCGAGCTCCTCGAGCACGTGATGCATGCCGCGGTTGCCGATCCGGCACGGCGTGCACTTCTGGCACGACTCCTCGGCGAAGAAACGCATCGTCTCGGCGAGAAGCCGGAGCGGCGAGTAACTCCTGGGGAAGACCTGCACCGCGGCCGAGCCGGCGCCGACGCCCCATTCGCGGAGGGCGTCGCGCGTGAGCGGCACGTCGAGCGCCTCCGGCGGGAGGATCCCGCTCGCGGCGCCGCCCGGGACGATCGCGCCGATCTCCTCGGTTGCGCCGCCGGCATAGTCGTCGATCAGCTCGCGGAGGGTGACGTCGATGGGCGCCTCGTAACACCCGGCCGCGGCGACGGCGCCCGAGACCGACCAGAGCCGGACGTGCGGCCACGCCTCGCCGCCCAGGCGCAGGATCGCCGGGATGTGCGCCAGGGTCTCGACGTTGTTGATCAGCGTCGGGCGGCCGAGGTAGCCGACCTGGCTCGGGAACGGAGGCTTGAGGCGCGGCATCCCGCGCCGGCCCTCCATCGACTCGAGCATCGCCGTCTCCTCGCCGCAGATGTACGCGCCGGCGCCGACGACGAGCTCGATCGAAAGCCCGTCGAGAATCCCGGCCGCGCGCAGCTCGTCGAGCGCGCCGAGCAGACGGGCGCGGGCGGTCGCGTACTCCTCGCGCAGGTAGATGAAGCCCTCGGTCGCCTCGGCGAAGCGCATGGCGACGAGCATCCCCTCGAGCATGAGGTGCGGCCGGAGCTCCATGACGTAGCGGTCCTTGATCGTCCCAGGCTCGCCCTCGTCGGCGTTGACGACGACGTAGCGAGGTCCGGGCTCGCGCGCGACAGCCTCCCACTTGACACCGGTCGGGAAGCCCGCGCCACCGAGTCCGGCCAGGCCGCTCGCCTTCAGCTCCTCGACGATCTTTTCGTTCGGCGGGAGGTTGCGCAGCACCTCGAAGCCGCCCCGGGCCTCGTAGTCGGCGAGCGTCTCGTCGCGCTGCGCCAGGGCGGTCGAGGGACCGTCGTTCGTGCGGTAGACGACCTCGGGCTCGACCGTGTCTCCTCGCAGGAGCACCGGGCCGATGTCGCAGTGGCCGAGGCACTCGACGCCGAGCGCCGGCACCCCGTTCGCCGTCTCCTGCTCGCGCGCGAGGAGATCCTTCGCGCCGAGGCAGTCGCAGACGGGCCCGATGCAGACGCGGACGGCGTCCATGGGCACGCGCAGGAACGAGTAGAACGACACGACCTCGTGCACCTCGCCGCGGCGGATGTTCATGTGGTCCGCGACGGCGTCGGAGAGCTCGGCTGACAGGGGGCCAACCTCGCGCCGGACCCGGCCGAGGTTGTCCAGCAGCTTCGTCCGCTCTCTCGGCAGCTCGGGGAGGAGCTCGGTGAGCTTGAGGACGTCTATGGTTCGATCATAGTGAACGCCCTGCCGCCGTACTCCGCGGCCCGTACGGACGTCCTGCGGCTTCCCGGCGGCTGGACGGAGCGGGACGAGGTGGCCGTCGAGGAGCCGCTCGAGATCCGCGTCAACGGGGAGGCGGTTGCCGTGACCATGCGGACTCCCGGCCAGGACGAGGAGCTCGCGCTCGGCTTCCTCCTCTCCGAGGGGATCCGGCCGGTCGACGCAGCGCTTCCGGAGGACCTGGCCGCGAACACCGTCGAGGTGACCGCCGAGGACTACGACGCCGAGGCGCTGCGCCGGAACTTCTACACCTCGTCGTCGTGCGGGGTGTGCGGCAAGGGCGCGCTCGAGGCGGTCGCGGTCGAGGCGCCGCGTGTGGAGAGCGACCTGCGCGTGCCGATCGACGTCGTCTCGGCGCTGCCGGACCGGCTCCGCGCCTCTCAGCCCACCTTCACCGCCACCGGAGGGCTGCACGCGACCGGCCTCTTCACAGCGTCGGGGACGCTCATCCATGCGCGCGAGGACGTCGGCCGCCACAACGCGTTCGACAAGGTCGTCGGACGGGCGTTCCTCGACGGGCTGCTACCGCTCGCCGACAAGGTCGTCTGCGTCAGCGGGAGGCTCTCATTCGAGCTCGTCCAGAAGGCGGCCGTGGCGGGGTGCCCGGTACTCGTCGCCGTGGGCGCTCCGTCGTCGCTCGCCGTCGAGCTCGGCCGCGACCGCGGCGTGACGCTCTGCGGCTTCGTCCGCGACGGGCGCGTGAACGTCTACTCGGAGCCCTGGAGGATCGCGTGACGTTCGCCGTCGCAGCCGAGGCGTACGACCGCTTCGTCGGCCGCTACAGCTACGCCTTGTGCGACGCGCTCGCCGGGCGCGCGGCCCTCGCCCCCGGGATGTCGGTGCTGGACGTCGGCGCCGGATCCGGCGTCGGGACGCGCCGGCTCGTGGAGATCGCCGGGCCGGGGCGCGTGGCCGTCGTCGAGCCGTCGGAGCCGTTCGTCGCCGCGCTCCGCGAGCGCTTCCCGGAGGCCGACGTCCGGCAGGGCTTCGCCGAGTCGCTCCCGTTCGATGACGACTCGTTCGACGCCGCGCTCGCCCTGCTGGTCGTCAACTTCATGGCCGACCCGGCGGCCGGCGTCGCCGAGATGCGGCGCGTGACGCGGCCAGGCGGCACGGTGGCCGCCTGCGTCTGGGACTACGGGGGCGAGATGCAGCTTCTGGGGAGGTTCTGGGACGCCGTCGAGGAGCTCGACCCTACGGGTGCCGGCGACGCCGACGAGCGCTCTCGCATGCCGTACCGACGCGAGGGCGAGCTCGCCGGGCTGCTGCGCGAAGCCGGTCTCGAGGACGTCGAGGACGGCGCGATCGTCGTGTCGGCCGAGTACGAGTCTTTCGAGGATCTCTGGGAGCCCTACACGGCAGGGGTGGGGCCCGCCGGCGCCTACGCCGTCTCGCTTCCTCCCGACCGGCAGGAGGCTCTGAAGGCGCTCTATCGTGAGCGACTCGAGGCTCCCGAAGGCCCGTTCAGCCTCAGCGCGCGCGCGTGGTACGCGACCGGCCGGGCGTAGCCGGCGCCCTGCTCGTGGGCGGCGCGAGCACGCGCTTCGGCTCGCCCAAGGCTCTGGCGTCCTATGAGGGCGAGACGCTCGCCGAGCGGGGGCATCGCGTGCTCGTGGAGGCGTTCGGCGAGGTTCTCGTCGTCGGCAAGGCCGAGGACCGGCTCGACCTTCCCTTCGACGTCGTCGACGACGGCAGCGACGTGCGCGCGTCCATGGTCGGCGTCGCCGCGGCCCTCCGGCTCGCCGGGGCGGAGGTCGTGGTCGTCCTGCCGACGGACATGCCGCTCGTGACCGCGGACCTCCTCGGCGCGCTCGCCGAAGCCGTCGAGGGCCACGACGCGGCGGTCCCGCAGACCGGCGCGCTGCCCGGCGCGTACCGGCAGTCGGCGCTGCCGGTGCTCGAGCGCCGGATTGCCGCGGGCGAGCTGGCGCTCCACCGCGCACTGGGCGAGCTTCGAACGCGCGTCCTGCACGTGGACGAGGCGGCTTTGCGCAACGTGAACGAGCCGGGCGACCTGTAACGCCGGCGTCGTTCGCGGTGTATAGAGGGAAGGGTGCGGCAGGAAGCTTCCGAGGCCGAGCTCGTCGAACTGGCGCGCCGCGGGGACGGCGACGCCTACGTCGCCCTGCTTCGCATGCACGAATCCGTGGCTTTCCGAACCGCCTACGTCATCCTCGGCTCGTCCGAGGGGGCCGAGGACGCGGCGCAGGAGGCCTTCGTCAAGGCCCACGCCGCGCTGCACCGGTTCGAGGCCGGTAGGCCGTTCCGGCCCTGGCTGCTTCGCATCGTCGCCAACGAGGCGCGGAACTACCGACGCTCGACGTGGCGCCGAGGAGCGCTGGCCTCCCGCGCGGCCGTCGAGGCCGCCTTCGACGGCACCGCCCGCTCGGCCGAGGCGGACGTGCTGGCGGCCGAGGATCGCGCTCATCTCCTGGAGGCGATCGGCCGGCTGCCGGACGGCGACCGCCTGGCGATCGTCGGGCGCTACATCCTCGAGCTCTCGGACGAGGAGGCGGCGTCGGTGCTCGGGGTCAAGCCGGTCGCCGTTCGCGTTCGTGTGTGGCGCGCTCTCGGCAAGCTGCGCCGCGAGCTGGGGGAGGAGGTCGCATGAACGACCTCGAGCGGCGCCTCGCCGCGCTCGCGCCCGACTATCCGTTCCCGGCCACGCCCGACCTCGCCGGCGCTGCAGGTGCGCGCCTGGGCATCACCGGCCGTCGGCGTCGCGGGGGCCGCCTCGTGCTCGCGCTCGCCACGGTCGTCGCCGCCCTCGGCGCGGTGCTCGCCGTCTCGCCCGGGGCGCGCGGCGCGCTGGCCGACTGGCTGGACTTCATCCCGGGTGTCCGAATCGAGCGCGTCGAGGAGCTCCCGACCATGCCGCTCGCTTCGTGGACGGGCGTCTACGGCGAGGAGGTGACGCTGGCCGAGGCCGAGCGGCAGGCGCCGTTCGAGGTCCTGCTCCCTGAGCCGCTCGGCGAGCCCGACCTCGTCTACCGCTACCGCGATCCCTCCGGCGGCCTCGTGATCACGTCGGTCTACGGCGACGAGCGCGATGCCCGGCTGGTCCTCACCCAGTGGACGACCGAGGACGTTCTCTTCCACAAGCTGATCGGCCCGGTGACCCAGACGGAGCTCGTGGACGTCCGCGAGGCGCGCGGGCTCTGGATCAGCGGCAACGAGCACGTCGTCTTCTATCTCGGGGGTGACTTCCAGGAGCGCGCCGCCCCGGGGGCGCTGGCCGGGAACGTGCTCGTCTGGCAGGAGGGCGACGTCGGCTACCGGCTCGAGGTCGGTGTCGGGCGCGAACGGGCCCTCGAGCTCGCTGCCGAGCTGCGGTAACGCCGCTCCCGCCCTCGGTGTACCAGGGGCGATGCATCGGCACGCCGTTCTCGCCCTGCTGCTCTTCGCCGTCGGCTGCGGCGACGGGGAGGACGCCGTGCGCCAGACCACCCCCGTCGTCGAGAGGCCCGAACCGGTGCTCGAGCTGCCGTACGACCTCGCCGTCGACGGGGAGGGACGGATCTACGTCGCCGACGGGCTCCTTCACCAGGTGCTCCGCGTCGATCCGGAGAGTGGGGAAAGCGAGGTCTTCGCGGGCACGGGCGCGGTCGGCTCGGACGGCGACGGCGGGCCCGCGATCGAGGCGACCATCCAGGAGCCGGTCGGCATCGCGCTCGCCCCTGACGGGAGCCTCTTCCTCGCGGACTTCCCGGCGAACCGCATCCGGGCCGTTGCGCCGGACGGGACGATCTCCACGGTGGCCGGCACCGGCCGCGAGGGGCGGACCGGTGACGGGGGCCGGGCGGCGCGGGCCGACCTCGGGCTCCCGGCGCACGTCGCGCTCGATCCGACCGGGCGCTACCTCGCCGTCCCGACGCTCGGGAACTTCGTGCGCCGCATCGACCTGGAGAGCGGCCTCATCGAGACGGTGGCCGGGGACGGCGAGCAGCGAACCACGGGCGAGGGAGGGCCGGCGGCGAAGGCGAGCGTCGAGTCGCCGCACGGGGCGGCCTACGACGTGGACGGGAACCTGTACTTCCCGGACGGCCAGAGCCTGATTCGGCGCATCGTCGCCGCGAGCGGCAGGATCGAGACGGCGGTCGACGGTCTCGAGGGCGGCGCGTTCAAGGTGCTCTTCGCGCCGGATGGGACGCTCTACCTGATCACGGGCGATCCGTCGGGCGGCCAGGTGAGGCGGGTCGCCGAGGACGGCTCGCTCGAGGTCGTCATCGGCACGGGCTCGCTCGGGGCGAGCGACGACGGCATGCTCGCGACCGAGATCGGCGTCCTCCCGAGCGACATCGCCTTCGCGACGGATGGCGCGCTCCTCTTCAGCCAGTCCGAGCCGGAGCCGGCGGTGCGCCGCGTCGACCCCGAGACCGGCGTGGTGACGACGATCCTGCGCTAGAGGGACCGCCCACGTCACCCACGCCGTACGCATCGCATGGAGGTGTGGCTTCTCCTCGCGGACGGCGCGCCGAGAGATCCGCCGGTGCACAGCCCACTCGCCGCCGCCTTCGTCGCGATCGGGCTCCGCCGCCTGTTCCGGCTCGAGTAGCGTCAGTCGTACGAGATGAGCTCGAGCAGCGACCCGTCCGGGTCGCGGAAGTACACGCTCGTGCCCTGCCCGCGCCCTCCCGCACGCTCCACCGGCCCGGCCTCCGGCTCGACCCCGTGGGCTCGCAGGTGCTCCACGGCCGCCTCGATCGGGCCGGGCCAGACGAAGCAGAGGTCGCCGTTCCCGGGTTGCACCGGCTCGGTCGCGACCAGGCTGCCGACGTCGGTGCCGGGTCCGTGCACGTTCAGCCGCTGGTCGCCGAACGCGTAGGCGAACCGGCCGGCCCCGATCGGCACGACCTCCGCGCCGAGCACGTCGCGGTAGAAGGCGTTCGAGCGGTCCCAGTCGCTGACCGCGATGACGACGTGGTCGAGCTCGAGCCTCAGAGCTCGCGGTCCCAGTAGTCGACGCCGCTCTCGCGCCGGACCATGACGTCGTCGGTCTCGTTCCCCGTCCAGAGCCCGATCTTGTCGCTGTCCGGGTAGACGGCGACCGCGGGGAAGGCCTTGGTCGAGAGGATCACCATGCGGGTGGGCTCGTCCGTCTTGTTCGTGACGGCATGGGCGCCCTCGGGCCCTTCCGGGAAGCACACGAAGTCGCCGGGCTCGAGCTCGTGCTCGCCCTCCGGATCGCGCAGGGTCGGGCGGCCGGTGACGACGAGGAGCCACTCCTCGCACCCGTACTCGTAGTGGTACGGGAAGGTCGTCTGGCCCGGCGGGAGCTCGTAGACCGTCGCCCCAACGAGCTTCGCGCCGAGCTGCGGGCCGAGGCGGGCGAAGGAGAACCCGAAGCCGTCGGGCCGTCCGGCGTCGTCCTGGAGAGGGGCGGTGAACAGGTTGACGCGGCGCACGCCGGGATTATCCCGCGACGCCGGCGAGCCCGCGCGGGGCGACGACTCGCTCACGCTCGGCCCCGACGCTGATGAGACAGACCTCGACGCCGAGCTGCTCCTCGACGAAGGAAACGTAGCCGCGGGCGGCCTCGGGGAGGTCGGCGAGCGACTCCGCCTCCTCGAGCGAGGCCTTCCAGCCGGGCAGCGTCTCGTACACCGGCTGCGCGTGGTGGAAGTTACTCTGGTGGGCCGGGAACTCGTCCGTCTCCGTTCCGTCGGGCAGCCGGTAGCGCGTGCAGACCGGGATCTCGTCGAACGCGGAGAGAACGTCGAGCTTGGTCAGCACGAGGCTCGTCATCCCGTTGACCCGGACGGCGAAGCGGAGCGCCACGAGGTCGAGCCAGCCGCAGCGGCGCTCGCGGCCCGTGGTCGTCCCGTACTCGGCGCCGAGCTCGCGCACGCGGGCGGACTGCTCGCCCTCGATCTCCGTTGGGAACGGCCCCTCGCCGACCCGCGTCACGTACGCCTTGGCCACGCCGAGGACGCGGTCGATCCGCGTCGGCCCGATGCCCACGCCGGTCGCGGCCGCGCCGGCGACGGGGTTGGACGAGGTCACGAACGGATACGTGCCGTGGTCGAGGTCGAGCAGCGTCCCCTGCGCTCCCTCCAGGAGCACGCGCTGCCCGTCACGGAGCGCACGGTCGACCAGCAGGGACGTGTCCGCGACGTACGGTCGGAGCCTGACCGCGTAGGTCTCCATCCGCGCGGCGAGCTCCTCGACCTCGAGCGGCGGGACCTCGTGGATCCGCTCGAGCAGGAGGTTCTTCTCGGCGAGCGCCGTCTCGAACTTCTGGCGCAGGATCTTGGGGTCGAGGATGTCCTGGACGCGGATGCCGATCCGCGCTGCCTTGTCGGCGTACGCCGGGCCGATGCCCCGCCGGGTCGTCCCGATCTGGAGGCGTCCCAGCTTGCGCTCGCTGGCGGAGTCGACGGCGACGTGCCACGGCATGATCAGGTGGGCGTCGCCCGAGATGCGGACGGTTCCGGTCGCGATCCCGCGCGCCTCGAGCTCGTCGAGCTCGTCGACGAGGAGGCCCGGGTCGACGACGCACCCGGCGCCGACGACGCAGAGCTTCCCGGAGAGGATCCCCGACGGCACGTGGTGGAGCGCGAACCGCTGCCCGTCGATCACGATCGTGTGCCCGGCGTTCGGGCCGCCCTGGTAGCGGCAGACGACGTCCGAGTCGCGGGCGAGGAGGTCGACGATCTTCCCCTTCCCCTCGTCGCCCCACTGGGCGCCGACGATCACGGTGGCGGGCATCGACTGGAGCTTAGTCCGCGCACCGGCGACGGGCGCCGTCCACACGGGGGTGTGGAGCGTTCGGAGAAAGTTCGCGCGTAGAGCGGGAATCTCGTGCACAGGGGCTGTGTGTTCCCGTGGGCACTGTCGTCCGCTAGGTATGAGAACATGTGTTCTCTTTGCCTGCAACGGGGGGATTTTCCGACTGTGGATTCACGATCAACAGGCCACATAGAGTCGCGTCCCATGGCGACGAACGGTGCCCGGACGGCCACGATTCAGGACCCGCAGGTCCCCCCGCAGAACCTCGACGCGGAGGAATCGGTCCTCGGCGCCATGATGCTCTCGCCCGGGGCGATCGCCGCCGTCAGCGAGGTCCTCGCACCCGACGGCCGCGAGTTCTACCGCGAGAGCCACGGGAAGATCTACCGCGGTGCGCTCGCCCTCTACGCCAAGGGCGAGCCGGTCGACGCGATCACGCTCGTCGACGAGCTCGACGAGCGGGGCGAGCTCGAGGACGTCGGCGGCAAGGTTCGCGTCCACGAGCTGGCTGCGCTCGTTCCGGCGAGCGCGAACGCCGGCCACTACGCGCAGATCGTCAAGGAGACGGCCACCCTCCGCGGCCTCATCCGGGTCGGCGGCGAGATCGCGCGCCTCGGCTGGGAGCGGCCCGGCGAGACGCCTGAGCTGGTCGACCGTGCCGAGCAGATCCTCTTCGACCTCGCGCAGGAGAAGGCGACCTCCGAGTTCAGCCACATCGAGGCCCTCCTCAAGGAGAGCTTCGAGCGGATCACCCAGCTCTACGAGTCGGGCGCCGACGTCACGGGGATCCCGTCCGGCTTCCGCGACCTCGACCGCATCACCTCGGGCTTCCAGGAGGGGAACCTGATCGTCATGGCCGCTCGCCCGAGCATGGGCAAGTCGGCCCTCGGGCTCGGGGTGGCCGCCAACCTCGCCGTGCGGAAGGAGGTCCCGGTCGCGCTCTTCACGCTCGAGATGTCCAAGTCCGAGGTGACGCAGCGGCTCATGTGCAGCGAGGCGAAGGTCGAGTCCCAGCGGCTGCGCACCGGGAAGCTCTCCGCCGACGACTGGCCGCGGCTGACCGCGTCCTGCGACAAGCTCGCCAAGGCGCCCATCTACGTCGACGACACGGGCTCGATCACGATGATGGAGATCCGCTCGAAGGCGCGCCGCCTCAAGGCGAAGCAGCCCGACCTCGGCCTGATCATCGTCGACTACCTCCAGCTGATGACCTCGGGGACGAATGCGGAGAACCGGGTGCAGGAGGTGTCGCAGATCTCGCGCTCGCTCAAGGTGCTGGCCCGCGACCTCGACGTCCCGATCATCGCGCTCTCCCAGCTCTCGCGCGCGGTCGAGCAGCGCCACGACAAGCGGCCCATCCTCTCCGACCTCCGCGAGAGCGGCTCGATCGAGCAGGACGCCGACATCGTCATGTTCATCTACCGCGACGAGTACTACAACGGCGAGGAGTCCGACCAGCAGGGCCTCGCCGAGGTGATCGTCGCCAAGCACCGCAACGGCCCGACCGACACGGTCAAGCTCTCGTTCCTCAAGCGGTACGCGAAGTTCTCGGATCTGGCCGCGGCCTAGGAGGGCTTGACGACATAGTGGCTGTGCCGCCGGGCCGCGCTGCTCGCCCCAAGGACGGCGTCCTCAGTCGCGCCCGTACCTAGTTCGATACGAACGCTCCCTGCGTCCTTGCCTCGGAACGACCATCACACCCCGGCGGCGAGCACCATTCCGCCAAACCCTCCTAGGTCTCCCGGTTAAACGAAACGAGGCGCCGGTGCCGCATCCGACGCCTCGCTCCTGAGGAGGGCCCGTGGCTTCCGTGAGCCGTGTGCCGCTGACCACCAGACGCCGCGCCCTCGGGTTTTCTTCCCGGCGGGAAGGAAGTCGTGCCGGCGCGCGTTCTCAGAGGCATGATCGCCCGCTGGTGGAGAGGCTGGGCCGCAACCGTCGAGGACGCCGACGCGTACGAGGAGCTGCTCCGCTCCACGATCTTTCCGTGGGTGCGCACCTTCGAGGGTCAGGAGGGCACCTACCTCTTCCGCCGCGAGCTTCCTGCGGGCGAGGTCGAGTTCGCCACGCTCACGCTCTGGGAGTCCTGGGAGCACGTCAGGGCCTTCGCCGGCGACGATGCCGAGACCGCCGTCGTTCCCGACGAAGCGCGCGCGGTGCTCTCGCGTTGGGACGAGCGCTCGGCGCACTACGAGCTGATCGAGGGCCCGGCCGACTAGCTGGCGGGCGCCTGCGCTAGCGGCTTTCGGCCTCCTCAGCCTCCGTCTCGGCGGCGGTGTCGGGCTCGGGCTCGGCGGCGGCTTCGGGCTCCGCAGCGGCTTCGGCTTCCGGCTCGACGGCGCCCTCGGCCTCGGCCTCGTCGCCCTCGCCCTCGGTCGCCACATCGGCTTCCTCGGCCTCGACGACCTCCTCGATCGCGGCCTGCGCCTCGGCCGCCGCCTGGCGGTCGGCCTCTGCCGCAGCCTCGGCCTCGGCCGCCTCCTCGGCGGCGTAGGCCTCGAGCTCCTCCTCGGGAGGCAGCTCTCCACCGATCGGGACGACGAGCGTCTTGACCTCGACGACGACGCCCTCGAAGACGGTGATCGGGATCTCGTAGCGGCCGATGCGCTTGATCGGGTCGGAGAGGTCGATCTTGCGCCGGTCGACGCGGATCTTGCGCGCGCGCCAGAGCTCGTCCGTGATGTCCGTCGAGGTGACCGAGCCGAAGAGCGTGCCTCGCTCGCCCGCGTTGACCTCGAACCGCAGCACGGTCTTGCGCAGCGTCTCGGCGATCGCCTCCGCCTGCTCGGCGGTGCGCGCCTCGTGCCGTGCGCGCTCGTTCTCGCGCTTCTCCAGCTCGGCCACGCGGGCGTCGGTTGCCAACTCCGCGAGCTTGCGCGGCTGGAGGTAGTTGCGCATGTAGCCGCGCGAGACCGAGACGACCTCGCCGCGCAGGCCGACCTTGTCGACGTCCTTGAGCAGGATGACGTCCATCAGCGTCCGCCGCTCCCGTGGTGCTGCTCGACGTAGGGCAGGAGCGCGACCTCGCGCGCCCGCTTGACCGCGACCGCGATCTGGTCCTGGTGACGGCGGCAGGCGCCCGTGATCCGCCGCGAGCGGATCTTGCCCTTCTCGGAGATGTAGCGCCGCAGCTGGTTGTAGTTCTTGTAGTCGACCTCTTCGATCTTCTCCCGGCAGAAGTAACAGCTCTTCCGCCGGGTCGGGCCCGACGAGGGAGACGTGCGCCGGCGCTTGGCCTGCTCTCGTGCCATCTGCTTTCGAACCTCGCTCTCTAGAACGGAATGTCGTCGTCGGCAGCAGCCGCGCCCGCCGGTGCGAAGTCCGTGCGGTCGGCCGTCACGTCGGACGACGGGATGTACTGACCCTGCTCGCCGCCGTCGCTGCGGCTGTCGAGGAACTGCACCTGGAAGGCCACGACCTCGACCTTCGAGCGCTTGCTCCCGTCCTGGGCCTCCCACGAGGACCAGTCGAGCCGGCCGTCGATTCCGACGCGGCGGCCCTTGGCGAGGTGCTGCGAGAGCATCTCGGCCTGGTTGCCGAAGACCTTGACGTCGAAGAAGTTCGGTTTGTCGGTCCAGTTGCCGGCCTCGTCCTTCTGGCGACCGTTCACGGCGAGCCCGAGCTGCAGGACGGGCGAGCCGGACGGCAGATGCCGAAGCTCGGGGTCGCGCGTCAGGCGCCCGACGAGCGTTACGCGGTTGATATCTCCAGCCATTGCTTCAGCTCCTCAGTCGAACGTTTGTTCTATGCTACTCGGCCGCCGGGACGGTCTCGCGCGGCGAGGCCGGGGGCGCGTCGCGGGACTCGCGCGCGTGGTGCTGGGACGGCTCGCGCTGCGACGTCGTGCGGGCGGTCGGGATTCTCCGGACGGCCATGTGGCGCAGTACGCCGTCGGTGATCTTGAGGATGCGCGTCAGCTCGTCGAGCGTCTCGGCGTCGCTGTCGAAGACGAGGAGGTAGTAAAACGCCTCCGTCTTCTTGTCGATCTCGTACGCGAGCTTGCGCCTGCCCCAGGCGTCGTCGCTCTGCCAGCTTCCGCCGCGCTGCGCCACGAGCTCCCGGATCCGCGTCAGGATCTCGTTCTGACGGTCGTCGGCAAGCTCGGCATCGAGCAGCAGCATGATCTCGTATGGGTTCATCGGTTCCCGTCTCTCCTTCCCTCGGTCTACACGGCTCCGCCTTCACGCGCCGCTCGGGAATCAGCGGCGCCCGGCGAAGCAGGAAGCTCGTCGAGTATAGCGGCGGTCTGGAGGTTGCCCGACGGCTCTTCGTCGTGAAAGAGTGGCGAAAGTGAAGAGCAACGCGAAACTTGCGCTTGCGGCGGTCATCGGAGCGGCGGCCGGACTGCTCTTCTCACGCCGCAGACGGCCGGCGGAGGTCCCGCACGCGCCGTCCGATCAGCGGGCGGAGGAGCTCCGGCAGAAGCTTGCCGAGGCCAAGGCCGCGGTCGCGGACGAGAACGACTTCGAGGCGGCCGGCATGGGCGCCGAGACGCTCGTCGAGGAGCCCGAGCCTTCGGCTCCGCCGCTGGACTACGAGCAGCCACCGCCGCCGCCTGTCGAGGACGCTGCCCCCGAGCCCGAGCCGGAGGCTCCACCGCCGGCCAAGCAGCAGAAGAAGCCGCCCGGCGCGACCGAGCCTCCCCCGGCGGACGAGTTCGAGGCGATGCGCCGCCGGATCCACGAGGAGGGGCGCTCGGCCGCCGAGGAGATGCGCCGCTCCGCCGAGAAGCCCGACCAGGCCTGAGCGCACAGCCCGGCGCGTGTACCGCAACGAGCATTCGGTGGAGATCGCCGCTGCGCCGGCCGACATCTTCCCCTGGCTCGCGGCGTCGGAGCGCCGCTGCGAGTGGATGGGCGCGCTCACCGAGAGCGAGCCGCTCACGGAGGGGGCGCCGGAAGTGGGGAGCCGCTTCCGCGACGTCTTCGAGGACCTCGGCCAGCGGGTCGAGCTCGAGGCGGAGATCGTCGAGCTCGACCCGCCGCACGCGATGTCCGTCCACCTCGTCTCCAAGGTCTTCGACGCGACGAGCTCGCAGCGCCTGGAGGAGCTCGACGGCGTCCGGACTCGCCTCACGGCGGTGATCGAGACCGAGTACAAGCAGCGGGCCGCGCGCCTCGCCGCCCCGGTCGTCACCCGCCACGCGCAGCGCCGTCTGGAGCAGGACCTTGCGCGCCTGAAGGAGCTCGTCGAGAGCCGCTAGACGGGCTCGAGTACGCGGTGTGGCTCGGACGGCGGCTCCACGCGGATCGGGTCGCCCGCCCGCACCTCGCCGCCGGTGAGCGCGATCGCCATCACGCCGGCCTTGCGCACGAGGCCGCCGTGGTCGTCGCGGTCGAGCGTCGCAGCCATGAGACCCTCCTGGATCCCGTCGAGCTGGCTGCACGGGTTCCGCAGGCCGGTCACCTCGACCACCGCGGTGGCGCCGAGGTGGAGCCGCGTGCCGGTGGGCAAGGAGAGGAGGTCGACGCCCCGCGTGGTGACGTTCTCGCCGAGCTGCCCGGGCGAGAGCGAGAAGCCCTCGCCGGCCAGCTCGTCCAGCAGCTCCTCGTGGATGAGGTGCACCTGGCGGAGGTTGGGCGCAGTCGGATCGCGCCTGACCCGCGAGCGGTGCTTCACACGGACGCCCTGGTGCGCGTCGCCCTCGACTCCGAGGCCGGCGACGACCACGATGCTCTCCCGGACCGGCTTGGACATCGTGTGCGTGTCGCTGCGGGCCACCGCCGCGACGAGCCCGTCGGTCACGACGGCGGGACGAACGCGGCGGTGCCGGCGGCCAGGCCGCGCGCGACGCGCCACTGGTACGCGCGCGACTGCAGCTTGCGCCGCTCGGTCGGGTTCGACATGAAGCCCGTCTCGACGAGGATGACCGGCACGTTTGCCCAGTTGAAGCCGGTCAGGTCGCGGCGCGCCACGAGGCCGCGGTCGGCCGCACCCGTTGTCCTGAGCACGTTGCGGTGGACGACTCTCGCCGCCCGCAGGCTGGGCCGGTAGATGTCGGAGGTCCAGCCGCGGCGCCAGGCGGGATAAAGGGTCGAGACGCCGTGCGTCCGCGTGTCCGTGGACCCGTCCGCGTGGATGCGGATCATCAGCGCCGCGTGCCGCATGTTGCAGAACTTGGCCCGGTCGACGTTGCCGCCGCGGCCGCGCGTGAAGGTCGGACCGTTGCGCGTCATCGCCACCCGGTAGCCGCGGTCGAGCAGGAGGGTCCGGAGCTTCAGGCCGATCGCCAGCACCACCGGGGCCTCGCCGCTCGCGCCGCCTCCGTCCTTGATCTTGCGGGTCGTCGAGCCCGGCCCGATCGGCTCGGTGGTCAGGTTCGGCCTCCGCGCGTGGCCCGGATCGAGGCAGATGAGCGGCGCCGCGTCGGCCGCCGGAGCAGCGACGAGGGCGACGGCTGCGGTCACGATGAGGCGCTTGACCACCCGTCCATTGTTGCGGAAGGCCGTGTAGGGCAAGCTCGCAGCTGCTGTAAGGTTTCCCTGACATGAGCCGGACGATGATCCAGCTGGGCGGAGTTTCCAAGCGATTCGGCGATGTGCAGGCGGTCGAGGACGCGGCTCTCGAGATCGAGCAGGGCGAGTTCCTGGCGCTGCTCGGCCCGAGCGGCTGCGGCAAGACGACTCTCCTCCGCCTGATCGCAGGCTTCGAGCGGCCCGATGCGGGCAGCGTGCGCATCGACGACCGGGTCGTCGCCGGCGGCCGGTGGGTCCCGCCGGAACGGCGCCACGTCGGGATGGTCTTTCAGGACTACGCGCTCTTCCCGCACCTGACCGTGGCGGCGAATGTCGGCTACGGGCTGGCCCGCCGCGCGGGCGAGGCGCGCGTGCGCGAGGCTCTCGAGCTCGTGGGCCTCGCCGGGCTCGGGAACCGCTATCCGTACGAGCTCTCCGGCGGCCAGCAGCAGCGGGTCGCGCTCGCCCGCGCGCTCGCGCCCGAGCCGGCTGTGGTGCTCCTCGACGAGCCGTGGAGCAACATCGACCCGGTGCTGCGCTCGTCGATGCGCGACGAGCTGGCCGCGATCCTGCGCGCCACCGGCGTCACCGTCCTCCTCGTCACGCACGAGCAGGAGGAGGCCTTCGCGCTCGCCGACCGCGTCGCGCTGATGCGCGACGGGGCGATCGTCCAGACCGGCGTTCCCGAGGAGATCTACTACGACCCCGCGAGCCGGTGGGCCGCCGAGTTCGTCGGTGCCGCCAACCTCCTTCCGGGGCGCGTCGAGGGCGGGCTCGTGGAGACGCTCGTGGGGCGCTTCCCCGCGCCGAACGGCGACGGGCCCGGCGA
Organism: Gaiellaceae bacterium; assembly: GCA_035698025.1. Lineage (GTDB taxonomy): Bacteria > Actinomycetota > Thermoleophilia > Gaiellales > Gaiellaceae > JAIBJN01. The sequence continues at coordinate 19,692 of DASSCF010000021.1, forward strand.
CGTCGACGTCCTCGTCAGGCCCGAGCTTCTCCGCCTGGCGCTCGACCCCGAGGGGGAGGGCGAGGTCGTCAGCCGCGAGTTTCGCGGGCACGACGTCTTCTACCGGGTGAGGCTCGCCGACGGGACGACCCTCTTCTCGCAGCGGCCGTCCGACGAGGCGATCCCGCTCGGGGCCCGCGTGGCCGTGCGCCCGCACGCCGGCCGTGTCGCCCTCTTCTACTAGGAAACCGCCCGCGCTCCTCGCCGCGGCCGGCCTCGTGGCCGTCGCGCTCGTCTGCCTCCCGCTCGTCTATCTCGTCATCCGGGTCGCCGACGCCGGTTCGGGGGCGTGGGCCGTGCTCGGGCAGGAGCGGATCCTCGAGCTCGTGGGCAACACGGCGCTGCTCGTCGTGCTCGTCACGGGCGCGACGCTCCTCATCGGCGTCCCGCTCGCGTGGCTCGTCGCGTGCAGCGACCTGCCGCTTCAGCGCTTCTGGGCCGTCGCGGCGGCGCTCCCGCTCGTGATCCCGAGCTACGTCGCGGCGCTCGTGCTGCTCGCGGCCTTCGGCCCCCGGGGTTTCCTCCAGCAGGTGCTCGAGGGGCCCTTCGGCGTCGATCGCGTCCCGGAGATCTACGGGCTGGTCGGAGCGACGATCGCGCTCACGATCTCGACGTATCCGTACGTCTACCTGCTCGCCGTCGCCGCTCTCCGTGACCTCGACCCCGCGCTCGAGGAGGCGTCGCGAGGCCTCGGCCGCTCGGGCTTGCAGACCTTCCGCCGGGTGACGCTGCCCTCGCTGCGCCCGTCGCTCGGCGCCGGCGCGCTCCTCGTCGCGCTCTACACGCTCTCGGACTTCGGCGCGGTCTCGCTCATGCAGTACAGCTCGCTGACGCGGGCGATCTTCGTCCAGTACCGCTCGCTCTTCGACCGCACGCCTGCCGCCGTGCTCGCGCTGGTGCTCGTCGTGCTGACGGCCATCGTCCTCGTCTTCGAGTACGCCGCGCGCGGGCGCGTCCGCTACCACCGGGCGTCGCCCGGCGCGGCCCGGGCGTCGCGGCCGGTGCCCCTGGGCCGCTGGCGCTGGCCGGCGCTCGCCTTCTGCACGGCGGTCGTCGGCTCCGCCCTCGCGCTGCCGCTCGCCGTGATCGGCTACTGGCTGGAGCGTGCGATCTCGCTCAACCGCGACCTCGGCGAGGTCTGGGGCCCGGCGCTCAACTCGGTGCTGGCGTCAGGGCTGGCCGCGGGGGTCGCGGTCGCCGCCGCGCTCCCCGTCGCGCTCCTCGCGGTTCGCTACCCGGCCCCGTGGACGCGCGCGCTCGAACGGCTCTCGTACTCCTCGAACGCGCTGCCTGGGATCGTGATCGCGCTCTCGCTCGTCTTCTTCGCGGCGAACTACGCGAGCCCCGTCTACCAGACGCTCTCGCTCCTGATCTTCGCCTACGTCGTCCGCTTCTTCCCGCAGGCGGTGGCCGGGTCGCACTCCGCGCTCCTCCGCGTCGATCCGCACCTCGAGGAGGCCGCCCGCGGCCTGGGGAAGACGCCGCGCCAGGCGTTCCTCACCGTGACGGCGCCGCTCGTCGCGCCCGGGCTCCTCGCCGGTGCCGCGCTCGTCTTCCTCTCCACGATGAAGGAGCTGCCGGCGACGCTCCTGCTCGCGCCGATCGGGTTCGAGACGCTCGCCACCGAAGTCTGGACGGCCACGACGGTCGCCGCCTATTCGCGCGCTGCGCTCCCCGCCCTTCTCCTGATCGTCTTCTCGGCGCCCTTCGTCTACCTGCTGACGCTTCGACGGCGTCCAGAGGTGGACGCTCCGGGGTAAGACAAGGCCGTGGAGGACGTCCGGATCGGCTGCTCGGGGTGGAGCTACGACCACTGGCGCGGCCTCGTGTACCCGGAGGGGCTCGCGCAGCGGGGCTGGCTGGAGCACTACGCGACGCTCTTCGACACGGTCGAGCTGAACGCGACCTTCTACCGGCTCCCCCGACGGGCGACGGTCGCCGCGTGGGTCGAGCGGAGCCCGCCGAACTTCGTCTACGCGGTCAAGGCGAGCCGCTACCTCACGCACGTCCGGCGCCTCCGCGATCTCGACCGCGGGGTCGACCGCTTCTACGCCTGTGTCGAGCCGCTGCTCGACACGCCCAAGATGGGTCCGGTGCTCTGGCAGCTTCCGGAGACGTTCCACCGGGACGACGAGCGGCTGGCCGCGACTCTCGAAAGCGTTCCGCGCGGCCGGCACTGCTTCGAGTTCCGGCACGAGAGCTGGTTCACGCCCGAGGTCTACGAGCTCCTGCGCGGCCACGGCGCCGCGCTCGTGATCGGCGACCACCCCGAGCGGCCGTTCCAGGCCCACGAGCTGACGGCCGACTGGATGTACGTCCGCTTCCACCACGGCTCGCGCGGACGTCGGGGCAACTACTCGGACCGGGAGCTGGACGAGTGGGCCGAGCGGATCGACGGGTGGCGGCGGCGCGTCGAGGTCTACGCCTACTTCAACAATGACTGGGAGGGCTTCGCGGTGCGCAACGGGCTCGCGCTGCGCGAACGGATTCAGCAGCCCGAGTTGAGGTAGGCCTTCCAGCGGGCATGGGTCTCGGCCCACACCGCGTGCTGGGGCTCGATCTTCGAGAGCAGCTGAAGGAGGGTCACGTGGTAGCGGTGGTAGTGGTCGGGGGCGGGAGACCCGCCGAGTGAGTAGCGCGACCAGCAGCCCGTGTCGAATTCGGGCAGGAGCGTGCGCGCCGCCGTGCTCAGGCTCGCGACGTATTCCCGGGCCCCGGCGTCGTCGGTGGTGCGGGCGTACTCGGCGAGCGAGACGATCGACTGGAGCTGGGCGTTCAGGACGGCCATGTCCGAGTAGCTGTACTCCTTCACCCACGTGCCGCCGCCGAGGCTCTGGGAGAGGTCGCGCGCGATCTCACGGTAGGTCGCGCCGGAGCCGGCGAGGACATCGTCGTCCTCGAGGAGGGTCCCGGTGCGCGCGAGGGCCTGCGCGCCCGCCGCCTGGGCCAGGGCCGACGTCCAGCGACCGGGGCCCGCGAACGCGAAGTAGTACTCCCAGGTCAGCGTGCGCCCGTCACGGACCCCGCGGGCCAGCATCGCGGTCGCCAGGCGCTCGGCCTCCTCGCGCCGCTCGTTCTTGGCGTGGCCGTTGAGCGCGGCGAAGTTGGCGAGCGGATGGAACTGGAAGCCGTGCGCGCCGAACCAGCGGTACACGATCCCGTCCTCGCCGGTCATGTCCTTGGGAGGCACCGGCACGGGGTTTTTCGCGAAGTGCGCGACGTTCGCGGTCAGCATCCCGAAGAGGGCGAGCGCCCTGCTCTTGTCGTACACATCCGCGTGCGCGGCCACGTCGCCGAGGACGAGCTCGATGGACGCGCCCCGGCCCGGCGGCAGGGTCTCGATCGCGGCGAGCGCGTCGTCGAGGTCCTGTCGGTACTGCGCGGCCGGCTTCGGCCCGAGGCGGCCGGCTGACTCGGCGGCGCCCAAGCCCGCCAGCGCCGTGTTCGCCGACTCGCGCGCCTGCGCGGCGATGACCTCGCGGAGCTGGGCGGTCGTGGACGACCCGGCGATCCCGTCGGAAAGCAGCTCGTGCTCGCCCTGGAAGGCCGCCACGGCGGCGGCGGTTCCCGCGCCGAAGGCGCCGTCCGCCACGGCCTGTGAGTAGCCGAGGGCGGCGAGTGCCTGCTGGAGGTCGCGGACGGCGACGCCCGTGTCGCCCGTGCGCAGCGTCGGGTCGGTGGGCGCGACCGGGATCGCGCCTGCGGCCGCCGGGGTCGGCGCCGTCACGGCGGGCGGGTCGGCCTCCGGCGTCGTCGCGGCGGGGCCGCCGTCGCGCCCGAGGACGACGTAGGCGAGGACCATCAGCAGCACGAGCCCGGCGAGCGCGCCGAGGAGGAGCGGGCCCTCGGATTCCACGCCGAGACGCCGGCGGAGGCGTACGAGATCGCCCGCAAGGGTCCTGGGCGGGGTTCTGCGAGGGCGAGGCGGGCGCCGCGGCGCCGGCTCCGGATCGTCCCACCAGCCGATCGCGTCGTCCGCGAAGACGAGAAACGGCTCCTCGACTCGTGCCACTCGCCACGAAGATACGCCCCTACCCGGACGCCGTTCGAGGGTGAAGAGCGCTAGCCGTGCACGGAAGGGCCGCCCGCGCCGGCCGTGGCTCCCGGCGGATACGGCTCGAGGTCGTTCACGAAGCCCGGTGTCGCCTCCACGCGGCGCAGCCAGGCCTCGACTTCGCCGTAGGGCGCCATGTCGATCCCGGCATCCCCTGCCACGTGCGCGTACGCGTAGAGCGAGACGTCGGCGACCGTGTACGCCTCGCCGAGCAGGAAGCGCTGCCCTGAGAGGCCGCGGTCGAGGGTCTCGAGCCCTGCGCGCGCCGAGTCAAGGCGCGCCTCGAACACCTCGGGCTTCAGGGAGTCGCGGCCGGTGAGGCGCCAGAACCGCGCCGTGCCGACGTTCGGCTCGAAGAGGTTCTGCTCGAAGAAGAGCCACTGCCAGACGCGGGCGCGCTCGGCCAGCGCGTCGGGGACGAAGGGCGTCCCCTCGCCGAGGTAGAGGAGGATCGCGTTCGACTCGGCGATCGTCTCGCCGGAGTCGAGCTCGAGCACCGGCGTGCGCCCGGCCGGGTTGCGCGCGAGGTGCTCGGCGGTCGTCGACTCGCCCGCGAAGATGTCCACCGCAACGCGCTCGTACGGCAGGCCGAGCTGGGCGAGGAGCAGGCGCGCCTTGTAGCAGTTCGCCGAGGCCGGATAGTCGTAGAGCCGGAGCACGGCTGGATCGTCTCAGATCGGCCCCGAGCGCGGGAACTTCCGAGGCGCTCCTGCGGTCGAAGCTCGAAATGAGATTGGAGGAGCGAATGACCAGGAGCGCGATCGCAGCGGTCGTCCTCGCGGCGGCCATCCTCGCGGCCGGCTGCGCCGGCGACGACGAGGGCTCGGACGGCGCCGCCGTCGGGGGTCTCGAGAGCGGAGTGCTCGCGGCGGGCATGTCCGCCGAGTCCCTCCCCGCCGGAGCGTCGAGCTCCGCGGCCGGGATCACCGTCGTCGGCACCGGCTCCGTGAAGGTCGCGCCCGACGTGGCCGAGTGGTCCTTCGGCGTCCAGGCGTCGGCCGACACGGCCGCGGCGGCGCTCGCGGACGCGTCGGAGGCGACCGAGCGCGTCGTCGCGGCTCTCCGCGAGGCCGGCGTCGCCGAGGACGACCTGCGCACCGAGCAGGTCTCCGTCTATCCCCGCACAGGCGAGGACGGGCTCTCCGTGACCGGCTACGACGCCTCCAACACGGTGCGCGCCACGATCCGCGACCTCGACCAGGCCGGCCCGACGGTCGACGCCGCGGTGGATGCGGGCGCGAACCAGGTCTACGGGCCGACGTTGACGGTCTCCGATGCGGAGAGTCAGTACGCGGACGCCGTCGACGCGGCGTTCGACGACGCCCGCGCGCGGGCCGAGGCCATAGCCGAGAAGGCCGGCGTCACGCTCGGCGCCCCGATCGCCATCGTCGAGGGCGGCGGAGGCGGCGTCGTCCCGCTGTACGACCGCGCCGAGGCCGCCGCGGCCGACGTCGCGATCGAGCCCGGCACGCAGGACGTCGGCGCCACGCTCACGGTCACGTTCGCGATCGGCTAGCCGACCGCACCACGCTCCTCCTCAAGGACGGGCGGGCCCCGACGAGACTCCACTCCCCGGGGCCCGCCTGTCCATCCGGACACAGCCCCCAGCAGCCACGTCCGGGGTCTGACCCCTGACGTGTCTCCAAGGGACGGCCGTGCGGGTTATCCGCACCGCCGCACGCAGGCTGGCTCCATGGTCGCCTGGCCGGCGCTGGACGAGGATGGAGACAACGCTTCAACGACCCCCAGGGAGACCTCCGATGACCCCAACCGCACTCGTCCATCCGTTCAGGCGCAGCCGCCGGCCCCGCGTCCGCCTCTTCAACGCCTACCTCCTGAACGCCACGTTCGAGAGCCCCGCGGGCGAGCATCGCGCCGCGCTCGGCGGCGGCGAGAGCATCGCCGAGGCCGTCGCGGCCGCGCGCGGCGAGCTTCCGCTCGACGTCGAGTGGACGCTCGTGCGCTGGAGCCACGCCTTCGGGGACTGAGCGCGACTAGAGGAGCGCGCGCGTCTGCGCCGCGTGCCACTCGAGACCGAGCCCGCGGAACCGGTCCTGGGCCAGCCGCACCAGCTCCTCGTCCTCGCGGACGACCCCGAGCGTGCGGAGCGCGAACAGCTCGAGGTAGGTGTTCGGCCGCAGGTGCTGCGCGGCCTCGCATTCCGCCCGCTCCCGGTCCCGGAGCGCCGCGAGGCCGTCGAGCCGGGTCACCATCGTCGCGAGAGCCATCCAGCCCCTGTACCAGCCGCGTATGGGGAGCGGCGTCTCCAGGAGCCGCCCGACGGCGTCGAGGTCACCGCGGATGAGCGCGAGCCGGAGCCGCGGAATGTCCAGGACGACGCCGTAGCCCTCGATTCCGAGGCCCTACGCGTCCTCCTCGTGGCGCCGCGCGTCCGCCCGTGCCGTCAATGATGCGAGCCTTCTACCGCCGCGAGGATCTCGCGCAAGGGCTCATCGGCCAGCACCTTGAACTTCGGCGCCGCGTCGTCGTCGAGCCAGCGGATGAGCCGGATGCGGCCGTCCACGATCTCGATGCCGGTCACGTCGCCGTCGCCGTACGAGCAGCAGCCCGTGTTGAAGTAGCACGGGAGCGGCATCTTCTTGGGCGGGTCGCCGAACTGCGCCGTGCGCACGAGCTCGTATTCGGCGCGGAGAGACGCCAGCCCGTCCGGCGTCGCGTCCGCCGCCTCCCGCAGGCGCTTCAGCTCGGCGTCGACCTCGTCGGGCGTCCGCTGCTTCTTCACCTTGGGATCGCTGAACACGGGCCGGTGCGTGTGGCCGGCGATGAGCACGAGTCTCTCGGGCCGGTTCCGCGCCCACTCGAACATCGCCTCGTCGTGCCGCGCGCGGAGGGCGAAGTCGATCGACGGGACCGTGGACGCGATCCCCCACCGCCGCTGGAAGGGCCTCCACGCATGGCGGACGACGAGCCGCGACACGCCGGCGAAGCGGTCGCTGTCCATCGTGCCCTGGTGGCCGTGCACGAGGAAGAGAAGGCCGAGCGGCTTCTCCCCGTCCACGATCCGGATCCTCATCGCCTCGTGCACGACCAGTCCGGGATAGAGCGGGTGGAGCCGCTTCTCGACGTCACCCTCGTGCCGCCACGAGTCGTCGTGGTTGCCCCAGAAGCGCTCGAGCCGGCCCGCCCGATGGAACTCCTGCTCGAGCGCGAGCGTGTTTGCGTACGCCTTCATCACCTCGTCGTGGCCGTTCTCCCAGAGCTCCTCGACGTCGCCAAGGAGGTAGAGCTTGTGCCCGGCCTCGAGGTAGTAGCCGAGCGCCGCGTGGTAGGAGCGCTCGCAGCGCCAGAAGTCGTCCGCTCCGTCACGCGCGCCGCGGTGGAGGTCGCTGAAGATGATCAGCCGGTCGCGGTCGACGTCGAACGTCGTCTCCGTGAGGTTCTCGTTGTCGTAGGCCCGGTCAAGGCCTGCCTTGACCGCTTCCTGGTATTTCTTGGGGTCGTCTGCAATCTCAGTCTCCCAGGGGGTTCAGGAGCGCCTTTTGGCCCCGGAAGGCGAAGAGGAGCAAGTCGACCATCCGGAAGGTGCTCGAGTTCGGGCCCAGCGTCGGCCGCCACGACGTGTCGCGGACGATCGAGTGCCGGCTCCCCTCCATCGCGCGATGGAAGGTCTCGGCGACGATCCGCGCGCCGACACCCTTCAGCTTGCCCTGGTTCAGCTCGGCCTCGCGGAGGATGTAGAACCAGAGCGGTGTGTCCTTGAGGAAGGCGGTGCGCTGCTGCGGCGTGAGCCCGCCGAGCCTCGCGCCGCTCTTGCCGTCGCGGATCTGGGCGTTCGTCAGCTTGGTGACGTTCACGCCCTTGTTCTTCACGAAGGTGGCCATCTGCTGGCCGGTCGCCAGGCGCACCATCTTCGCCCGCGTGAGGTTGCGGAACGCGAGGTTGGACTCGGAGAAGTCGAAGCCGGGCACGAACTGGAGCGCCGGCGTCAGCCTCGTGTCGATCCGCATGGCGCGGTTGAACTTCGCCTCGGGCACCGCGAGGTCGTTGCGGCCCGCCTCCTTGAAGTTGTAGAGCCGGCGGAAGTCCGCGATCCAGTTGCTCGGCAGCACGCGGCTCCCACCCAGGCTGCCGCTGCCGCCCGAGAACTCGAAGAGGAGGAAGAGGTCGCCGAACCCGTCGTCGAAGACCCGGTTCCAGTTGTAGGTCTCGCGGATCATCGAGTGCCCGAGCCGGAACGCCGCAATGGAGAACTCGATCGGCATCGTCGGGACGTCGGTCGGCGTCGCCCCGGCCTCGAAGATCTTCCTTCCGTTCGAGAAGACGTCGTCGACGAACCTCTTCGCGCAGATGCGCGGTAGGTAGTCGGTGCGGAGCATCCACTGGTAGTGCTTCGTCACGAGCTCGCGGGCGCGGGCGAAGCGCTGGTTCTGCGGCACGGACGCGGGCAGCGTGTCGAGGACGCGGTTGTGGAAGCGCATGAATGCGAGGTGCGTCTGCGCGACGGCGAGGTTCTCGTCGTTTCGCGGGTCGGGGATGATCGCCTTGCGCTTCTTGGCCACCGTGTTGCCCGCGCCGCGCGGCAGGTCATGGCCCTGCTTTGGCGGGATCCCGTCGATCCTCGAGGTGGTGCCGAGCTTGAAGTGACGTCCGTCGGGCGCGTAGAACCTCGCCGAGGCCGGGTCGGAAGGCCCGTTGCCGTAGAGGGAATCCAGGTCGAGGCTCGGCGAGCGCGCCTGGAGGAGCTCCGCCGGCGAGACGGCCTCCCCGAACATCACGGTCGTCTTGTCGAACGTGAGGTCATGGTCGATGAACTGGCCGAGGTACGTGTAGCCGGCCGGGATCTTCGACCGGCCGCCGCCGCCGCCGGCCATCTCGAGGGCGACGCGCCTGCGGTTCGGCGTCGGCAGCTGCCGGCCGGCGCCGATAGGCCCCATGCGGGAGAAGCGGAACGGCGGCGCCTCCGCCTCGACGGCGGCCGCGAGCGTCTCGTCGCGCCCGTCGCCGCTCTCCGTGAGCAGCCCTTCGCCTACGACGTAATAGCTCTCCGAGCCATGGTGGTTCACGGCGCCTCCTGACGTCGGATCGTCCGGGCACGTGCACCCTAACCCGGCCGGCTCCGTTACGTTTCCGCCCGTGAAGATCAGAGCAGCAGTCCTCGAAGACTTCGGAAGCCCGCTCGTCGTCCAGGAGCTGGACCTGGCTGAGCCGAAGGCGGGCGAGGTGCTCGTCCGGCTGGTCGCCTGCGGCGTCTGCCACACGGACATGTACACGGCCTCGGGGGCCGATCCATCCGGCTACTCCCCGACCGTGCTCGGGCACGAGGGCGCCGGTGTGGTCGAGTCGGTCGGCGATGGCGTGACCCTCGTCGAGCCCGGCGACCACGTCGTGACGCTCTTCGCACCGCAGTGCGGCGAGTGCATCCACTGCCGCCGGCCCGGCATCGGGCTCTGCCTCGCCATCCGGGACATGCAGAACCAGGGCTACCTGCCCGACGGCACGCCCCGGCTCTCGCGCGACGGCGAGCCGATCAGGCACTTCATGGGCACGTCCACGTTCGCGGAGTACGCGGTCATGCCCGAGATCGCGCTCGCCAAGGTCGACCGCGAAGCGCCACTCGACCGCGCGGCGCTCTTCGCCTGCGGCCTCTCGACCGGGATCGGCGCGGCGCTCAACACGGCCGACGTGCAGCCGGGATCGACCTGCATCGTCTTCGGGATGGGCATGGTCGGGCTCGGCGCCGTGGTCGGCTGCCGGCTGGCCGGCGCCGGGCGGATCATCGCCGTGGACGTCGCCGAGGGCCGGCTCGCGCTTGCGCCGCACCACGGCGCGACGGAGACCCTCGCCGGCGGCGAGGGCATCGTCGAGCAGATCACAGAGCTGACCGGCGGCTTCGGCGCGGACTACACGTTCGAGGCGACGGGCAACGTCGGGGTCATGCGCCAGGCGGTCGAGTCGGCCCGCATGGGCTGGGGCCTGGCGACGATGTGCGGCGTGGCCGGTAAGGGGGAAACACTGGACGTCGTCCCGCGCTTCCTGATCACCGGGCGTCGGATCGCCGGCTCCTCGTTCGGCGGCTGCAAGGGACGCGACGACGTGCCCGCATACGTGCAGCGGTACCTGGCGGGCGAGATCGACGTCGACTCCTTCGTCTCGCACAAGCTGGCGCTGGACGAGGTCAACCGCGGCTTCGAGCTGATGGAGGCCGGCGACGGCATCCGGAGCGTGATCGACTTCGCGTGATCGTCGAGCGCGTCGAGCACCCGGACTGGCTTTCCAACGCGTACCTCGTCGCCGAGGGCCCGGGCGGCAGCGGCGTCCTCGTCGACGCCAACGGCCTCGAGGGAGAGCTGGAGCGCCTGGTCGAGCAGCAGGGCATCACGCTCACCCACGTCCTCTGCACGCACGGCCACGCCGACCACGTCGTCGGGATCGAGGCGCTGGCCGGCCGCCACGGCGTGCCGCTGCTCGCGCACCCCGACACGGCGGTCCAGGCCGACGAGCGGCTCGCCGACGGCGACACGCTCACGACCGGCGCGCTCGAGATCAAGGCGCTCTACACGCCCGGCCACTGCCCCGACCACGTCGCCTTCCTCGTCGACGGTACGGGCTGCCTCACGGCCGACTGCCTCTTCAAGGGCACGGTCGGCGGCACGGCCGGCGGCGGCCCGAACGGCTACGAGGAGCAGGTGCACTCGATCATGGAGGTGCTTTTGACCCTCCCGCCCGAGACCCGCCTGCACCCGGGCCACAGGGAGCCGACCACCGTGGCGGACGAGCTCGAGACCAACCCGTTCGTCCGCGTCTGGCGCGGGCTCGACCCGGAAGGCTCGGAGCCATGTCGGGTCCGCGGCGAGGAGGCCACGCTCGTCCTCTGGGGCCCCGACTACGACGGGACGCACAAGGCCTGGGTCCGGTTCGCGGACGGCCGCGACGCCATCGTCGGCGGCTCGCAGGTCGAGCGCGGCTGAGCTTGGAGGCGCGCGAGGGATACGTCGACTTCCGCGGCTACCGCACGTGGTACCGCGTGGTGGGGGAGAGCGCCGAGGGCCGCGACCCGCTCGTCGCACTGCACGGCGGCCCGGGCTCCACGCACAACTACTTCGCCCCGCTCGAGCGCCTGGCGGAGGGCGGGCGCGCCGTCGTCCTCTACGACCAGATCGGCTGCGGCAACTCGGACCGCCCGCAGGACATCGACTGGGGGGTCGACGTCTTCCTCGACGAGCTCGCCACGCTCCGCGACCAGCTCGGGCTCGAGCGCATCCATCTCCTCGGGACGTCGTGGGGCGGCCAGCTCGCTCTCGAGCACGCTCTCAGCGGGTACGGCGGGCTCACGAGCCTGGTGCTGAGCTCGACTCTCGCCAGCATCGAGGAGTGGGTCCTCGAGGCCCGCCGCCTGCGCGCCGAGCTTCCCGCCGAGGTCGTCGAGGCCCTCGACCGCCACGAGCAGGTGGGGACGTTCGACGACCCGGAGTACCGCGAGGCGCTCACGGTCTTCGACGACCACTACATCCAGCGCGGCGCTCGCGGCACGCCGGAGCTCGCCCGCATGTACGCCGAGAAGGGCTCCGAGGTCTACCGGGCGATGGTGGGCCCGAACGAGTGGATCGTGACGGGGAAGCTGAAGGGCTGGGACGTCCGGGACCGCCTCGGCGAGATCATCGTCCCCGCGCTCGTCGCCCGCGGCGCGTACGACATCTGCACGGAGAAGATCGCGCAGACGCTCCTCGACGGCCTTCCGAACGCGCGCTACGCCGTCTTCGAGGAGAGCTCGCACATGCCCGCGCTCGAGGAGAGCGACCGGTATCTGGAGGTGGTGGGGGCCTTCCTGCGGGAGACGGAGTCGGGCTAGGGCCCGCCGGCTTCCGGCTGGACACCGCGCGTGGCCGGGAGAACGGCCGACCGGAGCGCGCGCCACCCGCCCGCGACGCCTCGCACCGGGCCAAGCCCCGCCAGCCAGGCCAGCGCCGAAGCCGTTCCGTACGTGAGGCCCGCGGCGGTCTCGATCGCATGCAGCGCGAGTCCTGCCTGAACGGCCGTGGACATCGGCAGTCCCTGCGCATAGAGCGCGCCCGAGGCTGCCGCGCCGGCGACACCGACGTTGCCGGGGGTGAGCGGGATGAGCGCGGCGAGCTCGAGGGCGGGGACGACGGCCATCGCGTCGAGTGGCGACCCGACGTCCAGTCCGACGAGCACGACCGCGATGGCCGCCGCCTTGGCGAGCGGCGACACGAAGGCGAGCAGGACCAGCCTGGTCGTTCCGCGGCCGAGGGTCGCCACCACGAGCGCGCCGGGAACGAGGAGGGCGAGGAAGGCCAGGAGGCCCGGTAGAGTCGCCGCGATCGCGAGCGCGACGAGCGCTGCAAGGCGCGCGCCCTGGATGACGCCGAACCAGGGGACGATGCGCCGCCGGCCGCCGGCCGGCAGCTTCTCGAGGAGGAGGACGGCGCGGACGACGTCGCCGAGGTGCACCGGCGCGACAGAGTTCACGAACGAGCCCACCCCGTAGCGGGCGCAGGCGTCGACGCGACCGACGTTCCCGCCGGCGCGGACGATTGCGTCGCGCCAGGCGAGCCCGCAGAAGATCGGCGCGGCTGCGAAGAGCGCGCCCGAGAGAACCAGGAGCTCGGGGCTGATGCGCCCGAGGCCTTCGGCCGCGTGCGCGACCGCGGGGCCGATCAGAGGCCAGAAGGCGATGGTGGCGACGGCGGCGAGGGCGAGGCAGGCGAACGAGAGCAGCACCTGCCGGCGATGCCCTCTGGTCCCGGATGTCCCTGCTTCCGCCATCACTCTCTTCTTCGGCAGGGCGGACGGCGGTCCGTCCCCCAAAGTGGTGGTAATCCGGGCCGGGGGTGGTGAACGGCGAAGTCGCTATCGTCCCGATCCCATGCCGCACATCGACCTGCCTGAGGGGGTTCCGGGCATCCGGAGCGCGTTCGCCTTCCGCCCCGAGACGGCGGAGCCGCTACTCCAACTCGCGGAGGTGCTCCTCCGCGGCGAGAACACGCTCAGCCGGGGCGAGCGCGAGCTGATCGCCGCGTACGTCTCCAACCTGAACGAGTGCGAGTTCTGCCAGGCCTCGCACAGCATGTTCGCCGCCCTGCAGCTCGAAGGAGGCCAGGACCTCGTCGATCAGGTCAAGCGCGACCCGGCCGCCGCGCCGATCGACGACAAGCTCAGGGCCCTTCTCGCGGTCGCCGCCAAGGTGAAAGCCGACGGGAGGTCCGTGAGCGAGGCTGACGTCGCCGAGGCGCGGAAGCACGGAGCGACCGACACGGAGATCCACGACGCCGTTCTCATCGCAGCCGCCTTCTGCATGTACAACCGCTACGTCGACGGGCTCGCCGCCTGGACGCCGACCGACCCCGAGGCGTACCAGGAGATGGGCGAGCGCATCGTCGAGCACGGCTACCTGCGTCCGCCGGGCACCTAGGCTCCCAGCTCGTTTCGCCGGCAGGAGGCCGGGTACATGACGTGAGGCTGCGGCATGCCTTCCGACGTCATCGCGGGGCGATTCCGGCTCGAGCGGATCCTTGGGCACGGCGGCATGTCCGAGGTCTGGCTCGCGCACGACCTGGAGCTCGAACGGCCGGTCGCGGTCAAGCTGCTGTCGTCGGCCGGCACCGCATCCAGGTTCGAGCGCGAGGCGCGCTCGGTGGCCTCCCTCTCGCACCCGAACATCGTGGGCGTCTTCGACTTCGGGGAGCACGAGGGCAGGCCGTACCTCGTGCTCGAATACGTGCCCGGCGGGACGCTCGACGAGCGCCTGTCGAAGCCGCTCTCCGACGAGGACGTGGCTGAGATCGCGCGGGACATCGCCGCGGGCCTAGCGCACGCGCACGAGCGCGGGATCGTCCACCGGGACCTGAAGCCGTCCAACGTGCTCTTCGACGGGGAGGGCCGGGCCAAGATCGCGGACTTCGGTGTCGCGCGAGTCCTCTCCGACGCGACGTTGACCACGACCGGAGCCGTGGTGGGGACGGCGCAGTACATGGCTCCCGAGCAGGCGACCGGCGGCGAGGTCGGCCCGGAGAGTGACGTGTACGCGTTCGGGGTCATCCTCTTCCAGCTGCTGACCGGACGGCCGCCGTTCGAATCCGAGCACCCGGTCGCCGACATGCTCACGAAGTCGTGGCAGGACGCGCCTGCGGTCGAGTCGTTCCGTCCGGATGCACCCCCGTTCCTCGCCGCCCTCGCGGCGTCGGCTCTCGCGCTCGACCGCCATGCGCGTCCCGCCGACGGCGCCGCCCTCGTCTCCGCGCTCGACCAACAGGCACTGCCGGCCACCGCGGCGACCGCCGAGACGGCCGTCATTGCTCCTCCTCCGCCCCCCGAGCGGATGCCCCCTCCACGCGGGCGCCGGCGGACGTACCTTGCCGTGGCCGCTGCTATCGGCCTGCTGGCCCTGGTGGGTTTCGGTGCGAGCATGCTCCTGACGGGCGGGGACGACGACACCCCGGCGACGCCCGAGTCGACGAGCCGAGCGACCACGGGGGCACGAGCTGCGACGACGCAGACCCAACCGTCGGCGACCGAGTCGGGCGCTACGACCGAGGACTCGCCGGCCACCACGCCGCCCCCTCCAGCGACTGAACCGGATACGACCACGACTCCACCGCCCACCGAGACGGCGCCCCCGACGACCGACCCGGGCACGACGACGACCGCGGCGCCTCCGGCAACGACGACCGAGCCCTAGTCCGCCGTCAGGCGTGCTCCTCGGCTTCGCGCTGCTGATCACGCGGCGCTTTTCGCTCCAGGCGGTCCGACCAGAGCCAGTAGACGAGCCCCAGCAGGGCTAGGGAGATCGCAAGCGCCCCGAGCAATGCCTCCGCGGATGGCCCGATCTCCGGCTGATACAGGACGGACGGTGAAAAGAGCTTCACCGCGGGGATGGTCACGATGGCGAGGAGGAACTGGAAGACCGCTGCACCAAGGCTCACAGGGGTAAGCTCGTGCTCGCCGCTCTTCCACCGGACCACGAGCTGCACGACGTCGATGTCGGGGCGAGCGATTCCGCCCCGTGCCAGCGCGGTGGAGATCGCGACGATCGACCAGGCGAGCAGGAGCACGAAGGGCACGAGCAGCACCGAAGCTGGACCCAGGCCGGTCTTCCACGCAGCGAGCCCGATGCAGACCACTCCGGCAGCCCAGCGGGCGAGGCCTCCCCAGTGCGGCAGGAGCACGACAGACGGGGTCAACTTCAGCTCGGTTCGCCTGCTCGTCTCGAGCTCCGCGATCGGAAGTCGCCAGACGTTCGGCGTGATGACGTTTGCGAGCCCCGAGGCCGCTTCGATCACTCCGAAGGCGCCGACGAACTGCCATCTGGTCCAGGGCGCCAGGCCGCCGAGGGCCGTCATGGTGAGGATCAGGCCGACGAGGTTCAGGAACGAGAGCAGGAAGACAAGGACGAGCCCTCGAAAGGCCCGTCCCGATCCTTGCCTCTTGGTTTCGCGGGGTCTCGTCAGCTGGTCACCGGCTCGGTCGTTCTCGAACCAGGTACCCGCTCCACCGACAAACCAGGCGCGGCCCGCCTCCGACTATCGGTCGCTCTCCCCGAGCGCCTCTCTCCGCTCCACCTCGGCGTCGCTCGGCTCCGGCGAGGCGAACGAGCCGTACTGCACGTCACCCGCGCGCTTGTAGTTGACGAGGAGGACGCCGGTCGTGGCGGTCTGGCTGTCGGTCACCTCGAAGGAAGCCGGGATCGTCCCGTCGCCGAAGAGGCGCTTTCCGCTTCCCAGCACGAGGGGGAAGATCATGAGGCGGAGCTCGTCCACGAGGTCGTTCTCGAGCAGCGACTGGATCAGGTTCGCGCTGCCGTGGACGTGGATGGGCGGGCCGGTCTGCTCCTTGAGCTCCTTGACAGCTTCCGTGAGGTCGCCCTCGAGCAGGCTCGAGTTCTCCCACTCGACCTTGTCGAGGGTTCGCGAGGCGACGTACTTGGTCGCGGCGTTGAGCTCCGCGGCGCCGGGCTGGTCGGGGTTGTGCGGCCAGAAGGCGGCGAAGATCTCGTACGTCTTGCGCCCGAGCAGCAGGTCGAAGGGGTAGTCGGGCCCCATGGACTCGTCCATCTTCCGGCCCATGGCCTCGTCCCAGTAGTTGAAGGACCACCCGCCGTGCGTGAAGCCGCCGGTCGGGTCCTCCTCCGGTCCGCCGGGCGCCTGCATGACGCCGTCGAGGGTGAGGAAGGTGTTGACGATCAGGGGTCTCATGGCCGTGCTCCTCTCGAGTAGTCGTTGACCTTATGACCGCTCGGCGGAGCGGGAATCATCGGAGCGGGCAAACGAAAGGGGCGGCCACGTGGGCCGCCCCTTTGCAAGTGGTGCTGAGTGGGTTTACGGAACGAACGTCTTCTGGGAGCCCGCCGGAGCCGGAAGGTCCGACTTGCCCTGGCCGGGGACCCTGTCGCCCGGAACGCCGTTCACCGTCTGCGTCGAGTACGCGAAGGTCAGGATCGCGGACCCGATCAGGTCGGAGTTGACGTCGAGCGCGTGGTTGTTGTTGTTGGCGAACGTGTCGCAGGCGGCGTGGTAGCACGGGTCGAACTGCGCGCCCACGGTCCCGCCCCAGATCGACGCCTGCTCGGCGGTCTTCCGCACCTCGGCGCCCGTGAACAGGCCGCCGGCCGGGATGCCGTTGACGATGAACGCCTGGTAGTCGCTGCGTCCGTCGAACGCGGAGTCGTCATAGGGCTCGCCCCTCAGCGTGTAGAGGGACTCGAAGAGATCCTCGATCGCGGTCGATCCGGGCGGAACGGCCACCGGAGCGACGAAGCTCGACTGGTCGGCGTCCTGCATCATGAAGATGTAGTTCGGCGAGCCGACCATGTCGAAGTTCAGGTAGAGCGCGATCCGATCCTTCTCCGCCTGGCTCAGGCCGTTGACGTAGTTCGTCGAGCCGACGAGCCCGCTCTCCTCGGCACCCCACCACGCGAACCGCATCGTGTTGCGCGGCTTGATGTTGGCGAGCTGCTCGGCGGCCTCGAGCAGCGCTGCGCTGCCGGAGCCGTTGTCGTTGATGCCCGGCCCGTCCAGCACCGAGTCGAGATGTGCGCCGGCCATGACGACGTTGTCGTTGTTCTTGCCGGTCTTCTCGGCGAGCACGTTGGCCGTGGGCAGGATCTGGCGGAACGTGTTGGCGAAGACCCGCATCACCAGGCCGGACGGGACGAGCCCCGCCAGCTGTTCGCCCAGCGCGTAGGTCGTGCCCAGCACGGGGATCCCGCTCGTGTTGTTGGCGGTGAGGGTCACGGCCGGAATGCCCTGACGATCGGGAGTGGCCAAGTTGCCCTGGTTGAAGATCACGATGCCGACGGCCCCCGCGGCCGCGGCGTTCTCGGCCTTGAGCTCGAACGTGCAGGTACCGCGCTGGAGCAACGCGATCCTCCCCGGAACGAATCCGGCGAAGTCGGCCGCCTCGCAACCGCTGGTCGAGGTGTTGCCGAGGCCGAGCTGCAGGTCGACAGCCTGGACAGTGGCCGTGACGTCACCCGGGTCGCTCTGGGTGATGACCCCGAAGTCGACGTCCTCGACATAGGTGGTCGGAGTGGGCGAGATCTGCTGCAGCGTCGAAGGTCCGATCACCTCGAACGCGAGGTAGTCGAACGGCTGAACGGTGACGTTGTAGCCGGCGGCCTTGAGCTTGCCGACCACATAGTCGACAGACCGGTCATAACCGGGTCGGCCGGAGAAGCGGTTCCCGCCGTTTGCGTCGGCGATCGACTGGAGCGCCGCCTGGTGTGCGCGCACCTGGTCGAGCCTGATGCACTGCGTGAGCTTCTGATACGTGTTGTTGTTCCTCCGGTCACAGGCTCTCTGAGAGACCTGCGCCAGTGCCGCGTCGGCCGCCATGAGCGCCGTCAGCGCGACGGCGAGGACGACCAAGCCTCGGACACGTCCACGTTTCGTGGCTCGTGCGAGTCCTTTCATGCTTCACCCCTTTTAGTTGGGCCCCAAGATCCGCGGTTGGATGGAGGTCCCGAGCCAACCGCAGGCGCGCACGATACCGCTACGCCCTATGGACCGTCAACACGTGGCAGCGGCCGCGAGCAGGCTATTCGGCGCGCGGGCCCACGAGGCGCCAGGTCTCGACATTGCCCTTGCCTTTCACGTCGACGAGCCCGAGCGGCTCGGCCTCGAAGTCCTCGCGCAGGAGCTCGTAGGTCGGGCGTGTGATCTGGATGCAGCCGGGGGTCCCGTGGGACTCCATCCGGCTCGCCATGTTCACCGTGTCGCCCCACAGGTCGTAGAGGAAGCGGCGTCGCCCGATGACGCCGGCAACGACCGGCCCGGAGCTGATCCCGATGCGGAGACGAAGGTCGTGGTCGGCGTCTTCGGGGAGGCAGTCCTTCACGCGCTCACGCATGTCGAGCGCCAGCCTCGCCAGCGCGTGGGCGTGATCCGGCCGTTGGCTCGGGACGCCCGCCGCGGCCATGTAGCAGTCGCCGATCGTCTTGATCTTCTCGACGTCGTGCCGGTCGACGAGCTCGTCGAAGCTCGTGAAGAGGCGATCGAGGAGCTGGACCACCTCGCGCGCCTCGAGCCGGCTCGAGAGCGGCGTGAAGTCGACCACGTCCGCGAAGAGGATGCTCGCGTCGTCGAAGTGGTCGGCGATGGAGTTGGGATCCGACTGGAGGCGCTCCGCGACCTCCGCCGGGAGGACGTTGAGGAGCAGCGCCTCGACGCGCGCCTGCGCGGTCTCGCGGCCCCGGGCGAAGGTCACGAGCAACAGCAACGCCACGAACGAGACGAGGATGATGTTGAGCAAATCGAACGTCCGGACGAAAGCGTCCGGCAGGTCGGCGGGGTCCGGCCGCACGACCTCGGAGAGGGCGACCGAGAGCAGGATCGTGGCAACGAAGGCGCCGAACCACGGCCAGGCGCGGCCCGGCCTGTCGAACGCGACCGCCCCGAGCGGGGCGAGCAGCGACCACATGAGAACCGTGCTCGACTCCTCGAGACCGCCGACCAGGATCGTCCCGAGCGCCGGCGCGACAAGGATCAGGAGGAACTGCGCCGTGCGAAAGAAGGCGAAGTTCAGCGTTCGCGCGAAGATGACGATGCTGAGCACCGACCCGGTGACATAGGCCCACGGCGTGAGCGCGACGCCGCGCTCCCCGAAGCCCCAGTACACGCAGCCCCAGACGAAGGCGACCGGGAGGATCAGGAAGGCCACGCCGACGAGGAGGCGCTTCCGGAAGCGGTCGTCGGCAGTGTCGGCCGGGTCCGTGCCGATGGAGAGGATGCGATCGACGGCCTCGCTCATGCCGGCGAGCGTAGACGAGCGGTGCGGCGCGGCGCAGGAGTCGGACGACCCGAGGGTCCGGAGGCGGTCTTCCCAGTAGAAGCAGGTCGCGCGATCCCTCGCGCTCGTTTACTCCCGCTGGTCGTGCGGGACGAGCACCCTCGCGGCGCACCCGGCCTCGTTGCCCGCGGCATCGCGCCCGACGTAGACGAGCTCGTACACGCGCTCGCTCGCCCAGCCCGGCCGCTTGGCGCGCAAGAGGCCCTCGTCGTCGGCCGCCCCGATTTCGAATCCGGCGACGTCGTCCGCCGCGACGTCGGCGCTCACCCGGACGTCGGTCAGTGCGAACCCGGCCGGGCCTGAGAGCTGGTCGGCGACGCGGACGTGGACTTGGACGGGTACGAGCTTGCCGTTCGGCGGCCAGAGGAGCGACGGCGTCGGCTCGCACGACACCGTCGGCGCCGTCGCGTCGCGCTTGACGGTGACGTCGACCGAGGTAGTGCCGCCGAGGCTCCTCGCCGTGCAGGTGAGCGTCCTCCCGGCGGTGTCGGCGTCGATCACTGTGGTTTCGCAGCTCGCCGGCGGCTCGATCGGCGAGTCGGCATCGGCGACGTTCCAGGTCACGGTCACGTCTCCGGTGTACCAGCCGTTGCTGCCGAGCGGTCCTTCGACGTTCGCCACGACCGTCGGCGGGGTCACGTCCAGGAACTCCCGCCAGAGGCTGGTGAAGGCCGCGCCGGCGACGTCCCCGTCGCACCACTCGCCGCTCGCGCCGCAAGCGCCGCTCGCATCGCTCTCGGAGTCCCGAATGGCGGCGGCGATGCGGTCCTCGACCTCGATGACGTCGGATACCGGCGTGGCGGCGCCGATTCGGCTGTCGGCGAAGCCGAACCGTGCTCCAGCCGACGACCGAAGCGCGTACGTCTGCGTCGAGACGAAGTTCTTCATCGTGAGCAGGTCAACGTCCGTGGAGCCGAAGCCGATCGGCCCGAGCGGCGGGAGATTCCGGTAGACGGCATTGCCGATCGGCGTGTACGCGTTCTCGAAGAACGCGCGGGCGGCCTCCGTCGCCGCGCCGCCGAGCGTCGCGACGCGCAGGGCGTGCAGGGAGTAGTCGTTCAGGAAGGCGGTCCGCTCGGCCAGAGTCGTTCCGGCGACGCCCCAGGCGCGCACGTCCGCATACGCCTCCTGCGCCCAGAAGCGGACGTACAGGCTCAGCTCGTCCCAGAACGCAGAGTCCGCGTACCAGCTCCTGAGATCCGCCTTGTACTGCCACAGGTCCGTGGCCTCCTGGATGGGGTTCGCGGCAAAGACGAGGCCCGGCATCGGCGTGCCGTCCCCCTCGTACAGGCCGCGGACAAAGTCCAGCAGGTCCCTGCGCGCGTGTTCGGTCCCCTTGATGACGTCGACGCCCATGGCCTGCGTCGTAGGCTCGCCCACCTCGTTCACCGCCCAGGTGTCGCGCCCCGGGTCGTAGCCCACTTCTTCCATGATCTCCCTGACTCGGACGCCCGCGCCGTACCAGCTGTTGCCAGGCTGGTTCGCGTACATCCGCCATGGATTGAGCCGGATCTCCGCCATCGCGTGGAAGTTCGGGCCGGCGTTGTGGACAGCGTCGAGCGGCTCGCCGCCGCGCGGCCAGCCGAGCACTCCTGTTCCGAGACGCGGCGCGACCGTCAGGTAGTAGTCGGTGCACGAGGACGGCGCGAGCTGCAGCCGACCTGCGAGCCGGCTCGGGTCACTCCCCGTGTAGAAGACGGCATCCGCGCGGTTGCACTCCGCCGCCGTCCCCGCAGCCGACGTCGCGCCGCCGACCCCCTGCGATGCCAGCGCGAGCGCAACCAACCACAACCCGAGCCGATGCGGTTGAAGGACGTGCCCCCGATGCGACACGGCAAACCCCTTTCCTCGCTGAAAGGCCTGCCGCACGACCCCCGATCTCCACCCAACTCGCACTTGTAACAGATGCGGCTAGCGGTGTCTACGCCCGCGTCACCGGCCAGACGCGGACGATCGTCGGATGCGGCGAACGGAGCGGCGCAGGAGTCGAACCTACCCAGCGACGGGTTACGCCGCCTCACCGGTTTTGAAGACCGGCTGGGCCACCGGGCCCGGGCCGCTCCGCTGAGAACCTAGCCGGTTTGCGCCTTGCGGCGGAGCACCCGCTCGTCCCCCACGCGGCGGGTGATCCCGTCGGCGTCGAAACGCTCGAGGAGGAGCTGCGCGGGCTTTCGGCCCGTGCCGAGGAGGTCGCGGAAGCGCGCGAGCGTGATCGAGCCTGCAGCGGTTGCCTCCTCGATCAGCAGGCGGCGCGCCTCCTCGTGGGCCGCCGCCCCGACGGCCAGCCCGTCGCCGAGGCGCACGAGGCGTCCCGCCTCCTCCAGGTAGCGCGCGAGCTCGGCGTCCTCGACCTTCACCGGAGTGAAGCCGGCCTCGTCGAGCTCGTCTTCCAGCCGCTCGGCGGCCTCGGCCCGGTCGCCGAGGCCCGCCGTCGCGCCGGGTGCGTACGCCTTGGCGCCGCGGCGCTCGATGGGCAGGAGCGGCACGAGCGCCGTGGCCCACGGACGCTGCGGGAGGAGCTCGGCGACCGGCACGCCGGGGTCGAGTGGGGATGCCGACGCGCGCTCGTCGAGCGCGCGCAGGACCTCGTAGCGCAGCTCCTCCAGCCGCTCCGGCGTCAGGTACCAGTTGCCCGCGTGCACTGCCGCGGCCAACCCCGCGTCGAGCTCCTCGCCCGACAGGAGGGCCCGCCGCTCCAGGTCTTCGCGCCTCAGGGGCTCCTTCGCCCCCGAGAGAACGGCCAGGACGATCGAGGCCGGATCACCGCGCTCCAGGAGCGCGAGCCGCGCTTCGGATGCCTGGCGCGGCGGGGCCGGATCGAGCACCGTGCCGCCGCCCAGCGTCGTGCCCTCGCGGAGGACGACGCGGTCGCCTCGTGCGGCGACGACGGGCGAAGCGAGCCGGAGCTGCGCGTGACGCTCGCCGATCCGGACGACCCGGCCGTAGTGCTCTGCCGTCCCGTGGTGGACGTGGAGCCGGGTGCCGTCGGCGATCTCGACGAGCGGCTCGAGCGCGATGTCGAGCCGGTATCCGAGCGGATACGAGCGCGGGGCGATGAGGGCGTCGCCTCGTCGCAGGTCGCCGCGCTCCACGCCCGGGAGCGCGAGCGCGACCCGCTGGCCCGCCTCGGCCCGCTCGACCGGGCGGTCGTGCACCTGGACGCTCCGCACGCGCACGTCGCGGCCGGCGGGCTCCGCCCGCAGCTCGTCGCCCTCGCCGACCGAGCCCGACCAGAGCGTGCCCGTGACGACCGTCCCGATGCCCTTGAGCGTGAAGACGCGGTCGACGTAGAGCCGCGTCGGCCGGTCGGACGGCCGCTGCTCCACACGATCGGCTGCCTCGGCGAGCGCCGCACGGAGCTCGTCGAGCCCCTCGCCGGTGCGCGCGCTCGTCGCCACGACGGCTGCCTCCGGGACGAGCTCGCGCGCCTCCTCGGCGGCCAGCTCGCGCGTCTCCTCGTCCACCGCGTCCACCTTCGTGAGCGCGACGACGCCGTGCTCGATCCCGAGCAGCCTGATGATCGCCAGGTGCTCGTGTGTCTGCGCCCGGGCGCCCTCGCCCGCGTCCACGACCAGGAGGAACAGGTCGATGCCGGTCGCGCCGGCGACCATGTTGCGGACGAAGCGCTCGTGTCCCGGCACGTCCACGAGCGAGAACGAGTGGCCGTCGCCGAGCTCGAGCGGCGCGTAGCCGAGGTCGATGGAGATCCCGCGCTCCTGCTCCTCGGGGAGGCGGTCGGTGTTCTTGCCCGTCAGCGCCCTGACGAGCCAGGTCTTCCCGTGGTCGATGTGGCCTGCGGTGCCTACCGTGAGCGGCACGTGGCCACGGCCTCCGCGACCTCGTCGACCTCCGCGTCGGTGAGCGTCCGGCAGTCGAGGAGCAGCCGGTCGTCGCGGACGATGCCGACGATCGGCGGCTCTCCGGCCCGGAGCGCCTCCGCGAGCCCGAGCTCGAGCACGCACGCGTAGCTCTCGATCTCCGCGAGCGGCAGGGCGCCCCCGCCCGTGCGTGCCACGGTCTGCTCGACGGTGCCGCCGGTCAGGCCGGCGAGGCGCTCGGCGCGGGCGCGCACCGCCTCGGCGGGCTCGTCGAGCATGCGCAGGACGGGGACGTCGCGCGAGCCCGCGCGGTAGAGCGCGAGCGTCCCCTCGAGCGCTGCGAGGGTCAGCTTGTCGGCGCGCAGCGCCCGCTGGAGCGGATGGCGGCGCATGCGCTCGATCAGATCGGCGCGCCCGACGGCGATGCCTGCCTGCGGCCCGCCGAGGAGCTTGTCGCCCGAGAACGTGACCACGTGGGCGCCGGCCTCGATGCCGGCGCGTGCGGTCGGCTCGTCCAGCGTCTCGACGAGCGCGCCGGAGCCGAGGTCGTCGACGAGCGGGAGCCCGCTGCGTTCGGCGAGCCGAGCGAGGTCGCGCGTGCTCGGGTGCTCGGTGAAGCCGACGATGCGGAAATTGGACTGGTGGACGCGCAGGAGCGCAGCGGTGCGCTCGCCGATCGCCCTCTCGTAGTCCGCGAGGCGCGTGCGGTTCGTCGTCCCGACCTCGACGAGCGTCGCGCCGGAGCGCGCCAGCACGTCGGGGATGCGGAAGCCGTCGCCGATCTCGATCAGCTCCCCACGCGAGACGATCACCTCGCGGCCCTCGCCGAGGGCGGCGAGCGCCAGCAGGACGGCGGCCGCGTTGTTGTTGACGACGAGCGCCGCTTCGGCGCCCGTCAGCTCGCGCAGGACGGCGGCGACGTGGTCCTGCCTCGAGCCGCGCGCTCCCGCCCCGACGTCGTACTCGAGGTTCGAGTAGCCCGCACCCACTTCGTGCACGCGCGCGAGCGCCGACTCGGCCAGCGGCGCCCTCCCGAGGTTCGTGTGGACGACGACACCGGTCGCGTTGACGACCCGCCGGAGCCTGGGCGTGAGCCGGGTCTCGAGCTCCGCCCTCGTCCGCTCGACGAGGTCGCCGGCGGGGAAGCCGGCCCGGACGTCCTCGCGGGCGCGCTCCAGGGCCGCGCGGGCGGCGGCGAGCACCAGCGGGCGGCCGTGGCTGTCCGCGAGCGCGGCGAGCTCATCGCGCCCGAGCAGCTCGTCGACCGAGGGAAGCTCTCTGAGCGGGTTCGTGGACATCTTCCGCCTGATGATAGAGGCCGGGTTTCGCGCTAACCTCACGTGCTCATGACCGAGATGGCGGCCCGCCTCACGCGGCCGATCCGGGGTCTCAGCCGGGCCGGCACGATCGCCGCGGTCCTCGGGCTCCTCGTTCTGGTCGCGGGCGCCCTCGTGTTTGCGCGGGCCTACACGCTGCGCGACTCCGTCCTTCCCGGTGTGACGGTCGGCGGCGTCGACGTGGGCGGCCTGTCGCGCGCGGACGCCCAGGCGGCCGTCCAAAGCCGGCTCGCGGCGCGACTGGCCGAGCCGGTGCGCATCCAGGTCGGCGAGCAGAGCTTCAGCGTCCGGCCCGACCGGATCTGGGCTCTGGACGCGCGTGCCACGGAGGAGCGCGCGTTCAACGCCGGGCGCGACTCGACGCTCTCGCGTCTCGGCGCCCTCGCGGCGCCGTTCGCCGTCGAGCACCAGGTGGAGCCCGTCCTCGAGCTCCGGCCGGCCGAGATCGCCCGCCTCGAGAAGACGCTGCGCCAGATCACGTCCCGGCCCGTCGGCGCGGAGCTGTCGATGAAAGGCCGCGAGGTACTCGTGCGGCCGAGCACGCCCGGCACGACCGTGCAGGTCGAGCCGTTGCTCGAAGCGCTCCGCACGGCAGGGCTGACCGGCACCGGCCAGATCGTCGCGCGCGTGGAGCCGGTGCAGCCCATGATCACGACCCAGGAGGCGGAGGCCGTCGCCCAGCAGGCGCGCACGGTCATCGCCGCGCCGGTCGCCATCCGCTTCAAGGGCAGGGAGGTCGGCGCCCTCGGGCCGCAGAAGCTCGCCAGGCTCGTCCGCTTCGAGCGCACCGCAGGCGCGTACGAGGTCATGCTCGACCGCGAGGGTCTCCAGCAGGCGCTCATGCCGATGATGAAGGCGAAGCTGCGCGACCCGGTCGACGCGACGTTCAAGGTCGTCGGCGACCGCGTGCGGGTCGTGCGCTCGCGTCCCGGCACGACCCTCGCGCCCGTGAAGGCTCAGGAGGCGGTCCTCGCGGCGGCGCTGCAGCCCGGGGTGCGCACCGCCGGAGTGACGCTGACCGTCCTGCCGGCCACCTTCACGACGAAGGCCGCCAAGGCGATGGGGATCCGGGAGAAGATCTCGACCTTCACGACCGACATGGGCGAGTCCTCGGCGAACCGCATCTGGAACGTCCACCTGCTCGGCGACTACCTCAACGGCACGATCATCAAGTCGGGCCAGACGTTCTCGTACAACAAGGAAGTCGGGCCGCGGACCGTCGAGCGCGGGTTCCGCGAGGGCCAGATGATCTTCGGCGGGGTGCTCATCCCCTCGATCGGCGGCGGCGTGTGCCAGACGGCGACGACGGTCTTCAACGCGGCCTTCGAGGCGGGGCTTCCGATCAAGACCCGCTACAACCACTCGTTCTACATCAGCCACTACCCCGTGGGCCGCGACGCGACGGTCTCCTGGGGCGGACCCGATCTCGTCTTCCGCAACGACCTGAAGAACGCGATCCTCGTCAAGGTCAGCTACACGAACACCACTTTCACGGTCAGCTTCTACGGGACGAAGCAGCGGCGGCGGGTCGAGGCCACGACGAGCACGCCGACGAACTACACCCAGCCGCAGCTCCAGTACGCGGTCGACCCGTCCGCGCCGCCCAACTCGGTGCGCACCGCGGCGGGGGGCGGCCCGGGCTTCGACGTCAACGTCCACCGCAAGGTCTTCCAGGACGGGAAGCTCCTGCGCGAGGACGACTTCTTCACGCGCTACGTCCCGCAGAACCCGACCGCGATCTACGGCCCGGGCAAGACGCCGCCGGGCCCGTACTTCTACCTGCCCTCGAGCGGGTAGTCCGTTAGAGTCCCGCCGCGATGAACCCGCACGCGGCGACTCTCAGGCTTGCGGTCTTCCCCCGCGCGGGGCTCGTGACCGACGTGATCCTCGTCGTCGCCGGCGCCGGGCTCGTCGCCCTCGCGGCCCAGATCGAGATCATGCTCGGGTTCACGCCCGTGCCGATCTCGGGCCAGACCTTCGCGGTGCTTCTCGTCGGCGCGTCGTACGGCCCGATCCTCGGCGCCTCGAGCCTGCTCCTGTACTTCTTCGTCGGGCTCCTCGGCGCTCCCGTCTACTCGGGCGGCGACGGAGGCTGGGAGATCGTCAAGGGCGCCACCGGCGGGTACCTGGTCGGCTTCATCGTCGCGGCGCTCCTGATCGGCTGGCTCGCCCAGCGCCAGTGGGACAGGCGCTTCAACTCGGCGGTCGCGGCCATGCTCACCGGGAGCGTGGTCATCTACGCGTTCGGGCTTCCCTGGCTCGCGCACACCGTGAACCTCGGCCTCGAGGAGACGCTCGAAGCAGGTCTCTACCCGTTCGTGGTCGGCGACCTGCTCAAGCTCTACCTCGCCGGCATGCTGCTTCCGGCGGCCTGGAAGCTCGTCCGCCACCTCCGCGGTTAGTTCCTTCGTTTCGCGCCCACGCCTGCGGGTAGGCGGAGGGCACATCCAAAACGAGGAGAGGGGTCCAGAGCAGCATGGCCAGCATCCAGGAATCCATTGACGTCCAGGTGCCAGTGCGCACCGGCTACAACCAGTGGACGCAGTTCGAGGAGTTCCCCCAGTTCATGGAGGGCGTGACGTCCGTTCGGCAGATCGACGACACGCACCTGCACTGGGTCGCCGAGGTCGGCGGCAAGGAGCACGAGTGGACCGCCGAGATCACCGAGCAGCGGCCCGACCAGATGGTCGCCTGGAAGGCGGTCGACGGTCACGGGATCAGCGGCGTCGTCACCTTCCAGCCGCTGAGTGAGGGCGAGACGCGGATCACCGTCCAGATGGATCACGACGCGGACGGCCTCGTGGAGCAGCTCGGCAGCGCTCTCGGCTTCGACGGCCGGCGCGTGAAGGGCGATCTCGAGCGCTTCAAGGACATCGTCGAGGGCCGCGGCGTCGAGACCGGCGCCTGGCGGGGCGAGGTCGAGCACGGCGAGCGCGTTCGCTAGCCCGACTCGAAGTGACGAGATGCGAGGGGCCGCTGCGGCGGCCCTTCGTCGTTACTGGGCGTCCGCCTTGGCGGGCTCGGCCGGCGTCTCGCTGCTACGGCGTCGGTACGCCTCGACGACGTAGGCGACGGCGTCCTCGGGATCGTCCGTGACGTGTAGCTGCTCCCAGTCCTCCGGCGAGATCATCCCCTCGGCGAGCAGGGTTCGCTGCGTCCACTCGAGCAGGCCGCGCCAGTACTCGGAGTCGAAGAGGACGACCGGGAAGTCGAGGATCTTGCCCGTCTGGATCAGCGTCAGCGCCTCGAAGAGCTCGTCGAGCGTGCCGAACCCGCCGGGGAAGATGACGAATCCCTCCGCGGCCTTCACGAACATCGTCTTGCGCACGTAGAAGTGCGCGAACGTGAGGTCGACGTCGAGGTAGGGGTTCGACTCCTGCTCGTGCGGCAGCACGATGTTGAACCCGACGGAGAGCCCGCCGCCCTCCTTGGCGCCGCGGTTGGCCGCCTCCATCACGCCCGGGCCTCCGCCGGTGACGACGACGAAGCCGGCCTCCGCGAAGCGCTTGCCGACATCGCGCGCCTCGGCGTAGACGGGGTGGTCTTCACTCACGCGGGCGGAGCCGAAGATCGTGACTGCCGGCTCGGGCAGGTCGGCGACGGTGTTGAAGCCCTCGTAGAACTCGTCGGCGATCTGCCGGACGTGCAGGCGCTCGGCATGCTCAGCGCTCGCGAGGATCCGCCGGTCGTCGAGCATCGGCCTAGAAGGTGCGCTCGATGTGCGTCGCGCTCATGGCGAGCGCGAGCACGGCTGCGAGGCCGACGTAGGTGACCCCGACGACGGCCCGCTGCCAGGCAGGGATCGAGTAGTACTCGCGGGCGCGCGGGTCCTCGCGCTCTCTCCAGCGCCGCCAGACCTCGATCCCACCCAGCACGAGCACGAGGATGAGGATCGGGTTCGGCGCCACGATCGTGAGCCCGAGCAGGATCGCGAGGCCCACCGCCCAGAGCGCCGGGTGGAGGGCCGCGACGGCCCGCCCGCCGTCCAGGGGCGTGATCGGGACGAGGTTGAAGAGGTTGAGGAAGAACCCGGTGAACGCGAGCGCAACGAGAAGCTGCGAGTCGAGGGCCTCGCCGGCTGCCCAGACCGCGGCAGCGCCGAGGCTGCCGAGGATCGGCCCGGCGAGCGCGACCCGCGCCTCGCGCCAGACGTCGTGCGGAAGCTGCTTCATGCCCACGACCGCGCCGAGGAACGGAATGAAGAGCGGTGCCGAGGCCGGGATCCCCTGACGGCGCAGCTCGATGACGTGGCCGAGCTCGTGCACGAGCAGGAGCAGGACGAAGCCGACGGCGAAGCGCCAGCCCCAGATCCAGGCGTAGGCGGCGACGGAGACCAGCATGGTCAGCGAGGTGGCGAAGACCTTGATCTTCAGGATGGCCAGCACGACGGCCTTGAACTTGAAGATCAGGTAGCCGAGGCCGGCGATCGGCACCCAGAGCTTCTTGCCCAGCTCGCGCAGGCGGCTCCGCGGGTGGATCGGCTCGTAGTCCCGGTACGGGAAGTCGTCGTGTGGCTCGATCGGCTCGAGCTCGTACCGGCGGGATTCAGGATCTTGCTGGGGCGTGAGGCTGCTCACTGTCTCATCGTAGCCGTGCCCCCCGGAAACTCCCCGAACGGACGGTGAAAGCTATGCGTGCCGTGAGCTGCAAACCCCCAGTCGCTTCCAACAATGAGAAAACGACCGTCCGAAGGGCCTTCATCCTCGGCGGCGCTGCGGCGGGAAGCAGAGGCCCCCGGCCTCGGCGTCCTGTCACGAACAGGACATCGAACGAAAAGGAGTCAGCTCGTGAAAAGCAAGCTCGGGGGGAAGCTTCCAATCGTGCTCTCCGTGACGGCGCTGGTCGTCGCCCTGCTTGGCTCGGCGACGCCGGCGATCGCCCACGGTGTTCAGCACGCGCTCTTCGCCCACAACTCCGACAAGGTGGACGGCAAGCATGCCGTCGCATCCACCGCGTCCCTGGACCAGGCAGGTGGCAAGCTCGTCGCCACGCTGTCCACGGGCCCGAACAAGGGCCGCATGGCCCGGAAGTTCATCAACTCGGCGTACGCCAAGGTGAACGCCGGCGGGACGTTCGTCGCCGGCTGGACCAGAAACTTCAACGCGGTCACCAACCCGTCCACGGGTCTGTACTGCCTGCAGCCCGCTGCGGGGATCGACCCGACCAAGTCACCGCTGATCGTCAGCCCCGAGTGGAGCACCTCGCTGGGCAACGACCTCTTCGTCTACTGGCGCTCGTCGGGCATCGGCTGCCCGGCCGGATGGTACGCCGTCCTCACCTACCAGCTCGGCGGCGATGCGACCGCCGACCTGAGCTCGTCCGTCGCCTTCGCGGCGTATGTGCCCTAGAGGAAGCTGGGGACAACGATGAAGCGCATGCTCACGCGTCGCAAAGGACTCGCTGCAGCGGTCGGGGCGCTTGCCATCGGCCTCGCCGCCGCGGGCGTCGGCGCTTCGACCGGCCCTGGCACGAACGAGGACCGGGCGAAGACCGAGGCACCCGCGGTGACGGCGCGCCCGGCTGCCAACGCACCGACGAACGAGGAAGTGCTCGAGCGGCAAGGGCGCGTGCAGGCGCCGGCCGTTGCTCCTTCGTCGTCCGGCGAGACGAACGACTAGCAGCTGCAGCTGATCGCGGCAGGGGTCTTCGGATCCCTGCCGCCAGCGCTGCTCACTGATCCACGGCTCGACACGTCCGCGGGAAGATCCTCCGTCCCTCCCACGTCAGGTGCGAGACACACCGATCGAGGGAGGACGGAAATGCGGTTGGTACGGAGTCGAAAGCTGGTTGCGCTCATCGCTGCGGCCATGGCGATCGGCGTCGTGATGGTGGCGACGCCGGCGAGCGCGATCACTGACTGGACGAGCGTGTGGAACAACCACATCAAGCCGAAGGCGGATCAGCGGTACGTCAAGAAGTCCGCCATCAAGACCATCCAGGGCAACTACGCGGCCGGACTGCAGGCCGCCAACACCAATGACGACGGCTGGGACAGCATCTCCTTCGGGTTCGAGCTCGCTGCGGCGCCCCAGGAGCACTTCCTGGCTGCCGGATCGGCCCCGACGGCGCAGTGCCCGGGATCTGCGGTGAACCCGCAGGCGGCCCCCGGTCACCTGTGCGTCTACGAGTCGGTCAGCTTCAACCGTGGCAGCGTCGTGCTCTTCACCGGCACGACCGGCGCGACCAACCAGGCCAGCAAGTGGGGCGCAGGCGTCTGGCTGATCCCCGCGGCTGCGGGCAACGCGTTCAGCTACGGCACGTGGGCTGTCACGGCCCCGAACGGAACCTCCCCCTCGCGCGTCGCTCCTGACGCCACGGGCGGGGCGGTCGCAGGCGGCTAGAGCAGTCCCCTCACTGCGGCAGACGGCGGGGGCCTTCGGGCCCCCGTTCGTCGTGGAGAGCAGGAACGGCGATCTCTCGCGCTTGATCCGACCCACGTCGGGCGTCGGTTACGAGCCGCGGCCGATCCACTCCTCGCCGCCCTCGTAGACCTCTTTCTTCCACAGTGGGACGTCGACCTTGAGGGTGTCGATCGCCTCCTTGCAGGCGGCCAGGGCGTGCTCCCGGTGCGGAGCGGAGACGGCGATGGCCACGCTCGTCTCGCCGATGCCGACGCGGCCGATCCGGTGGGCGATTGCGACGCGGCAGAGCTCATAGCGCGCGTGGAGCGCGGCCGCGATCTCCTGCATCACCTTCTCCGCCATGCCCTCGTAGGCCTCGTACTCGAGGTAGAGAACGGTGCGGCCCCGTGAGCGGACGCGCGTCGTCCCGAGGAAGGTCGCCACGGCGCCGGCCTGGTCGTCGGCGACCTCGGCGATCACCGCTTCGACGTCGATCGGCTCGGCGGTGAGCCGGAACTCGCCTCCGGAGACCGGCGGGATCAACGCGACCTCGTCGCCGTCCGACAGACGGCGGTCCGGCGACGCGTACTCCTTGTTGACCGCGTAGAGGAGCCCCTCCGGCTCCTCGCCGAGCCCGAGCGGAGACCAGACGTCGCCGACACGGGCGCCCGTGTCGAGCTCGAGCTTGCGCTCGCTCTCGCCGGCGCGCTCCCGCAGGCCCGCGAAGAGCTTGACCGTGATGCGCACGCTTCGAGCCTAGATCACGCGGCGCGGTCGAGCGTGCCCGCCGACTGCTCGAGCGCGGCGAAGGCCTCGGGGCAGATTCGCAGGCCGACGTCCAGGCGCATGAGCTCCAGGGCCTGCTCAACCTCCATCGGCCCGCGGTACGGCCGGTCGGCGGTCATGGCCTCGAAGATGTCGGCGACGGCCAGCACCCGCGCGGGCGGGTCGAGCTCGTCGCCGTGGATCCCGCGGTGGTAGCCCGAGCCGTCGAGCTTCTCGTGGTGCGCGGCCGCGATGCCGGCGATGTCGGCGAAGCGGCTCACGCGCCCGAGGATCTGCTCCGTGACCAGCGGGTGGCGCTTCACGGCCTCGAACTCCACCGTCGTCAGCTTCTCGGGCTTGTCGAGGATCAGGTTCGAGATCGCGAGCTTGCCGATGTCGTGAAGCAGGCCCGCGCGACGGAGGTCGCGGAGGGACTCGTCCGTGAACCCGAGCGTGGCCGCGGCCGCGACGGCGATCTCGGCGACGCGCTCCGAGTGCCGGGCCGTGAACGGCGACTTGGCGTCGATCACCCGTGCGAACGCCTCGGCGACGCGGTCGAGCGTGGCCTCGTCGGCGATGACGACTCGGTCTTCGGGCTCGAGCGCGGCCACGCGCGCCCCGGCGTCTCCGCTCTCGACCAGGCGCCAGAGGTCCCGGTCGTCCCCGAACGAGCGGAGGATCCGCACGAGCGCCGGGTCGAACCAGCGGCCGCTTCGCTTCTCGGCCATCTCGAGGGCGGGGCCGAGCCCGAACTCGCGCAGGAACACCTCGGTCGTCTGCGAGAGACATGCGATCCGCGCCAGGATCGGGATCTCCTCGCCCGCCAGCCCGTGCGGGTGGCCCTTTCCGTCCCAGTGCTCGTCAAGGCTGTAGATCGTCCGGGCACTCTCCTCGGGGAGCTCGAGCATGCGCGCGATCTCCGCCCCCCGCTCGCAGCGGTCCTCGGTCACCTGGCGCATGGTCTTGGCTCCGGCGGCGAGCACCCGCAGCAGGTCGCGGACCCCGCCGGAGTTCCGGACGATGTACGTGAGCGCCTCGGGGAGGCGGGTCTGGTCGATCTGCTTCGCGTTCCGCTTGGCGACGTGGTCGTCGGCTCCGTACAGCGAGGAGAGCCGCGCGGCGTTCGACGAGCACCCGAGGTCCTTCAGCAGGAGCCCGTAGAAGAGCGCCGAGCGGTCGGCCCCCTCGAGATCGATCGCACCTGCGATACGCATGCCGATCAGGCACGTGCGCGTGGCGTGGCCCGCGGGATGGCCGTCGGAGATGTCCAGCGCGTGGGAGAGCGCGGCCATCACCTCAGAGAGCCGCAGCTCGACCTGCATCAGCCGCATGATTCCAGGGATCCGCCCGCGATGGCCGCTCCCCCGACCCTCGAAAGTAGGATCCGTCCCATGGCCACGGCCGAGAATCGCCGCGAGACCGACTCGGGCATCGAGGTCAAGCCGGTCTACACGGACGAGGACGCGGCCGGCGCCGCGCCCGAGCGGCCCGGTGAGTTTCCCTTCACGCGCGGCCCCTACCGGGACATGTATCGGGGGAGGCCGTGGACGATCCGGCAGTACGCCGGCTTCGCATCCGCGGAGGAGACGAACGAGCGGTTCCGGTACCTGCTCCAGCATGGGCAGACCGGGCTCTCCGTCGCCTTCGACCTGCCCACGCAGCTCGGCTACGACTCCGACGACCCGCGGGCGGTCGGCGAGGTGGGCCGTACGGGGGTCGCGATCGACTCGCTGGCGGACATGGAGCTCCTCTTCGCCGAGATCCCGCTCGGTGGGGTCTCGACGTCCATGACCATCAACGCCCCCGCGGCGCTCCTCCTGCTCCTGTACGAGCTCGTCGGCGAGAAGCAGGGCGTCGCCGGCGACCAGCTGCGGGGCACCGTCCAGAACGACATCCTCAAGGAGTACGTGGCCCGCGGGAACTACATCTTCCCGCCGCGTCCCTCGATGCGGATCACGACCGACCTGTTCGCGTACTGCCACGAGCGCCTGCCGCGCTGGAACACGATCTCGATCTCCGGGTACCACATCCGCGAGGCGGGGGCGACCGCCGTGCAGGAGCTCGCGTTCACGCTCGCGCACGGGATCGCCTACTGCGAGGCGGCTGTGGCGGCCGGGCTCTCACCGGACGAGTTCGGCGAGCGGCTCTCGTTTTTCTTCAACGCGCACAACCACTTCTTCCAGGAGGTGGCGAAGTTCCGGGCTGCGCGGACGCTCTGGGCGCGGATCATGCGGGACCGGTTCGGCGCCACGAACCCCAAGGCCCAGGCGCTTCGCTTCCACGCGCAGACCGGCGGGTCGACCCTGACGGCGCAGCAGCCGGAGAACAACGTCGTGCGGGTGGCCGTGCAGGCGCTGTCGGCGGTCTGCGGCGGCGCGCAGTCCATCCACACGAACGCCTTCGACGAGGCGCTTGCGCTCCCGACCGAGCGCTCGGCGCGCATCGCCCTGCGGACGCAGCAGATCCTCCAGCACGAGGCGGGCGGCACGGACACGGCCGACCCGCTCGGCGGCGCCTACTTCCTCGAGTCGTTGACGCAGGAGCTCGAGCAGCTCGCGACCGAGCTGATCGCGCGCATCGACGAGCTGGGCGGCGCCGTGGCCGCGGTCGAGCAGGGGTTCACGCAGCACGAGATCGAGGACGCCGCCTACGAGTTCGAGCGCCAGGTCGAGTCGGGCGATCGCGTTGTCGTCGGCGTCAACCGCTTCGCCGAGCACGACGAGGAGGCGATCGAGCTCCACCGCCTCGACCCGGAGTCGGAGAAGCGGCAGGTCGAGCGCACGCAGCGCGTGCGGGCCGAGCGCGACGGCCCCGCGGCGGAGGCGACGCTGGCGCGCGTGCGGGAGGTCGCTCGCGGGGACGGGAACCTGCTCCACCCGATGCGGGAGGCCCTCGCCGCGCACTGCACCGTCGGAGAGATCTGCGACGCGCTGCGCGACGAGTTCGGGACGTACGACGCGCATCTCGCGCCGTGAGGCTCGAGGACGGCGACGTCGTCCTGCGGCCCTTCGTCGACGCCGACGTCCCCGCGATCGTCGCCGCGTGCCAGGACCCGGAGATCCCGCGCCGGACGAGCGTCCCCTCGCCCTACACGGAGGAGGACGCCCGCAGCTTCCTGGCCGGCTCGCCCAACGTGCACTCGTTCGCGATCGTGGATGCGGACGACGTGCTCCTGGGCTGCGTCGGCTACCAACTCCTGAACCACTCGCGGGCGACCTTCGGCTACTGGGTGGCGCGACAGGCCCGGGGGCGCGGCGTCGCCACGCGCGCGTTGCGGCTCCTCTCGCGCTGGGCGCTTCGAGAGCACCGGCTCGCCCGGGTGCAGCTGATCGTGGAGCCCGACAACCTCGCGTCTGTCCGCGTCGCCGAGAACGCGGGCTTCCGGCGCGAGGCGCTGCTCCGCTCCTATATCGAGCTGAAGGGCCGACGCCGCGACGTGTACCTGTACGCCCTGGTCGCCGAGGACCTGGCGGCCGAGCTCTGAGTTACACGCGCCGGAGGGGCCGGCCGCGGGCCTCCCTCCGCTTCGAGCGTAACCAGCTCGACCGCGCGCGTGGCGCGCGAAATGTGCCGATTCCGTGTCGAGCCGAAGTAAGCTCCCGCGGATGGCCAAGGCCGAGGATCTCCGGTCGACCCAGGCGAAGCTGGCGGCGCTTGAGCGGCTTCGCGACGAGGCGCTCCACGCCGGGGACGAGAAGGCCGTAGGCCGCCAGCGCGAGCGGGGGAAGCTCCTCGCCCGCGAGCGGCTCGAGAAGCTCCTGGACCCGGGAAGCTTCGTCGAGCTCGACCGCTACGTACGCCACCGCAACCCGCACTTCGGGATGATGGATCGCCGCCCGTGGGGTGACGCGGTCGTCACGGGGCACGGGACGATCTTCGGCCGCAAGGTCTTCGTCTTCTCCCAGGACTTCACCGTCTTCGGCGGCACGCTCTCGGAGGCGTTCGCGGAGAAGGTCTGCAAGGTGATGGACCTCGCGCTCAAGTTCGGCTGCCCGCTGATCGGCATCAACGACTCGGGCGGGGCGCGCATCCAGGAGGGCGTCGTCTCGCTGGGCGGCTACGCCGAGATCTTCTGGCGCAACGTCCAGGCCTCGGGCGTCATCCCGCAGATCAGCCTGATCATGGGCCCGTGCGCGGGCGGGGCCGTGTACTCGCCGGCCATCACCGACTTCGTGCTCATGGTCAAGGAGAGCTCGTACATGTTCATCACGGGCCCCGAGGTCGTGAAGACCGTGACCGGTGAGGAAGTGACCTTCGAGGAGCTCGGTGGCGCCCTTACGCACGCGTCCAAGTCCGGCGTCGCGCACTTCGCCGCCGACGACGAGGAAACATGCCTCGAGGACGCGCGCTATCTGCTCTCCTTCCTCCCGCAGAACAACGTCGACCCACCGCCGTACTTCGCGCCCTCGGATCCCGTCGACCGCGAGGACCCCGAGCTGGACTCGCTCATCCCCGACGAGCCGACGAAGCCGTACGACATGCGCTCCGTGGTCGAGCGTGTGGTGGACGACGGCGAGTTCCTCGAGGTGCACCAGCTCTGGGCGGAGAACATCGTCTGCGGGTTCGCGCGCCTCGGCGGGCACCCGGTGGGGATTGTCGGGAACAACCCGCGCGCCCTTGCGGGCACGCTCGACATCGACTCCTCCGTCAAGGCCGCCCGTTTCGTCCGCTTCTGCGACGGGTTCAACATCCCGCTCGTCACCTTCGTGGACGTCCCGGGCTTCCTCCCGGGAACGGCGCAGGAGTGGGGCGGCATCATCCGCCATGGGGCGAAGCTGCTCTACGCGTACTCGGAGGCGACCGTCCCCAAGATCGCCCTCATCACGCGCAAGGCCTACGGCGGCGCCTACGACGTCATGAGCTCCAAGCACATCCGTGCCGACTTCAACTTCGCCTGGCCGACGGCCGAGGTTGCCGTGATGGGGCCGGAAGGGGCGGTGAACATCGTCTTCCGCAAGGAGCTCGAGGAGGCGGACGACCCGGAGGCGCGCCGCGCGGAGCTGATCGCCGACTACAAGGAGCAGTTCGCCAACCCGTACACGGCCGCGGAGCGCGGCTACGTCGACGACGTGATCGAGCCCAGGCGCACCCGCGCGGTGCTCTGCGACGCGCTCGCGACCGCGTTGGCCAAGCGCGAGAAGCGGCCGCCGCGGAAGCACGGCAACATTCCTCTCTGAGACCTGTCGATCCGGGCGAAGCCCGTTCGTCGTCTCTGTGAACGCGGCGAAACGCGCCGCATCACGACAACGGGAGGTTCCGCGATGAAGTATCTGCTGACGCTCTGGGGCGACGAGGCCCGCTGGGCGGACCGCACGCCCGAGGAGATGGCGGCGTCCATGAAGGAGTGGGACGCCTACACGATCGAAGTCAAGGACGCCGGCGCGTTCCTCGGCGGCGAGGGGCTCCAGCCGACGGCGACCGCGACGACGGTCGCCATCCAGCCGGACGGCAACCAGATCGTCACCGACGGGCCGTTCGCCGAGACGAAGGAGACGCTCGGCGGCTTCTACCTGCTCGAGTGCGAGAACCTGGACGAGGCGATCGCCTGGGCGCGCAAGATCCCCATGCCGGGCGGCAAGGTCGAAGTGCGCCCCGTCATGGACTACGAGGCGGCGGGCTCGGGCGCACATTCGAACGCCGCGGAGGCCCGGCGGTAAGCGCGCCGGACGAGGCCGTCGACCGCCTGTTCCGGGAAGAGTCCGGGCGGGCGGTCGCGGCGCTCATCCGCGTCCTCGGCGACTTCGACCTCGCCGAGGAGGCGGTTCAGGACGCCTTCCTG
Source organism: Gaiellaceae bacterium (assembly GCA_035698025.1). Taxonomy (GTDB): domain Bacteria; phylum Actinomycetota; class Thermoleophilia; order Gaiellales; family Gaiellaceae; genus JAIBJN01. The sequence goes on from DASSCF010000021.1 coordinate 57,086, forward strand.
GTTGCGCTCGAGGTCTGGCCGCAGCGCGGGTTGCCCCGCAATCCCGGTGCGTGGATCACGACGACGGCCAGGAACAAAGCGATCGACAGGATCCGGCGCGCCCGCAGGCTCGAGGACAAGGTGCGTGAGCTGGAGGCGCTCGTGCCGGCGGGCGAGGAGGATGAGATCGACGACAGCTCCATCCCGGACGATCGGCTCCGACTGATCTTCACGTGCTGCCACCCGGCCCTCGCGCCGGAGGCGCGCGTCGCGCTGACACTCCGGACCCTCGGCGGCCTCCAGACGCCCGAGATCGCGCGCGCGTTCCTGACCACGGAGTCGGCCATGCAGCAGCGGCTCGTGCGCGCGAAGCGGAAGATCGCCGGCGCGCGCATCCCCTACGTCGTCCCGCCAGACCACGAGCTGCCCGACCGGCTTGCCTCCGTGCTCGCCTCGCTCTACCTCATCTTCAACGAGGGCTACGCGGCGACGGCCGGCGAGGTGCTCGTCCGCCGTGAGCTCTGCGCCGAGGCGATCCGCCTCACGCGAGTCCTCCGCTCGCTCATGCCCGACGAGCCCGAGGTGGCAGGGCTGCTCGCGCTCATGCTCCTCCAGGACTCCCGCCGCGACGCGCGCACGGGCCCGGACGGCGAGCTGATCCTGCTGGAGGACCAGGATCGCCGCTTGTGGGACCGGGCGCAGATCGAGGAAGGCATCGGCCTCGTCGACCGCCTGCCCTTGGGGCCTTACGCCCTCCAGGCGGCGATCGCCGCAGAACACGCCCGCGCGGCGACTCCGGACGCGACCGACTGGAGACGCATCGTCGACTTCTACGACCTCCTCGCCGTTGCCGCGCCGGGGCCGGTCGTGAGGCTGAACCGCGCGGTCGCGGTCGCGCTGGCCCACGGCGAGGAGTTCGGGCTGGAGCTGATGGCGCCGCTCGACGACGAGCTCGACGGCTACCACCTCCTCCACTCGGCGCGCGCCGACCTCCTGCGCCGACTCGGCCGGAACCCGGAGGCGGCAGCGTCCTACGCGCGGGCGCTCGAGCTAGTCACCCAGCCTGCCCAGCGGGAGTTCCTGGAGCGCCGCTTGGCCGAGGTCACGGGACGACCCACTCGAGATCTCTGACCGCGAGCGGCAGCGAGATCACCTCGCCCGAGATCGGCGCGACAAGCAGGATCGACTGCGGTGTCGCCACTGCTGCAATGGCCTGATCGGGCGCCCACGCGACCGCGCGCCCGTTCGGGAACGTGAGCGCGCGCCGGCCGCCGTTGTCGAAGAACACGACCCCGCGGTCGGTCTCCGC